>CAYIEN010000024.1:0-1593 GCA_964362535.1 uncultured Methanosarcinales archaeon | reverse complement strand
TTTCATTTGACCCCCGCCCTGAATCCTTAACCTACGTCGCACTTTCCGCAGCAGAATTATCCCTCAACATGGCACGCGCCATGGGCGTCGACGTCCAAGCCGCGTGCACCGTCAACGAAACAGACGCCTGCGCAACAAAACCAATCATTGACTGTTCCACAAAAAATGTCTCGGTTATAATTTTGCAAGACATCAATACTACCGCGTCCATCGCGCTCAAAGACGACTGCATCACACTTTCCGGTAAAAATCTCGAACTTGTGCGCGCAACTGACAGAATCCTATACACTTTCTACGGCATCATCCCGCACCTGCGCGAAGAATAACATGGTCGACCACTATTACTCAGAAAAGCCCACCGCGAAATCCTCCATCAAAACCATCCACGCAATTCTCCGAAACATCGATTTTGATTTTACCACCGACACCAGCATTTTTTCCAAAACAAAAGTAGACAACGGCACCGCCATTTTAATCGAAGAAGCACAAATCGAACCCGGCTCTAAGATACTCGACTTGGGCTGCGGTTACGGCGTTTTGGGCATCGCGCTCAAAAAAGCCTGCCCGCAATGTGAAGTAACACTTACCGATGTGAATCAACGTGCTACGGGATTGGCAAAGAAAAACGCCAGACTCAACGGCGTCGTTGTTGAGACTTTTACAGGAGATAGATACATTGCTTTGAAAGACAGAACGTTTGACGCAATCTATGTCAACCCTCCACAGCGCGCTGGAAGAGAATTGTGCAACAGCATGATAGAACAAGCACCCGAACACTTGGTTACTGGTGGTTCACTCTGGCTCGTCGCACGGCACAACTTCGGCGGCGCACAATTCGAGAAAAAAATGGAAGAAGTATTTGGCAACGTTGAAACCATCGCACGACAGTCAGGATTTCGAGTATATCGCTCGAAGAAAAACAATTAATTTTTATAATTCTTTAAATCCTTCTTTTTCGGTAAACGCAACAAGTCTAATTCCGCAACCCAACTTCAACAGCGCAGAAAGCACAGCCATATGTTCTTTACCCGAGCCAGAAATCAAGTTCACGCCAACATCCGCAAACAATTTGCCATCCAATTCTTTCTGAATGTGAGCAGACATAACTGGAATGTCATCGCTCTCGTTAATCTTGATGACCGTCAAATTCTTTTTCACATTCTGAAATTTTTCAGCGAAAAAAACAGGCATGACAAGAAAAACGTGTTCCCAAGAAGGACTATCAACCACCTTCATCACCTGCGCCCATGTACCCTGCCCAGAACCCAAACACGCCACCAAATTAGCCATATCATTTCTCGTCGGCATTTTCTATATAAGCTTTTTGACAATCAAGCACTCCAGTCGCCAAATCTTTATAACATATCACGATTCAAAACAACCAATGTTAGCAGTAGTGTACAGCTCAGACCAATTGGACGGCGTGTGCGCCGCAGCATGCATTCTTCGCGGATTACGATTCAAACACTTAACGTGCAGACTCGGCGGACTCTTATCAACCGATCACAAAGAACGAGACTTAGCAGACCTCGCAAGCCAAGTAAACGTCGCGGTTTTCATCGCAGACTATCCGCCCGAAAACATTCCCGACCT
>CAYIEN010000023.1:0-3049 GCA_964362535.1 uncultured Methanosarcinales archaeon | reverse complement strand
ACTCGCACATTATCTTATCGCTCTATGCGTGGTGCCGAAATGAGTCACACCAAAGATTTCATGGCAGAAGTGGCAAAAACTGCCGGTACATTAGAATTAAACGCGTATGCTATCGAGAAGATGGCAGAGCAACTATCAGCGCTACGTCTTAGATGCGGCAGACTATTTATTCTTGGCGTAGGTGGGTCTGCGGCTAATGCAAGAATTTTTGCTTCGTCTTCTGCGGTGATTTTAATGTCAAAGTAGTCTTCTTCGCGAGGTTCAAGATAATTTACTTCAAAAACTAAATCGCTTTTGACGCTTTTTGCACCTGACTTGAGAGTAATGGGAACTTCTTTGAGGATGCCAACAGCCAACACTTTGCTTCCGGGGTTTGCGCGTCGGTCGGACATCGGGCTGACTAAATCGTTTTTGAGGAAGCAGTTCATGCGTTTGGGTTGTTCGCCGCCTTCGAGTTCTTCGGAGGCTTCCTCGAGCACGATTCCTTGAGCGTCAACTAATTCTCGGTCGAGGACTTTGAATTTTCCTTTGCGTCCGCAGGAACATCTTGTGGGTTCTCTAATTGCTTCATCAAGTTGTAACAACGCAAGAACATTTCCGCAGCTCGGACACTCAAAACGGGCATTAACAACTTGTGGTCGAATTTCTGATTTTTTTCTAATTACGCCCTCGAAATAGATGAGTTTGTTGAGGTGTTCGTGGCGCATGTGTTTGATGAACACGTTGCTGCTGGGTGGCAAGTTTTTGAAGCGTACGGTGAATCCTTTGTTGTTACCGCCAGGCAAGTCAAACTGTTCAATCGCTGTCTGGCAGCCTTTGAGCGCTTCCTCGGGCATTTCAAGCAACAAATCTGCGAGGGCTGGCTCAAACTTGGCTAATTCTTGAAAGTCTGCGTGGATCCATTTGTCGCCGCGTCGGGAGTGTTCTACTAAGTCTGCGTAGGATGATCGTTCGAAGAATTCGACGAATTTTGGCACCATTTCTGCGGCGCTGAGGAGTTGGGCTTGTGCGTCCATTGATACATCTCTTTTTTTCTGCTTTATATGCGCTACGCGCAACTGTCCAGTGCTTTTTCCAGCTTTCGCTAGTGGTTAGCGGGTTCGGATTAACAAAGGAGTGTTACTTTGCCTTGGCTTTCTTGAGGTTTTCTATCAAGATGTCGAGGACTTTGTGTACTTCGTCTTCGCTCTTGGTTCCGGTGCAGACGACTTTGCCGTTGCTGAACAACAGGAAGGGTGCTTTGTGCGAGCCGACGAGCTTGTAGACGAGTCCGGGGAATTGTTCGGGTTCGTACTCGGTGTTTTCGAGCTTCATGGCCAAAACGTTGAGGTTGAGGTCCATGCCGACGCTTCCGGATGCGACGATATTTTGAATTTTGATTTCGGGGAATTCCTTGATTTTGACGTTGATTTTTTCAAGGCTTTTGATGATTTTTTTGATGCTTTCGTTCACCATTTGGATGGTGCGTGCGCCAGTACAGACGATGTTGCCCGAGCTGAAGATCAAAGCGCTTGTCTTAGGGTCTTTGATTCTGATAACGAGTCCAGGAAATTGTTCGGGGTTGTATTCTGTGTTGCTCAAGGTCGCGGCCATCTTTTCGAGAGGAATATCTTGACCGAGCTTTGCGGATACAACGATGTTGACGACTTTGATTTCTTTGCCTGATTTGGCTTCTTTCTTTGCAACCATATTAATCCCCCAAATTGACAACAAGTGAGCTGGGTCCACCCCCCGGTTTTCCCACGAGCTCTCTCGAGTTGTATTTAAGTCATTTATAAGCAGACCTATTTAAATACTTTTGTGTTTAAATATGACTATTTGGGCACTAGGCACCCCTTCTTTTCCTGTGGAAACCTGCAGTTTACGTTTAAACCAGCCCGTAATGCCTTCTTCCGCAAAAATCACGCCAACAACACCCCTGCACTTCCAGTGGAGTGGATGGAGTTTTTGCAAAGCTATTTTCGTTAGTGAATGACATTCCATGATGTTGTCTCTTTTTGTGGTTGTATTTGCTAGTAAAAATAAAAAAGTATGAAGTGAAGAAAGACGAAAAATTATCAATACACTTTCATGAACTTGCGTAATGCCATGGAGAAGATGATGGAGAAAAGTAAGTAGCTCCAGAACCAGGTTAATCCGAAGCTTCCGATGCTGATGACTTTGGTTTTTTCGTTGCTAGTCGTGATGGTCTTGAGGTTGCCGTCATTGACTACTAAAACAGGTGCGACGTAGACACGGTTAGTTGCAATATGAACGTCTTTGGTGTACGTATGGTCTCCTTGCGTGAATGTCAGCGTGTAGAGCCCTTCTTCGCCTTTGAGGGTGAAGATGGCGTTGTTATCAGTAATTGTTTTCGTAGATTCGCCTGTCACGGTCATTCCGGTCGGTGCATGAAGTGTGATATTGCCCGCAGCTGTTTTGTCAAACACAGTCGTTACCGTGAATTCGTGTCCGGGTGCGATGGGTTCGAATGCGAGGTGTCCATTGAGCCAACCGAAGATAAGGATGACTGGTAAGAAAGTGAACAGCATTGGTTTGAGGCTGTGGCTCATGTATTTCATGTTGGCTTCCATGGCTTTTTTGTTGACTTCCATCATTTTGGTGGGGTCGTTGCGCAACAGCTTCATGTCTGCCTGTAATGTTTTAATCTCAGTCTTCAAATCTTTCATCACGCTTTGGTTCGTGGTGTATTTGTAAATCAAAGTAATGAGTAAAGAAATAATGAAACACAAAATGAGGATGCTCCAGAACGCGGGCAATGGCAATAGCCAACCGAATGCGAAATTCAAGATAGGGTCAAGAAAGGAAAGAAACGCCATTTATTCGCCGCCCATAAACTTTCTCATCATGGGGTTCATATCCATCATGTGTTGGCGTGCGATGTCTTCGTACATTCTGTAGACGATCATAACCGTCAACAAGAGGCTGGTCCCGTGAGTCAATGCGCCGGAGATGTCGGCCATGCCTGCGAGGAAGCCAACCGAAATTGCTCCCATGACAGTTAAGGGACCAATGTATCTGTCAAGGATTTTTTCCAACCCAACCATTG
>CAYIEN010000022.1:0-3225 GCA_964362535.1 uncultured Methanosarcinales archaeon | reverse complement strand
AGTGTGCTGCGATGTCGGTGTGGATTTTTTGGGCGAAGTTGTATGCGGTGGAGCCCGGAGGTAAGAGCCAGCAGTCAGGCATGACATTTCCGTCCTTGTCTGCGAGTTTGTTGACGCCGCCAGGGAAGATTGCCATATACTTCAACAAATCAAGCACAGCAGTATTCAACACTTTTTGAGTGCCGGTGTTGCCGTACTTTTTGAGTACGTGTGTGCGAATATACTCGAGTGCTTCGAGTTGTTTGGGGCTCAAATTGCCTTTTGCCGCGAAATCTCCGTCGCCAGGTAAGTAATTGATGAGTCCTGCTTTGTGTGCGCTTCGGAGGGTTAATTCTGCTTCTGCGCTGACGGGAATAATAGGATAGTCAGGAAATTCTTTCTTGATGCGTTCCAAGTTCGCGTCTGCGGTAGGTAGGTCCATTTTGTTTGCCGCGATGATCATGGGTTTGCTTTTTTTGCGGATGTGAACGGCAAGTGATTTGAGTTGTTCGTCGGTCCAGTCTCCGGGTTTTTCCAAATCAAATTTGAGTTTTTTGGTTAATTCTTCAACGAGTCCTTCAGTGACGTTCAGTCCGGAGAGTTGTTTAGCTAATGCCTTTACAACTGCGCCTTTTTCTTGTTGAAGTGCGCGAGCTGTTTTTTCCCAGCCGCGGGTGATGATGCCGAGAACCCACATGTCAAGTTCAATTTCGAGGAATCGGATGTCGTTTGCCGGGTCGTATGAGCCGGGTTCGATGGGTTCGCCGCGTTCGTTTGTCGAACCAGCCATATCAACGACGTGGACGAACGCGTCTGCTTGGCGTAAATCATCTAAGAATGTTAAGCCCATGCCTTTGCCGAGGTGTGCGCCAGGAACTAATCCTGCAACGTCCATGACTTCAACGGGGACGAATCGTTGGTGATTCACGCAAGTTCCGAATCGGGGGTTGCATTGGACGTTGAAGTCTTTGTCGGCACAATCAATTCTGATGAATGCAAAGGCTTTGTTGGGGTCGATGGTGGCGAAGGGATAGTTGGCAATGAGTACATCAGCGAGAGTGATTGATTTGAAGAAGGTGCTTTTGCCGACGTTTGCTTTTCCTACGATACCAATGAGCATGGTCTTTGGCGTCGAGAGACCGTATTTAAAGGTTACTAGCCTTATTCGAAGATGGAATATAAGAGCTGATTTGTGGAATCGCAGATTCAAGCCGAATCAGAAGATTCGGCTGAACAGCAGAACGTGTTCGTTCTGCATGTTCCACGAGTCTCTTCACCCTCCAGATGGGTGAGCATCTGCTAGAAACGCTTATAAATGACTCTTACGGTAGTTGGGGCATGCCGGAACCTGTGTTGTCGTTTCGCGATCCGGGCAAAGTGGTGTATAGTAACAAGATTGCCCTGCGCGATGTGTACTCTTTGGACTATCTTTATACGTTGATGCATGAGTGGCTTCTCGAGTATGGTTATTGTGGTTCTGATGAGGATTTTAAGGAGATTATGTACGAACATATTGATGGCGGTAGAGGAGCAGAATTATGGATTAAGTGGCGTTTGTCAAAATCAGCGGTGGTCACTTTTGCGCCGTTGTTTTCGTACAATGTGGATATTAACTTTCACATTATGGGCCAGAAGGAAGTTGAAGTCGTTTTAGGTGGCAAGAAAGTGAAGGCGGACCGTGGTGAAGTGGAGATTGAGATTGTTGGTTATATGGTGTTGGATCCGAAGAAGAAGGTGAAATCGCACTGGTTGGGTCAGCACTTTTACGACTTTATTTTTACGGTTTTGTTGAAGGGTAAGGCAAAGATGAACGAGCGTGGTTTGCAGGGCGATCTTGCTCGTTTCCAGGAAGCGATTAAGTCGTATTTGAAGCTTGAGACGTATTTGCCTGAGCGTGAATTGTCGAGTATTTATCAAAAGCGGGACTTGACCTGATGTCGAAGGAAATTTCGGTTGCGCCGAGTGTTACGCAGTATTCAGGTGTGTTTAAGCTCAAGGATGTTCTTTCGCTTATTCGTTCGTTTTTGTCGCAGGAAGGGTATGATGTGATTGAGTTGAAGCACAAGATTAAGAACAAGTCCGAGGGCACGGAGGGCGAAATAGACCTTGATTGTGATTACAAGATGAATCATTACGTAAAGTTTAAGATAGGGGTCTCATTGAAGATTTCTGATATGGTTGATGTTGAGGTTAATAAAGTAAAAATGCAGCAGGGGCAGTTGAACATTAAGCTTTCAGGGGCGGTTGAGCTGGATTATGATAGTCGGTTTGATAAGAATAAGTTTTTGGTGTTTTTGCAGGAGATTTATCACAAGTTCATCATGAAGCAGACGATTGATAATGTGTATTGGGATACGGTGCACACGACGATGTTCCGTTTGCAGCGCGCGATTCGTGACCAATTGCAGTTCGAGGCTCGCTGATGTGTCAGAGGATTTACATGAGGAATAGTAAAATAGGCAAATCCTCTGAGCACACTCAGAGAATGCAGGGTATTGATTATAACTCTCGGGGCATTCTCTGATGGCGGAAACCGAAGTTGTGGTGCCGGGCGATCGTATTGATTACACGGGCGTTTTTTCTGTTCCTGAGTTGTACCGGTTGATTGATGGTTGGCTTCTGGACAAAGGATATTATCGAATTGAGCCGAAGCATGTCGAGAGTGCAAAGCCTGAGGGCAAATTTGTTGATTTGGAACTCACTCCAGGTAAAGAGTTGACTGACTACGCGAAGAGCGCGCTTAAAATCCGCATTCAGCTGAACGGAATTAAGGAAGTCTCGATTGAAGGTCCTGATGGCAAACAAAAGTACAATCAGGGCAATGTGCACATCGTGTTGTCAGGTATTCTAGAAACCGATTACCAGGGTAAGTGGGAGACGAAGCCGATGTATCAGTTTGTTCGTTTCTTTTATGACAAATACATTTACAAGTCGTTGACGGGTGGTTTTCAGGGCACGATTCGCGGTGACGTCGCGGACTTGAAGAACCGATTGTTTAGCTTTTTGAATTTGCATCGATATACGACGTAAAATTCAGCAATTCTAATATCTATACGTGAAGTCCATTATGCTTTTATAGCGAATGTTGCGTTGTTTGGTTATGGAAAAAATCTTGGTGACGGGCGGCGCGGGTTTTATTGGAAGTCATGTTGTTGCGTCTTTAGTGAGAGACTATCATGTTCGCGTTCTTGATAATTTGTTTGCGGGTAAGCGCGAAAATGTGCCCATAGATGTTGAGCTCATCAT
>CAYIEN010000021.1:0-5553 GCA_964362535.1 uncultured Methanosarcinales archaeon | reverse complement strand
CCACATTCATTTCAGAATGGATCCAGAGCGTTTCACGGATGTTCTGCGCAACACTGCGCGTCAACGCATCGACGCGAGCCTGGCGTCTGATTGCTTCATACATGACCATCTCAGTGCGCTCCTCTCTGCCTGCCTGCACAAAATGAGCTATCAGATGATACTTGTTTTCAACCGGTTCAGCGCTTAACCACGCCTGCATTCCAGGAGTCATACGACTAAGATGCGAACAACCCTTTATAAAGCTTTCGACACTAACGAGTAGTATCAACTTGACAGGATTGGTTCCAACGGCGCGTTCAACGGCTTCGCAACAGTCACTCGATTGCGACCACTGTTCTTCGACACATACTGCGCCTTATCCGCCGCCTGATGCAGTTCAACCGCAACCTTCTTTGCGTCCGCATTCGAGAACGACCCGTTCCTGCCATAATACGTCGCAACGCCCACACTAATGGTGACTGTATCGCGGCCAAGCAAGGCTGCAAAATCATACTCTGCCGCAACCTTTTTCATGGTCATCTCAACTTCCTCGCGCACTTTCCGCGCAAGCGTTTCCGCACCAACAACATCACCAAAAAACAGCAACGCAAACTCCTCGCCGCCAACCCTCGCGAAAAAATCCGTCTGACGAATATGCGAACGCACAATACTCACGACCGTCTTGATAACGACATCACCCACCGCGTGCCCCAAACCCTCCGCGTCATTAATCGCCTTAAACTTATCAATATCAAACTCGATAAGCGACAACGGGATACCTCCCCGCTCGGCTTCCTGCACTTTTTTCTGCAATTGACTTTCAAAATGCTTCTTGTTGAACAGATTTGTCATGCCGTCAATAATGTTACTCAACGCTTCCGACCTCGCAATCGCGCGCAAACCAAACCTGAGCGCGAGACCCGGCAGCTCTTTGAGCTCTCCTTTTCTCACGCGCATAATCTTCAACGCTTCCGGCTCCACCATCTCCGCATGACTCGCAAGCTTCAACACGTACCGATTCACTTCCGCTGGCGTCGTAAACGAACGCACATCCTCTTGAATGTCCGCCATTGTGATACGCGAACCCTTTCTTTTTTTGACTGTGTTTTCCAAAACGCTTTCCATATCAATCTTTTTCTTCAACACAAGATTGAGCGGAAGCACAACTTTTTCCTTTTCGAGAAGAACATCATACTGCAATTTACCTGCGATAACAATCAAATCATCCGCAGCATTCATGTCACCATACGCGAGCTTGTTGAGCAATTCACGCTCCATCGCAAGCAATCCACTCTGCGTTCGCGCGTGATTTCTGAGTTCGCTCACCGCGTAATCAACATGCTTCTCCAACGTGCGTTCCTGCAACAGCTCCTTCATCGCCTCATCCGTATCCAATAAATACGTGGAAAGTCTTCGTTTTGCCGCCGGACCGAACTCCCCCTTCGCCAACGCCTGCTGGGCATCCATCAATTCCTGATGCAACAACGAATCAGCACGGTCAAGCAGCGCGACTTCCGCATTATGCACTTCCTGCTCTTGCGTTGCAAATCTCGCGATGGCATCGAACCGCAACAACCCTTCATTCAACGATACAATCGCCTTGTTCAGTTCCTCACGATTGTTTTTCTTCGCAGCATCCTTGATGCGGTGAACCAACTTCATATGTTCCGCGCCAAACTGAATACGTTGCAGAAAACTATTGAAAATGTCCTGTTCCTGTACGCCGAACTGCAGCAATGCTTCCGCAACCTGAACAGGATCACCTCTTTCCATACTCTTGCAAGTACTTCTTTTTTATTTAAAGGTAATGGAGACTTGAGAAATTGAGAATAAAAAACAAAAAAATGAATCAGACTTACTTCTTGGCCTTGCCCATGATTCGGAAGACCGAGGTGGCGCATTTCGGACATTTGCCCTTCATTGCCATCATACCGTTCTTCATCGTCACTTGCTTGCCGTCCTTCATTTCAACTTGCATCTTACATTTCATGCATCTTCCTTCAACCATAGTGTGCACCCCGAGTTTAGTTTTATGCCCTTGTGAGCATTCTTTATTGAATTCCCTTTTTGGAGATTTAAATAGTTTTGCTTTAGGCACTCTTATTTTCTATATGGAAAATATTTAATTTGTTCGTAAATAGCTAGTAAAAACTCCATTTTGCGAAGTAGATGTTGAAGCACGTTTGGAAAGTCTTTTAATCACACAACCATTCTTTATGAATAGATTGGGGGAATACATATGATTAACGAAAACGTATCACGAAGACTCCTTGATGAAAAAGAAGATCATCTTGCAAGAGCATCATATTTTGAATTTGCAGGCCTGGCGGGACTGCTTATGACCGGAACCGTAGGTGGCATAGCCGCCGCCGCTCAGTTCGCAGACAATCAACCAGTTGCAGGAACTGTCGTGGGTGCGCTTACAGGCATCGTCAGCTACGGCATTCTCCGTGCAACACACGCCATCAGCCAAAGCATCATGAGCGATTATTCAGCAAAAGCCGCACAAATACGCGCAGAATATACAGCACAGTAATACGCGGATACTCGGGAACAGCACTCGTCGTAAGAATTACAAATCAACGAACAAACGATGCTTTTCTTCGCCGCCAAGCTCAGCAATAATTCTACGAACGATTGCCTTTTCGGGGTCAGGAATAAGTTTCACTCGGTCCTTCATATCTTGGAAACTCGTGAACGGTTTGTCTTGACGGCGTTCCAATACTTCCCACATGTGCTTCTTACCGAAGCCCGGAATGAGTTCGAGCTGGTGCATACGCATCGTGAGCGGAGGAGCCTTGTTGAAAAACTCAACAAATCTCGGTTCTTGCTTTCTCACTAAATCGCCCAACACGAATTCTAATTCAGCACGTGCTGTCGATGTAAGCTTGTCAAGTGTGAGTCTGCCTAAAATATGGTGAATCTTGTCACGCTTAGCTTCGCCGATGTAGACTTCCTCATACGGTTGCAAAAAGACTTCCTTTCTCGGAACTAATTCTAGTAAGAGGAAATGGTTTTTACCGACGGCATGAACGATTGCGGTCTTCACGTGGCTCGGTCTTGTATCATGCTGATAGCCGTTCTGGAGGAAGTCTAGAACTACTGCTGTGTCTTCCTTCGGTATCGACCGGTTCACATTCCGCTGATCGTAATCTTGCTGCATATGCTTTGTTGAATTGTTTGTATTATTAAAGATTGCGAGAATCTACTTCGCGAATTCAGCGATCGTAGCCGCAATCTTGTCGAGATTTTCATTCGTGATGGTGACCGCGTAGCCCTGCAACGCAACCTTCACGTCTTTACCCGTCGTGGGCAAAACATCAATAAGCTTGACAATGTGCTGTTCCTTCACTCGAGGAATTTCCAACTTGGTAAGAGCTTCGAAGAGTTCTTTAGACTTCTTAGGATTGAGCTTTGCAAACTGTTCCAAGTATTCGTACGTCTTACCCGCTCGGTAGTTCAGTTCGCCTTCCTTTTCCTTAATCTTTTCCAACGTATGTTTCACGTCAGAAGAAGTCATCGGAATTTCTTGGAGCTTTTGTTTCATTGGAGTTTCTTCAAATGCACAGGGTGCACGAAAAGTGAGCGGTCATTCTTTGAGACTCTGACGATAACTTCATAGCAGTCACCGCGCTTGCCCTTAATGTGGCCTCGGTTGCCGTGATATCGGTGGAAATAACGACCTTCCATACAGCTCGGCTCGAACTGCAAGCAAACATTGTCGCCCTTCTTGAACTCGGCGAAATACTTCGCAATGCTAATCTTACCTGCTGTTCGTGCGTCCTTTTTGAAGGTTCTTCGCGTTCGTCTACGCGCGCCACCAAGTCGTTGTCCCATAGCTACGAAGATGTTGAGGAGGGGTATTTAAAGGTTATTGTTCAGGTCAGTTGACTTATGTTCAGACACCCCTTTCGACGGAAAACACGAGCCAGTCACGCGTCCCGGCGCGAGCGTTCGGGGGTTGCCCCATCCGGGGTGAACGCGAGCCTGCCAGGGACGCGAAAACAGTAAAGTTCATCAAAAATTTGTCACGAATTTGAACGAACTCCCCTCGTCAATAAATGCACCTTCTGCACAACAGCAAAGCTTAAATATAAACCACCCACCAAAATGGCTATATTCCGCGAATATACCAGTGATTAAAGGAGGAAATAAAATGGGCAAAGGATTCTTTTCGCAATTACGGGAGAAAATAGCGGGACCCGCATACGACGACACGATGGAAACCGAAGATAGCTTCGTCGAAGTCGGAAACACACCTGAAGAAGGCGGCAAAAGCAAAGTCACCGTCAGACCGTTCTTACTCGAAGACTTTGAAGACGTCAAAGTCGTTCTGGACACGTTGAGAGAAGGCTACACTATCGCCCTCGTCAACATCCGACCCTTGAAAGACAAAGACATTGTCGAATTGAAGCGCGCGATCAACAAAATCAAAAAGACAACTGATGCTTTGGAAGGAGAAATCGCAGGATTCGGAGAAGACTACATCGTCGTCTGCCCCGCATTCGCAACCATCTACCGAGGAAAGCAGATGTCAGAAGTTAAAGCAGAAGACAAAGAAGAATAATTCTGTAACTTTTTTTTCTTATTACTTTCTTTTTCCAATTTAACTTAATAAAACTTTATTGCAAACACTATCTGACGCTCAACGACTTTTTTGCATTACCCGCATATGGTCTCAGCACAACACCATACCCCGCACGCATGAACAACTTCGACGCACTCGTATGACGATCAGCCTCCCAACCACAAGATAATATCTCATATTTTCCCTGCGCGTCTTTTTCGAATTGCGACAACAACGCAGAACCCACACCCTTTCCCCTCATACTCTGCTCCACAATCACGTGCATATGCGCAACCTTATCATCCGGATCCACCCACAAACCACCAACCGCAAATTCTCTCACGGCAACATAAAACGGACACCGCATAAACCTACGACGCTCATCTCGTTCCGCATCAGGAAAATTAATCTTAAACGAAGGATTCACGTCATCATACAACTTCCAAAACTGCTGCACGTTTGGGTCAACAAACTTCGGAATCTCATCAAGCAACGACAATCTCCTCACCGCAGAACGATTCGAAAATTTCAACGCCTCAAACTTCCGAATCTCGAAGTCAGCAAAAGAAACTGTCTCTAACAAGGTTGTTTCAAGCATCATCACTCACAGGAGGAATTTTCTGATACTTCGTTTATAAGCGTTGCTGTTCAAAATAAACTAAGTGACTGCGCTAAAATACAACAAACCGCCGACTCAAAGACTACCGGTGCAGCAACAACGTGAAAGGAGAAACTTGCTGGGACACGGAAACTGATTTACTGGGACGAGAAACACGATAACAAACAACAATAACCCCCCACACAAAGCTTTAAAAGGCAACGTGAAGAAGAACCGAATACTCTATGCCCCCGTAGCATAGTAGCTATTGCGCCACCTTGGTAAGGTGGAGGTCGCGAGTGCAACTCTCGCTGGGGGCTTACATTCGTACGAGTGCAAAGCCCTCGAAAAGTTCTAATTAAACATTCTCAATAAGAATCCTGAAATTCCGAACTTGATTTTCTTTCCA
>CAYIEN010000020.1:0-5745 GCA_964362535.1 uncultured Methanosarcinales archaeon | reverse complement strand
CGCAAAACCATCTGAACTTTCCAGACGTTCTTCCGGAATTTCATCAGAAACGCATTTTAAGGATAAAATAATATTTTCTTCATGAACGAAACAACCCTGCTCAGAATAGCGTTGACCTGCATCGTAATAGGCATTCCCGCAATCTACCTCATCACCGACATCTATCCCGCAACAATTGCTCCGACTGCAACATTAACTGGAACCGTCAGCGCAGTCTCACACACAAACGGAACCACCTTGACGCTCTCAAAAACAGTTGTTGTTCCGTCCGACATCAACATCAAAACAGGCTCAACCATCCGCGCAAAAGGCACGTGGAACAAAGACACATTTGTTGCCAGCGAAATCACGGTGACCTAAATGTGGGAACTCCTTCTTGGCGTTGCAGCAGGAACCGTCACCGGACTCTTGCCTGGCATCCACATCAACCTTGTCAGCGCGCTGCTATTTGCCGCAAGCCCCTTCTTACTCCAATACACCAGCCCATTCACCCTTGCCTTGTTCATTATTAGCATGAGCATCACGCACACCTTCCTCGACACTATTCCCGCGACGTTTCTCGGCGTATCTGACGACCACATGTTGCCTGCGCAAGCACTTGTTGTTAATGGCCGCGGACACGAAGCAGTCAAACTTGCAACACAAGGAAGCCTCCTTTGTTTGCTTTTTGGAATCGTTCTACTACCTTTTTTTATCTGGGGGTTTCCAAAAATTTATACTTCCGTCAAACCAGCCATAGGATGGGTATTGCTTTTGCTTTCCATCTGGCTTATTCTGCGCAAAGAACGATTTTGGAGCGCCGTCACGTTTGGATTGTCAGGACTGCTTGGCATTGTCGTATTGAACGCGCAACTCAACGAACCATTACTGCCACTCCTATCAGGTATGTTTGGAACAAGCGCTTTATTGTTAGGTATGAGAACACCCTCATTACCTGCCCAATATCACACCGACGAAATACATCCAATAAATATGCTGGCAGTCACCGGAGGAACACTTGCTGGCGCTTTGATTGCATTATTGCCCGGACTCGGACCGGCACAAGCAGCAACCATGGCCGGCGAACTCTTCCCCGAAATCAACCCGTGGAGCAGAATCATCATGGCCGGCGGCATCAACACGGCAAACTTTCTGGTTTCTTTAGCAACAATGTTCACGATTGAAAAAGCAAGAAACGGAAGCATGGTCGTCGTCTTACAACTGCTTCAGAAGATTACGGTACCTCAATTACTCATCGCGACACTCGCCTGCGTCATTGCAGGAGGATTAGGAACAATACTTGCCCTCTGGTTCTCGCGCGTCTTCGTCAAACTCTTGGCACGCGTCAACTACCCTGCCGTTTGTTTATCAGTACTGGGCTTTGTCGTGCTCATTGTGACTGTGTTCTCGGGCTGGAGAGGACTGCTGATTCTGGTGATAAGTACTGCTATCGGTTTGATACCCCAACTTACCAACGCACCAAAACAGCACTGCATGGGCTGCTTGATCGTTCCGGTGATGCTGTTCTTTCTCTAGAATGCTACTTCATCCAAGCAGGAAGAATCGGCGCGACGAACGGATACAAGTACGGAGAGAATCCGGACAAAATGCCAATGATGATGCTATGTGTCCAGGTTTCTCCCAAACCTGCAGAACTCATACTCGAGCTCTTCAATGCCGCAGAAACGCCATGCACTTTAACCGCCATAATCAAGGCAACCGCGATGCGGATACCGAGAACGGAGCCTAAAACAGGAATAGATGCGATGGAAGGAAACAGTCCCAAGACAAACGGAACGTTAAATGAGATAAATGTGGCGACAACCGCAAACACAAACGCGTGGACACCATGCCCGAAGCGGTGCTGCGGAACGGCAACATCTCTGTGAACGAGAATCATTTCGTACAGACCAATAAGTGCTCCGAATGCGATTGCGGGAAGAACCACTAATGCTTGTGCTGCCATATGACCTCTTTTTCTTACCTTTTTGAAGGCTATTTGCGTATTTAAATATTGCTATGGCTCCTGTTTGACAGCTAAAACCCTATTTGTTGTCACTTAAGAGTAGCATAAAATAGAAAGGTTTATATAGTGGGTTCAGGTTCCTACAGTCATGGAAAAGAGTTACAAAAGCAACCAGAAAAACGAACGCAGTCCGCTCGCACGCGAATTCCTGCGCGAAGTAGAATACACCCAGCTCGGCCTTCTCTTACAATCAACCGGACTTCACCCTGACTATCACGTTCCCGAAAATAACACCATTGAAACACTCAAAGCAATGGCAGCAACCCAAGCAGCCTCAACACCTGCCCGAACCGACAAAAAACTCGTGCGAACACTCGAAAAAGAAGTTGCGAGCACCCACAAAATCACTCGCGAATTAGTACACGCAAAAAAACAAATTCGTTCCTACAAAGGACAACTCCTCTACATACGAGGCGAACAAGAAACAAACGCCACCCTCAACACCGACCTTTCAAGCGAACTTGAAAAGGCAAATAGATACCGAACCGCATTTAACTTAATGGTTGACACCCTCGGCAAAGCAGGAAGAGCCGCAGGCCACAAAAGAAAAATCACCGCAGCAGACTTCAAAGACCGAGAATCAATCAACTCACTCTTCTATAAAATCGCAGAAAAAACGCTTGTCAATGAAGCAAAGACATCTAAGAAACAGAAAGAAGCACTCCTTTCCGTCGCCCGCCTCGCGCTCAAAGAAATACCTCAAGACATCACGGACATCAAAGACCTTGACAGCGCAGGAGTCCAAGAACTCAGCCTCGGCATCGCAAACATCGCAACCTACCTCGTCACCGTAACACACAACTCGGAAATCCTGCAAAACCAAATCGTCAAGTTGGGACGCTTCGGAGCTGAAAGTCTCAATCTACAATCAACCGAAATGCCCAAAACCTGGCGCGACGCACTCCCCATCATCCAAAAAACGATGGAAAACAAAGACACCACCACCGCAGCATACATTACCAACGCCCAACAGGCATGGGAATACTTGCGCAGCGAACGAGTCCTTGTACCGGCAGACAAACCGACGGACGTGACCGGCGCACAATTCTTCTACACACTCGCGATGGAAAACTTTTCCAGCACGGCAAAAACCCTCTTTGACAGCGAACAAATGATCGGCACACTCAAAAAGAAAGGCGAACAAGACGCAACAGTCATCACCAACCTCGAAGGCATCGTTGAAACACAAAAAGAAATCATCATCGACCAAGCAAGATACATCCCCGCAGAACGCACCGTTAAAAACACCGACCTCGACGTCATTAAGGCAGCGTACGACACGTTTACCGGACCGCACACACTTGGAAACACGGCAAAACTCGCAAAGAAAACCGTTGACGCAATGAAGTACGCACCCCACCTCACTGCAGCCGCAGTCTCGGCAGTCATTACTTCCCTTGAAGCATACTTCGGCAAAGACTGCGTCGTACTCGAAACCATCGCAGACAAAATCTGTGAAGCAACACGACACTACCGCCCGACATTGCTTACCTTCCGCCACGCAAAAGCGCTCAAGAACATCGTTCTCGAAAAACTCAATATTGCTTAAGCAGCAAGACCAGCATTCGCAAACAGTGCGGAAACGCGCGGCAAGAATGAGTCATACACCTGACCAGCCATCACCAATTGACCCTTACTTGAAGCATTCTTAAACGTATTAATAATCTTCTCACAATCCTGCGCCAAATGCTCATCGATCTTTTCCAAGAACGGCTTAAATTCTTGCAGCTTACCAATAAGATAATCTCTTGAAGCGCGATACTGTGCAGGAGTCGATTTCTTCGTCCAATCAATTTGGTACCCTGTCAACTCACCGAGAATGGTCTTGATAGCTACACTATTCGTTCGGACAAACGCAGACACATACTCATTACGTACTCCTTGACGTGACATTTCAGCAGCACCCACCCATTGCGACCAGATGGCGTTAATTTGATCCAATCGCGCAAACGTCGGACCAAACACATCCGAAATGATATCGCGCACCCACGTACCCCACGTAATCTTAAGCTCATCAATCGCCTGCACAATCGTTCGTTGCACCATACCACTCGGACCAAAGAACGCAAAGAACTCCTCAACAGGCGCAGCAGTCTCTTTCTTAATATCCTGTTCGTAATGCGCCGACCCCGCCATGTAACCAACTAACGCCTGACGGGTATCAGCAGACAAATAAGTTTCATACTTTTTCTGTTTTTTCTGATCAAGCAAACCCGCAAATGCGCGAATGAGCGTGGCCATTTCTGATTTAAGCTGCATAAAACTCTGAGCGTGATTATGCGTCTGCCTGCGATACTGCATATACTTCAACTGCACCTGCAACAATGCATGTTCAACTAAACGTAAATCCGCAAGAATTGCTTTCTTATCATCCGTAATTCTTTCTTCAGACGCAGCAGCGAGCTTTGCCGCCTCAACTTGACCCGGAGACGTGCCACGACTGGCTAACTTGCTCGCAATCCAGCCAAACTTAATACTATACGCCTGCGCCAACGAATCCCTCGTTACTTGCGCCTTGAAATTCGTAATGAACGAAAGAATACTGCCGTTCTTGCCGTAAAATGCCTTCAACGACTGCACAAACTCAGAACGACCCGACTCATCAAGCGAACCATAGTTCAGCCCCGCAAAATAAGCTGTGTTATCCGCATACATCTTCAAATCACGAACCAACGTCTTTGAACGATCAACACGCACCAACACTGTTTGATCCTGCTCCAACTTCAAAATTTGTGTTAACGCGCTACTGACCTGAGCAAGATTTGCTTTCAACACACGAGAATTATCAACCAATGATTCAGGAGCAGTCTGTTCAAGCACCTGCTGCACATTACCAACCGCGCCCGCCAACGCATTAATCGAACGGTCAAAACCAGAAAACACTTCACTACCTAGCTTAAGCGCAGATTCCTGACTTTCTGCCGCTTTCGCATCTTCCGCAACTTTCGCTGCTGCTTGTTCTTCCGCTGTCTTATGATGGAAAGGATTTACTGAATTAAGCATACGACTGAAAGGCCCCTGCGGCGAAGTTCCCGGAGGAATAGGAGGCATGCCTGGAGGATTTCCTGGGCCGAACAAGTTAGGCCAACCTTCATTCACCGAATGCTTCCCGCTCACCGTAATCAATTTCATCGTGTACCAAATGATTGCAATAATTGCAACAAAGTTCAAGATTCCAGCTGCGAGGTCAACGTTCGGAACGTCCGTTGCAAAACCCAACCCGTTAATGTAGCCGAACAACGTGAGAATCCACAAGATAAGCGCCATCGCGACATACGAACGAGCCGGATCTTGGTTCTGAGCATCCTTCGCAGTCATCTTGTGCGTCCAAATCATAATACCAAAAACAGGAGCGACATAAAACACCAAACCCATAAACTGCAGCCCCGTAAAGAGCGCCACAATAATCGAACTCGGCACTGGCGCGACCATACCAATCGCGAGCACTAATGAAAGAGTCGTAACTGCACCCTTCTTCGGATGATTTGTATCGACCTGCAACAACTTTCCGACCACAAGCATTTGGAAAATAATGTACAAAATAATGATGAGAATGACCTTCATCCACACTGCGGGGTTGCCCGAAATACCGTCAAAGATACCGCTAAACACTCCACCGATTGACGAACCAACTTTAGCCAAGCCAGAAAAAGCAACCGATTGAGCCGAAACAGAAGATGCCGCGAGCAAGAACATCAAAGGCAATAGCTTTGGAAAACGCATTCATTCACCTGTTTTAC
>CAYIEN010000019.1:0-7221 GCA_964362535.1 uncultured Methanosarcinales archaeon | reverse complement strand
AGCAAGAACATCAAAGGCAATAGCTTTGGAAAACGCATTCATTCACCTGTTTTACTATATAACTCAACACTCTTGCCATATTTAAATGTAACGAGTGGAAATTTACGGTGCAGTTGTTCTTTATTTTGGCAACCATCGCAGCGCGACGGCTGATGCCTACTCGCCACCCCGTAAGGGACGACCCCCGGCTCGCCGCGCGCGAGGTTGCAGTGCCGCACTCTCACTCACACAAAATCTCCAATCACAACCTATATAAACAAAGACAATTCATTAAAATTCGAAAAGAGGATGGAACTCACACTATCTAAGAAGCCGAAAGGCGTCACCATCGTATCCGGATTCCCCGGATTCGGACTGGTCGGCACCATCGCGACAGGATTCTTAATCGACCACTTGAAGTGCGAACGCATCGGCAACCACTGGTTCGAAGACATGCCCGCAACATTAGCACTTCACGACGGTAAAATCGTAGATCCCGTAGGCTTTTACTACAGCAAAAAATACAATCTCGTACTGATTCACAGTATCTCGGGCGTGACCGGCATTGAATGGCAAGCAGGAGATCTTGTATTGCGCGCATGTAAAGAACTTGGCGCAAAAGAATTGATTGCTATCGAAGGAGTCGGTAGCCAAAAAATGGACTCTCAGCGCGCGTTCTACTATACTACTGATCCAAAGAACGCAAATGTTCTTGCAAAGAACGGCGTTGAATCACTCAAAGAAGGAATTATCGTCGGAGTAACAGGAGCCATTCTTTTGAAAGCGCCAGTCTCACTTACATGCATCTTCTCCGAGACACACACTAATTTACCCGACTCAAAATCAGCCGCAAAAGTCATCGAAGTCCTCGACAAATACCTTGGACTCGACGTCGACTATCGCCCGTTGCTAAAGCAGGCCGAAGAGTTTGAAAGCAAAGTCAAAGGCATCATGCAAAAGCAAGCCGTCGCCCAAGACGATACTGAGAAAAAGAACCTCAATTACATCACTTAATTTGCTTCTTACTCACTTTCTACGAACAACTCACTTGAGCATTCTGGCGTAATGGGTTAAACAGCTCGCTTTTTTCAACCATCCAACAAGTGCCTAACTCTTTACGCTGTGCTCTTCTGATTCCGCCTTTTGCGTTCGCGGCTACCCCTCACTCGCTGAAAAACAAACTTCTTGGGTGTCGCCCGCCTTGCTTCAGGGAACTCTCACTTTTCCTCATCCACTGTATTTATTTTCTATATACTAAAATATTTTAGAAACTCTATTTTAAAAGATAATATTATCTAAAATAAATATTAAAACATTTAGGTTGAAGAATAATATACTACTAACTCGATAATATAACATAACTAAAATAAAATGACTGAAACAAAAAAGAATTCCTTAAAAGCAAAAAATTCACTTTCTGTTAGATACAATTCTTCGTTTATTTTAAGATTAAAATTGAAAAATAAAAAGTTGTCAAGTGAATAAAAATTGCATTCATAACCCATTTCAACCAACAAACTGATCACTTGCAAACGCCAAAACAGGGGTTCCTTTAACGCTTTTTTTCTCGACGAAGAATGAATTAAATGAACTGAAAAACGTCGCGTAAAAGCCACGCAAACGCGTTAAAATGAAGGCTGTGAATGGATTGCATCCGAGGCCTAATGCACCAAAATTACGGCAATTCCGCAGCCTCTTTTTTGCTGTTTCAGCACACTATCGCAACAAAACCATCGACGGAACACGAGCTAAAACAATTTGTCAGGCATAATCCCGAATTTTAGCTGTTTGTGTGAGTGTTGCGGAGTTTTGTGGCGGAAGCAGGCTACCGCGCGAGAACGATGTCCGCCCCGACGGTCGGGATAATGCGGAAAAGTCATGCAAAATCACGACAGAGACGGGATATGGCGAGACTCGATGAGTTTTTGACGAATATCTCGGTTTGAGGGTTCGTAAAATGCGTCGGAATATTCCCGACAAGACAAAAACAGACCCATTTTGAGGCCTGAAAGCATCATCCGGCCTCTTGCGAGCCTGGTGTTGATACCTTTTAACCCAAAAAACTGTTCCTGGAGCTCCTAAACGCGTCCAACAAACAACTAAAGTGAGCCCAACCCCCTCAATTCTGCAAAGGTGCTAAAACTTACGCATTTTGATTAAAACTTGTAAGTATGCTTTGATGCCGAAAAAAGGTCGGGATAATACCGAAAGCTATTTATTCTACCTTAACCCTTAGTTTCTTAGCAAAAAACAGGTGATTATCTTGAAAATCCAGCTCGAACACGCAGAAGCATTACCCGACGCCAGCACCGAAGAACTCGCGCGAACATTACTCTCCCGCTTCGGACTCCTGCCCCGCAAGAAAGACGGCAGCGCAGCCATGCACAAATTGCTTCTCGAACTCTACGAACGCAAGAAAGTTGCCAATAGAGATCGCACTCCCGAATCAGCCGTCATCCCCGTCGAAATGATGGGCCACCTTGCCGGCATCAAACGCCAAACCATGTACGAATACTTGCACCGCTGGCTTGACTTATCGATTCTCAAAAAGACCTCGTTTGTCGCCGACGGCAAAGTTGTTATCGGGTACGAACTTAATGGGGCGAATCTTGAAGGTGCCTTCAGGAAAGCAGAAACGTCGATCAAAAATCACCTCGATACGAGTCTGAAGCTCGTTGATACCTTACAGAACGAAATCAAGCGCGAAAAACTCCGCCAAGGAGCCAAATCCGACGAGTCTTCTTCGACGGCAAATAGCTCAGAAACAACCCCTCCAGCACCTTAGGCACTATCTCGTTACTCTTTTTTGATGGGCAAAAACTATCAAAATAATTGCGAGTTCTGACGACAAACGAGAATAGGCACTATGCCTTAATTTGATGACCAGTACGACAACTTTGTATCCAACTTAACCACGTTTTGCTTCGCTTGCAACTGTCGAAACGCCGGATCCAAGCCCAAGAACGCGTTGCCATTCGAATACTTCTTGTCGACGGGAACACCCTTGCTAATCAAGGTCGTAATCAAGCGAGAGACAGCCTCAACAGACGTCGTCATTTTGCGCGCGAGCTGATGATACGTCACAGCCGGAGTCGTTTCCGTCAACACATACAACGCAAAAAAGACCTCTTTTTCTTGGCCTGTTAATGGCTGAAGTTTGAAATCCGCCGTTGTAATCGATGGCGGAACGTGTTTAACGAGCAATGTAAGCTCATCAAGGCGTTCCTGGAACTTATCCAAGCGCGCGTTCATCTGATTCATGAGCTCATACGTGCTCTCGATCTCGTTTGTGTTCGCATTTAATGCTTCACGGTGATCGTCGAGCTCCTCACGAATCTGGAGAAGAAATGCGTTAATATCATCACGAAGATCTTGATGCTCACGGCGAAACAAGAATTGCTGCTTCCCATCGGGCTGTTTCATACCGTCAGTCATGCGCTAATCGCTTAGGACATCCCTTAAACCAATTTCGATACTGCAAAATATAGTTTCAAGAATGAGATTTGATCTTTTTGGCACGAATACCGCCCCACACATACTGCTTTTCTTTCCCCTCATCGACGACAGTAAGCTCAGGAGTGTCTTCGAGCTCCTCAAGCAAACGGTAGAACGAACTCTTACTGCACAAGCCCTGCTCATGCACAATGCTTTCTCTGAGCGCGACACCGGAAATTTGGCCATGCGTTCGGATGAGTTTTAGCACACTTTCCTTGATCAAATCCTTGCTGTTTCTGACCGCCAAACGAATGATTTTTTCCTTCAACATCGTTCCCTGCCTGGGAACGTCTGGGACTATCTTGGGAACATCCATTTGTCGACGGTGAGAATCGAGCTGGGACTGCATCGCTCTCAGCTTCGAAAACGCATCAGTTTGCTGTATTTCGAGCGCGTCAACACGACCCGCGACACGCTGCAAACCCTCCATGCGATGCTCAACGTCTCGAACGCGTTCAGAAACCTGTTCAACCGCGTGCGAAACGATCACTTTGACCTCATCACGAGACTTCGGCATCGCCGAAATGACCTGCGACTGCGAACTTACCGAGCGCTGAAGCTCCTGCTGCTGCGCGTAAAGGTAACTGATCCACTCCATCGCGTGCTGCACATCGGCTTTTACCGTCGAGAAAGAGGCGCGAACGTTCTCCTCCAGCTGGCGAATGTCCTCTTTTTTTGCTAATCCGAACATACCCTTACAAACACCCTTTCCTTTATAAACCTTGTCATTCCCAGAGACGTTCCCAGGACCATCCTGGGACTATACTGGGAATATTATGGGAATACAGAAAGCGTAAAATATATAAATAACTACGTTATAGACGATTAATAGTCCCAGACTGGGAACATACTGGGACTATATTGGGAACGTCCCAGGACGGTCCCAAATATTCCCACTATATTATAAAGCACATCCAAAAAAAGCGCGAAAAACAAGTTTTAAAAAAACGCGTCGATTAACCCCAAACCCCATGGCAACCAAACAACTCAGCCTTACCCAATTCATGCCCGGAATAGATACACTTCTCAACCCTGCTTTTTCGCTCAAAACAGCCCTTGCAAACAAGGTGCCTAAAAATCAAGATGAATTACGGCAAGATGCCGGAATACGGACTCGCCAAGTGAGCGAAACACGGGAAAAAGAGGAAACAAGAGTGAGTCCACACATAGCGCAAGAGTCTGCCTAAATCCCTGCTGTGAGAACCAAAAGTGAGAGTTCCAGAAGGGGTTTGACAGGCCTTGCCGCACACCCAACCCTGCCTCCCCCAGGCAGGGCCCAAAAGGGTGTTTGAGGCCGAAAGATAGTGTTGGTGAAGAAGAGCAGAATGAGAGCTAAAGAGGCCTTCAGAAGGCTGTTTTGGCATTGTTATGAAGTAAAAGTGAGGATGAGTGAAGACACATGACTGAAAGAGTAAGCTTTATTAGGCACCAGTCGGAAGTAGGGTTATGACTGGCCACATTGCCCGATTCTACCAGCCCCACGTTGCAAAAGGAATGCATACGCTGGATGCCGAACACTCACGACATGCTAAAGCCTTCCGCCTCGAAGTAGGCGACGACATAGGCTTGTTTGACGGCACGCATGAGTACTCGTGCAGATTCCATTCGTGGAAAGGAAAGGTTGCCCTAGTAGAAGTCCTGAAAAGTGAGCTTACGCCCCAAACAGGTGCCCAAATCACTTTAGCCGTAAGCTGGCCGAAGGGAGATAGAGGAGATTGGCTCGTTGAAAAGACAACAGAACTTGGCGCTTTTGCAATCATTCCGTTGATTACGAAACACACTATTGTTGTACCGAATCCGAAAAAGATTGCACGATTACAACAGCTCGCCATCGGCGCCTGCGAACAGTCCGGACGCGGAACAATTCCGACAATTTCAGAGCCGCAAACACTCCACAATATTCTCAAAAACAAAACTAATTATGATGCGTTTGTCGTCGGTGATTCCCAGGGAACGTCCCATATTCCCAGCGCAAAACGCATCCTGATTTTGATCGGACCCGAAGGCGGATTCAGCCCCGAAGAAATCACCGCAATCAAACAAGCAAACGCAATTCCGATGCGTGCCGCGAGCAATACGCTCCGCACCGAAACGGCTGCCATCGCATTACTTACCCTTACCGCATCACACATAAGCCCGAATTAACTATGTGGTGCCTAATATCATAATCTTTTTAAAGCAAACCCAAACAACAAACACCAAGGTGGTCTGAACATGGCATTAAACATAAAAATTATCGACGAAAAGAAAAACAAAATCCAGTTCCAAGTCGAAGGCGACACGCACACTCTTTCTGCAGCCATCGCAAAAGAACTCTGGAACGACGACAAAGTCAAAGCCGCAGGCTACGAAGTCAACCACCCGTTGGTCGGCAAGCCCGTCTTCACCGTTGAAACCGACGGCGAAGAACCCCGCAAAGCAGTCCAAGCAGCCGCAAAGCGCCTGGTCAAAACCACGGAAAAACTCCGAGACATCGCAGCAAAAGAACTCAAGTAAACGAGGCAAGCTGTGGCATTCGTCCGCGTCAAAACCATCAAAGGAAACAAGTACGGCTACTTAGTCGAAAACACCTGGCAAGGCAAAGGCTCACGCCAAACCGTCAAAGGCTACCTCGGCAAAGTCATCACGCCTACCTCCGCTCCGATTGGAATTGCGCCAAACATTTCTCAACTATCCTATCACGACTCTGTCTTAGCATTGGCTCATTGGACGCTTGAAAACCATGGATTTGCTGCTGAGACTGGCAAGCATGTTCGCGAATCAGTCACGTTCGACCACGCAGCAAAAGCAGTCCACAACAAAACAAAGAACGCCGTTCTTGAAGTCAATGAGGGCTTCCTTTGCCAGCACACACTGACACAATTGCTTAACTTTGTCGGCGAAGGCACCCGCGAAGAAGAAGTCGGACAACGACTAGCCAATACTTTGCTTGAAGCAGGCATCTCTGTCCCGCACGACACCTTCGTGCAACTCTTTACAAAAACATTCAAACCACTCCCATGAACATACCCAAACACATCGGCATCATCATGGACGGCAACCGACGCTTTGCCAAGAAACTCATGCTGAAACCCTGGCGCGGACACGAATGGGGCGCCAACAAAGTCAAAGAAGTACTCAACTGGTGCAAAGACTTGAACATCCATGAAGTCACGTTTTATGCCTTCTCCATCGAAAACTTCAACCGACCAAAAGAAGAATTCGACTACATCATGGACCTGTTTGCCAAAGAATTCACCAAACTCTACACCCCTGAAAATCTCGCTCAACTTGCCAAAGACGGCATGCGCATCAACGTCATTGGAAGAACCTGGATGTTCCCTCAAAAAGTGCAGGACGCCCTTGCCAAAATTACGGAAGCGACCAAAAACAACAAGAAGCATATTGCCAACTTTGCCATGGCCTACGGCGGACGCGCAGAGATTATTGACGCTACCAAGAAGATTGCTGCAGCTGTTAAGAATGGAACGCTTAACATCGACCAAATCAACGAAGACGTCTTCAAAAAACAACTCTATACCGAATCAGAACCCGACTTAATCATTCGAACATCCGGCGAACAACGAACATCCGGATTCATGCTCTGGCAAGGAAGCTACGCCGAACTGTACTTCTCCGACAAAAACTGGCCAGACTTTGCCAAAGAAGACCTCCTCAAAGCCGTTGAAACCTATGAGAACCGAGAACGAAGGTTTGGAAAATGAACACTGATCCACGCACACTCAACGAGTACCGAAACCTCATACC
>CAYIEN010000018.1:0-10028 GCA_964362535.1 uncultured Methanosarcinales archaeon | reverse complement strand
AACCGATCACAAAGAACGAGACTTAGCAGACCTCGCAAGCCAAGTAAACGTCGCACTTTTCATCGCAGACTATCCGCCCGAAAACATTCCTGACCTCGAACAATTTCTTACTAAACTCGCCCAAGGTTGCACTATTGCCTACTGGAGCTTCACCCAACCACAAAAACCAGAAACACTCGCACTCCTCTCGCGCTTTGTCAAACACGTCGACTTCGCCGAAACACCCGTTGGAAGCTTTGCCCAAAACAAATCCTGCTCCACAGAATTAGCCGCATTCAGATTCGTTCCGGGCGATCCACTCGGACGACAACTCACCACACTCGCCGCAGATATGAAATTCTGGCTCCGACAAGATGAGAGAGCGACCAAACTCGCAGACTTACTTCAGTCAGGTTACGATCCTCGCGCAATCGTCGACTGCCTTTCCAAAGGAGTCATCTGGGATACTGTTTTCGAACGCGAACGCAATACGTATCTCGAAAAGAAAACAAAAGCGTACGAAGACTTGATGAAACGATTAACCATCAAACAATACCTCAACTACCGATTCGGATTCGCATTAGCTCCAAACTTGCTTAGCACGGCTGACGCGTGCCAACACATGCTGGACAAACACACCGGATTCGACATCGCGGTTGCTTTGTACAAAACCGGCAAAATCGCCTTCCGCAGCCGCGACGGCATCGATCTCGACCTCGCAAAACTCGGCAAACACTTCGGCGGCGGAGGCCACAAATACGCAAGCGGTGGCATTTTCACCAAAGAAATCAACGCCGAACACTGGGACGAAACAGTCTTTCACCTCGACCGACTTTTGAAAGATTTCTTTTTAAGTTAAATTTAAAAACATTCTCGACATCGTATTTTCATGGACAACATCCTCGGCATCTGGGGAGACAGCATCACCTGGGGAGCATGGGACCGAAAACTCGGCGGTTGGGCAGCACGACTCGGACTTAAACTCAATAATGCGACGTATGAGGTTTACAATTTAGGAGTGTCAGGGGATACTACTGTCGGAGTGCTTGACCGATTCCCTGTTGAAGCATACATTCGCAACCCCACACAAATCCTCATCGCCATTGGCGTCAATGATTTACGCCGCGACAGAACCGGTAAACAGCACACTTCGCCCGCATTTTTCGTTCAAAACCTCAACCAAATCTTCTCACTCGCCAAAAAATACACGAAAAAAGTAGCTGCTGTTGAAATCGCGCATCTTGACGACACCATCACACAACCCGTGCCGTGGAACAAAGACGCAAGCTATTCCAACGCAGAAGCCGCGCACTTCAACGCATTGCTCCGCAACGTCGCAAAAAAGCACGGCGTCAAAACTATTCCAGTCATAATCACTGACAACGATCTTGATGACGGCATTCATCCTAACGAAAAAGGTCATGAGAAAATAGCCAAAACAATCCTCGCATTCTTAAAAAAGAATAAGTGGACTAAATAAGAATAAAGAAATAATAAAGAGATAAGAAAAAAAGGAATCAGTTAATTGCTAACAATTTAACTTTGAAGTGCAGCGTCATTCCCGCTAACGGATGGTTCAAGTCCAACATTGCGGTCGTTTCTTTTACTTCCGCAATCTTCGCCATCATGACTTGGCCTGTCGGCGCTTTCATCGTCAACAACAAACCCTTCTTCAATTCGACATGTGCTGGAAATTTGTCCTTCGGAACTTCCTGAACAAGCTTTTCGTGATGCGGACCGTATGCGTCTTCGGGAGTTATTTTCAACGTTTTTTGTTCGCCAAGCGCCATGCCCGTAATTCCTTTTTCGAAACCAGGAATGACCTCGCCCGAACCAAGCTGAAACTGCAACGGTTCCTTGCCGACAGACGTATCAAACTGCGTCCCGTCATCAAGCGTACCCGTGTATTCAATAGTGACCTTGTCGCCAATCGCCGCGACCTTTTCAGAGGATTTTGCCGGTGTTTTTTCTTTAGCCATGCACAAAAAACCCTCATAAGTATATATAAATATTTTGGAACAAAACGCATTAATACTCTTACTACATCTGCTTCTTCATGTTCATAACCCTCTACGAAATTCTCGACGTCCTTATCATGACTCTCGGCGTCGGCTACATATTCATGGATATTTTTAGGCCGAAAGGGGCCGCATTCAACTTACACGCACTCTGGCTTTCCTGTCTTGTCACCGCGCCAGGCATCATTCTCCACGAACTCAGTCACAAATTCACCGCCATCGCGTTCGGTGCCGAAGCAACCTTCCACGCAGCATACAAATTCCTCGCACTCGGCATCTTTCTGAAACTTATCAGCAGTCCCCTCATCTTTTTCGTCCCTGGCTACGTCAGCATCCCGGCAAATTTACCAGCATACCAAAGCGCACTCGTTGCATTCGCCGGACCGGCTATTAACGGAGTATTATATCTCGCAGCAGTCATCGCGCTCCAAAAATCGTCATCCCAAAAGTGGCACCTCTTCTGGCGCATCACCCGCAAACTCAACGGATTCCTCTTTATCTTCAACCTCCTCCCCATACCCGGATTTGACGGCTTCCACTTTTTCACCTCACTCTTTGCCTAATTCCTAAATCTTAAATAGCCCCCATTGACAAATTCTTGTATGCACATCATGATTACGGGAGGCACCGGATTTGTCGGCCGTGAACTCGTCAAACAACTCCGCGCGCACAACCACAAAATCACGATTTATTCTCGCAACGAACTCCCCATCCGAATGGGAATCACCACCGTCACCGGAAAACTCGACGACGCAGCCTCGCTCGACCACGCCATGAATGGCGTTGACACGGTCATTCATCTCGCAGCAGTCATTTCACCCAAAAATCCTGCAGAATTCCAAACCATCAACGTCGAATGCACCCAACACATCCTTGACGCATGTACACGCAACAAGATTTCCCGATTCATCTTCATGAGCTCATACGTCGCAGACCCTATCTTTGAAACACCCTACGGCATCAGCAAACACCGCGCCGAAGAACGCGTCCGAGGAACAACCCTCAACTGGACAATCCTACGACCAACACTCATTTACGGCAAAGACACCAACCCCTTAACACAACTCATCACCCTCGTCCGCAAATACCCTATTGTGCCCGCAATTTATGGAATTCTCCAACCCATCTCTGTCGCGGACGTCGCCGACGCAGTCATCAAAACAATCTCGGCACCGAAATCATTCAAGCACACATACACGCTCGCAGGCGACGAACCCATCAGCACCGCCACCCTCTGCAAACGCATCGCGCACACACTCGGACTGAAACGCATCATTCTTCGATTACCACCCTTCTTTTCTCGCATTATGCTCCGACCCGCAACAATAGTCTCCCCCGGACTCGCAACCTCCATTACGCACTTGCTTAACGCTCGACCACTCTCCACTGAAGGCGCGTTTCACGACTTTGGCTGGAAACCACAACCCTTCGCCCCACAATTCGAAGCAATGCTCAAACAAAACTAATTTGTTCCCTTCTCGACACAATATTTATATAGCCCGGTGAGCGGTTTTTTGACTATGGGATTTGCAAGCAAGATACAGCACATCTACGAGACCAAATACAAGGCCTTACTCCTTATAACACTCCTTTTGATTCCCGCCGCACTCGGCGTTCTCGCCTACAGCAAAATCACCACCGGTGACTACTTCCACAAAGGAATCAGCCTCAAAGGCGGAGAAAGCTACACCTTCCCCGTCACCACCGATATTGACATTCCAGAACTCCAACAATTTCTCTCACAACAACAACCCCAAGCAGACATCACCATCAGAGGAGTCAGCGAATTCGGCAAACTCACCGCACTCATTATAGAATCGTCCGACATCAATGAAGCAGAACTTCTTGCATCAGTAAAATCTCGAGGAATAGACACCGAACACTACAGCAAAGAAAGCATCGGCGCATCACTCGGACAAGTCTTTTTCAAACAAACCATCATCGCCCTCCTCGCAGCATTCGCGCTCATGGCAATCGTCGTCTTCATCACCTTCCGCAGCCTCTTACCTAGCTCATTCGTCATCCTCGCAGTTGTATCAACCACCATCGAAACACTTGCCGTCGTTTCACTCCTTAACATCCCACTCAGCACCGCAGGCATCGCAGCATTCCTCATGCTCATCGGATACTCCGTCGACACCGACATCCTGCTCACCAACCGCGCACTATCCCGCAAAGAAGGCACACTCCTCAGCAGAATTTACAGCGCCATGAAAACCGGCATGACCATGACCCTCACTGCAATTGTAACAACAACCATCGCCTACATCTTCTCCGACAGCGACGTTATCAAACAAATCATGCTCATCCTCACCATCGGACTCCTCTTCGACATGCTCAACACCTGGATCCAAAACGTCGCAATTCTACGAGTTTACTTCGCACGAAAGGAGGCACCCCGTGAGTAAATTCAAACGCATATTAACAAACGGCCGCGTCATCATGCTCATCATCTGTGTCGTACTTGCACTCCTCGCAATCAACCCACAACCCTGGGCAGACGGCGCCATGATAAAATCAGTCACAAAAGACAGCGCAGCAAGTTTCGCCGGCATTGAAAACGTCAAAGGAAACGCTCAACCACTGAGCCGCGAACGAGTCACCGCGCTCAACGGCCAACCCATCCACACCGTCGCGGACTATTACGCCCTTACAAATGCATTTGAGATTAATCAAACCGTCCAAATCACCACGACCGTTCGAACCTATACCTTACAAGTCAAACCCAACATTAAAACTACCATTCTCAACGAAACTGAAACAAAAGAAATCATCACACTCGTCAACGGAACAAACGTCACAAGCACCATAACTATTCCTAAAACCAAACAAGAAATTCTCGGCCCCTTAGATATCGGTCTCACCGTTGATGAAGCACCGACCACGAACTTGCGCAAAGGACTCGACCTCCAAGGAGGAACACGAGTCATCCTCAAACCCGCAGAACCCGTACCCCCAGAAACCATGGCCTTACTTGTCGACAGCCTCACCCAACGACTCAACGTCTTCGGACTCAGCGACATCGTCGTCACCACCGTCAGCGGCATCGGCGAAGAAGAACTCATCCTCATCGAAATCGCGGGCGCATCACCCCAAGAAGTCACCACACTCGTCCAACAGCAAGGAAAATTTGAAGCCAGCATCGCAAACGCCACCGTCTTTCGTGGCGGCAGCAACGACGTTACGTACGTTTGCCGAACTGCAGAATGCTCCGGACTCGACCCCAACCGAGGATGCCAAAACACCCCCTCAGGCTGGCTATGCTTTTTCGGATTCGAAATCGCCCTCAGCGCAGAAGCAGCACAACGACAGGCAGACATTACGCGCACACTAGAAATTGTCGGAACCGGAACAGACCGCTACCTTTCCGCACCACTCGACCTCTACCTCGACGACGAACTTGTTCGCTCGCTCAGCATCGGCGCCAGCCTCAAAGGACAAGCACAAACAAGCATCCAAATCTCCGGCACTGGAAGCGGCGTCAGTCAACAAGACGCGATGAACAACATGTTCACCGAAATGAAAACCCTCCAAACAATCCTCGTCACGGGTTCTCTCCCAGTTAAACTCGACCTTGTCAAAATCGACACCATCTCGCCCGTCCTCGGAAGCGCATTCATCAACAACGCATTATTGCTCGCAGGACTTTCCACACTCGCCGTCGCAATCATCCTCACCGCAGTCTACCGCAAACTCCGCATCGCAATCCCCATCATCCTCACCGCAGTCTTCGAAATAACCATCGTACTCGGAATCGCATCACTCATTCACTGGAATCTCGACCTCGCAAGCATCGCAGGTATCATCATTGCCATCGGCACTGGCGTCAATGACCAAATCATCATCACCGACGAAGCGCTTCGCAAAGAAACAACCGGTGCAAACAGCATGAAAGAACGCATCAAACGCGCCTTCAGCGTCGTTTTCGCAGCATACTTCACCAACATGGCAGCAATGATTGCACTCTGGTTCTTCGGAGCTGGACTCTTGAAAGGATTCGCCGTCACCACCATCATCGCCGTCACCGCAGGAGTCCTCATCACACGACCCGCATACGCAGCCATCGTCAATCTCCTCATCGAGGAATAAATGACGAGCGTCACCAAAACGTGGGCATTCGGTCTTGTGATGTTAACAACATTGCTCGCAACCGCAGCACAATTCTTTCTCAAAACAGGCCTCAACCAACTATCTCCTGCGCCAACATTCTTCGCAATCGCAACAAATATACCTCTACTCCTCGGCGTGTTTCTCTACGCACTCGGCTCGTTCATCCTGATCTTTGCATTTAAAGGCGGAGAAGTCTCAGGCCTCTACCCCGTCGTGTCCACCAGCTTTGTCTGGGTAGCCCTCAGCGCACACTTTTTTCTCGGCGAACAAGTACACCCTCTCCGCTGGGCAGGCATCGCCATCATCATCGTAGGCATCCTCATGATAGGATACGCAGGACGACACGTTGAGGCCACTGCATGAAAACACAACTCTGGGCCGTACTCTTTTCTTTCGTCGGAACACTCATTGGCGCATTCGGTCCCATTTATCTCAAACGTGGTTCAGGAATGCTCAACCGTGAAAGTTTGCACACCTTCAAACAGTTTATACGTTCAACCATCGGCAATCGCGCACTCCTCATCGGCATAACCTGTTACGCACTCGGCTTCATCATATACACGATTTCTTTAAGCGGCGCAGACGTTTCCGTACTTTACCCCCTTGGCTCCGTCGCATACATCTGGGTCACCATTCTCAGCAAAATCATTCTTGGCGAACACATCACTCGCTTAAAAATTGCAGGAGTAATCTGCATCATAGCAGGAGCCGCACTCGTTGGGCTTGGCAGTTAATTAAGTTTAAATAGAGTATTCTCGATAGATAGTATATGAAAAACGAGGTGTCATCACTCGAGCTCAAACATTTAGTCGCCGAATTAGCGCTCGCAAGCTGCTGGATAGACAAAATCTATCAGCCTGAAGCCAAGACATTTCTTTTTGCCATTCGAAAACCCGGAGAAGAAAAAAAGTTCCTCCGCATAGAATTACCAAAATACCTGTATCTTACAAACAACCGCGAAGAAATGCCTGACAAAATAACCGGCTTCTGCGGATTCCTACGCAAATACATCGAAAGCACCAGAGTGACCGCATGCGAACAAGTCAACAGCGAACGTATCATCAAACTCATCTGCGAATCAAAAGACGCAAAATATTTGGTGTATATCGAGTTGTTCAGTAAAGGCAACATTATTGTTTGCGAACCGGATAATACTATTTTGCATTGCCTCGAAACTCTTATTTTCAAAGAGCGCATCATCAAACCTGGATCAGCATATACTCTGCCTGAACGCTCCAACGTTTTCACCCTCGACTTTGAAACATTCAAAACACAATTAGTTGGAGAAAATATCTCGACTGCGTTGGCTACAAATTTAGGTATTGGCGGACTGTTTGCCCACGAAGTCTGCGCACTCGCAGGAGTCACGCCCACACTCACTGAAACAAATTCAGACCAACAAGAAAAACTCTATTTGGCATGGCAGACACTGTTGAAACGCAAAATCGCACCCTTACTAGTTCTGCACGGCGAAAAACCCGAAGAAGTATTGCCCTTCGAACTCAAAAGCATCGCGGGCAAAACAACAAAGCCAGTCACCTCATTGAGCCACGGACTTGACTTGTTATTCAGCTCGCACTACGGCGAACACACAGCTGTCGCGCAAAAACCAAACAAAACCGCACTCATCATCGCCATGCAAGAACAAAACGCCACACGCCTCGAAGCAGACGGAATGGTCGTGCAAAAACAAGGCGAGTTTATCTACGAAAATTATCAAGAAGTAAAAAAAGTACTTGAAGATTTGCAAACCGCAATGAAAACACACTCACTCCAAGAAATACAAGAAAAAATCAAAGGCCACAAACACATCAAAGAAATCGACCCCAAGACGGGCATGGTTATTGTTGAGTTCTAAAAAAAAGGATAAAGAAAAATAAGGTGGACAGCTTATCGAGCTTCCCGCGTATCGCAGTACAACTCAATACGGAACCTGGTTTAACTGCCGTGTTCGAATGGGAACGGGTGGAACCCAGGCCCTGTGGCCGTCCAATATAACTTCACGATGCCCCCTTTATAAAGGTTGCTCTTTTTTGGTAGATATTCTGCCTCACCACCCTCTATTTCTGAGAATAACATAGCGACGGAAAACTTGCATGCGAAACCTTAAAATAGTGTAGGCAGGGGATAAAATAGTATGGTCTGCTCCCATTGTGAAGTTTCTTTTCGCGAATGCATGATTAAAGAATTACAGCACTGGACCGTTTACGTTCACCCGAACCAAAGCTATCTCGGCCGAGGCATCTTCATTCTCAAACGCCACGCAACACACTCCGCATTAACTGACGCAGAAAAAGCAGAACTCGCCCGCGCACGCGAAGCATACGTCGGATTAATACAAACAGATTTCAAACCCGACCTGCTTGAAGAACACTGGTCCGAAGAACACGCCGCTTTCGAAATCATACCTCGCTACAAATCCTTCCGCATACAAAACGGCGCAGAATTCAACGACACCCAATTCGGAAAATCCTGGAAACCCGCACCGCCATGGGCAATCGAACATGCCGCGGGAGCATTCGTCACCCGCATGCTCGTCATGCGATTCAGACAACCATTCCTCACAATCTCGTGATGGATAAAGCTTAAATAGTGTTCCGACGGAAAAAACTCATGAATGCCATACAGCGAATCGTCCGCAATCCTTTGTTGCATAAACTACGGTCGCCCATAGCCTCATTACGAAACAAGTATTGGTTCTGGAAATACTTCAATAAGATAGCTAAAACCGGCGAAGCCCCTCTTCCGCGCAAAGTCATCATGGAGGCCACCCTCAGATGCAACCTTTCCTGCCACTTTTGTTTCCGAGACTTGACTAACTTCCAAGATGTTACCACCGAAAACATGAAAAAAATCATCGACAACCTCGGCCCATCAATTAAAACCATGGGATTCACCGGCGGAGAAGTATTTCTCAGAACAGACATGCTCGAAATCGTACGATACCTTGGCGAAAAAGGAATCGATGTCGGCCTGCTCACCAACGCAACACTCCTCAACCCCGAAAAAGTCGAAGAAATGCTTGCACTTCCCAATCTCAAAAACATCGGCATTTCTATTGACGGATTGCGTGACACGCACGACTCCATCCGTGGCAAAGGAATGTTCGACAAATCAGTCTCTGTCATCAAACTCATGAACAAACGCTTCAAACACGTCGGCGTCAACAGCGTCATGACCAAACAAAACATCAAGGAATTGCCCGAACTCCTCGAAATGCTCGCTCCATACATCACAAACTACAGCGTCGAATACCAGATGTTCAACACCGCCGCAGAAGTCAAAGTCACCGCAGAAATGCTTAAAATTCCCATGAGTGCCGTTACGGTCTGGGCAAAAGAAGAAAGAGATTACGATTTCAGCTTCGAAGAAGTTGAAGCCGTCAAAAAAACATTGCGCGCCATCGCCAAAAAACACGGCATCGGATTTCAATCAGAACCCATCGCAGCAGACACATTCGAAAAAGACTTTTACGAAGGAAAAGTCCTCAAGCACAAAATCGTGTGCGGACACCTCATGACCGCACGCATCGACCCTCGAGGCAACCTCGTCTTTTGCCATCTCATCAAAAAACCCTCGGGATCGCTCATCGACACCCCTCTCGCTCAATTATGGAACTCAGAAGAAGTCAAAGATTTCCGAAAAAACCTTCTCCAACGCCAAGCATTGCCGCCCGTATGCAAGCGATGTTGCAAAATTCAGTGAACAGTCTACTTTCTTTGCCAGCTGAGAACGCGCATACCGCCATACATACCTACAATTGCAGTATATGCTAAATTTGCAACGTGAATCAACAAACCTGCAGCGACTCCTGAAACAAATGGAATTCCCAACCCCGCCAACACACCCGCCCAAATAGCTTCTATTGTTCCGAACCCCGCAAAACCCTGAATCGGCAACGAACTAATAACATTCACCAGC
>CAYIEN010000017.1:0-16856 GCA_964362535.1 uncultured Methanosarcinales archaeon | reverse complement strand
CATGACGCTGCCCATCATGCGTGAGCCGAGGCTGGCGGAGGGTGTTGTTGTATTAGGTGAGGACAATGCGGTTTTGCCGAGTAGGACGTTGACGATGGGTGCGACGTATGCGGGTTTGGGGTGGCCGTGTTCTCGTTCGTAGGTGAGTTCTTCGGAGACTTGTTCGAGTGTTTTGACGGTGGAGGGTGTTGTGAAGACTGCTGATGTCGGGGCGGGTTTGGGTCCTGCTTTTATGAGAAGTCCGATGCCGTACTGTTCCATGTTCTGACTCATTCTGATGATGTCAGCATTGCTTACTATGTTGTCTTCACTCACGTTCTTCAGGCTACAAAATGGTCTTTTTAAAGCTTGTGGGTGAAGAATAAAGGAGAAAAAAAGAACAAAAAAGGAAAGTAGCCTTACAGTACGTTCAGTACGGTCAATAGTCCGATGAGAATCAAGTAGCTGCCTACTGTCCATCGTAATACGCCGGGGAACGCGATGACGAGCGCTCCGAAAATAACGGTTATAATTCCGCCTAACATTGCCATAGTGGTTTACCTCGTATAAGGGATAATTCCCTAGTGAAGAGAATGGAGTTGTTCGTGCTTTAATAGGTTTCGATATATGGAGTATAGGTTTAGAAGGCTGCGTCGGTGGTTTCTGGTTCGAGTCGTTCTTCTAAGGATGCGTTGATGACTTGTCTGACAGAGTCAGGAACGATTTCGAGAACGGCTGCTTCAACTGTGGAACGTAAGTTTGTGCGAGAGGCGTAGAGTGGTTCTTGCAGGAATGTGTCGTAGAGTGCGCGAAGGTTGGAAGGGAAGGTTTCGCGGAAGTCATCAGGCAGCAGGAGTTTGAGTTGTGCGTCGCGCAGGAGTTGTTCTGCGGAGGGTGCGATGCCGGTGGTGTGGATGTGTACGGTGGTGAGTTTTGCGGGTTTGGTGCCGTCGAATTCGCGGATGGGGTCGAGAGTGTCATTGTGGTATTTGGTGAGTATGCGTTGTGCTGCGGAGAGAGGGAGGTAGAGTCCGGCTTTGACTTCGTGGATGTTCCAGTGCGTGCGGTGTTCGAGCGCGATGTCGGGGAAGGTTTTGCCGGTCGGTTCTGATTTTCTGCTGATGTTGTGGGGGGCGTAGAGTTGGAGGCGTGGAAATCCGTGGGTAAACGCAGGAGTTAGGTTTTGTTGTCCTGTCAAGTAGAGGTATGCGAAGGAGAAGAGTTCGCCTATGAGTCCGATGGGTCCGGTGTCTTCAGCTCCTTTTGCGGGCGGCCTGAATCGTTTCATTTGTTCTTCGTCGTGTCCGCGTTTTTTGAGTTCGGGGATGACGTACTGTTTGAGGAAGGTGGTGTAGTCTTTCTTTTTTCTGCCGGGAGTTATTTTGAGCGCGCGAAAGAGGTTGAGGAAGAGGGTGCTGTTGGTGTCTGCGAGTTGGTGGTAGGAGACGTATCCTTGCTGTTCAAAGCGGTTTGCGAGTTCTTTGCTGACGGAGGTAATGAGCGGTTTGTGGTTGAGGGTTCCTTTTTGGACGCGGAGGGAGGTGGCGAGGTAGGTGCCTTCGCCGAAGATGGCGTCGATGGCGGCGGCGTAACTGCCGTAAAAGCGTGTTGCGCGTTGGTGGAGGTCTCGATTGTGGGTGGTGACTTCGTTTGACGGGCGGATTCCGTTTTTGTGGAAGTCTTTGAAGGTGGTGATGAATCGTTCTTTTTGGTGTTCTTCCGAGTCCCACCGTTCGAAAGGAACGCCGAGCTTTGTGACGAGTGTGCTGACGTTGCGGGTTTCGGTGTTGTGGCGGGCAAGATTGTAGAGAATGTTGTAGAGTGTTTTGCCTTCAGCGCTATTGTTTTGGATGCCTGACCACGTCCAGGGATGGTTTGCGCGGTAGGTGGTGATTTTGTCGTGGATTTGTTCGAGAGAATACGGTAGTGAAGGCGGAACTACTATTTGATTAACATCACCCTTTTTTCCCACAGGGCAGACAGAGAATCAGGAGTTTAAAAACATTATTGCGGTGGAGAATAATACAAAAGAAGGTATCTAGATGTCCATGTATGTTTCGACGCCGGTTTTCATGTCTTTGACTTTTACTTTGCGTTCAGTCAATTCCTTTTGTCCGATGATGATGGCGTTCTTTGCGCCGATGTTGTTTGCGTATTCAAGTTGTTTCATGAATTTGCGGCCCATGAGGTCGATGTCGCAGGAATGGGTTCTGCTGAGCTTTGCAGCCAGCTTGACTGCTTCGGGTCTGAGTTCGTCTGAGACGGTGACAATATAATAATCAGGTCCGGGTCGTACTTCGGGGAGTTTGCCTTTTTCTTCGAGTAAGAGCCAGAGTGTTTTGTCTCCGATTGCGAATCCTGTTGCGGGGCACTTTTCGCCGCCGAACAGTTCGACCAAATTGTCGTAGCGTCCGCCGCCTGCGATGGCGCGGAACTTGCCTTCTCGGTCGGAAATCTCGAACACGGTTCCCGTGTAGTATGCCAATCCGCGCGCCAGACTCAAATCAATCGTTAAGTATGGTGAAGGCAAAAGCGCAATGACGTTTTCCAGTTCGGCTAAACCTTCAACTGCTTCTCTGCTTGTTGCGAGTTTCTTGATGACGGCGAGTGCGGTTGCTGCGGGTCCTTGCTGGTTTGCGATCAGGATTGCTTTGTCTGCGACTTCTTGGGTTAATCCTGCGTCAAGTAAGAGTTTGAGGAATTCTTCGGGTTCGACTTTGAGTTTTTTGTCGATGATGCTGGTGATTGCTTCCAATTGTGTTTTTCCAACACCATACTGCAACAACAATCCTTCCAAGAGTTTGCGGTTGTTGATGCGGACCATGAAGTCTTTTTCTCGCAAGCCAAAGCTGTTCAGGCAGTCGATTGCCAGACAGATGACGTCTGCGTCTGCTTCGGGTCGAGCGCTGCCGAAGAGTTCAACGCTGAGCTGATAGAATTCGCGGGATCTACCTTTTTGCGGTGCTTCGTAGCGCCACATGCGGTCGAGAGCAAACCATTTTGCGGGTTTTGGTATTGCTTTTTGTTTTTGCACAAACATACGAGTAATAGGAACAGTCAAGTCGAAGCGCAAACCAATCTCATCAGTTCCGCGTTTTTCGAGCGTGAAGATTTGGCTTTTTGCCTCTTCGCCTGATTTGGCGGTTAAGAGCTGGATGGACTCCATCGCGGGGCTGCCGACTTCTTGGAAGCCGAACCTGCGCGCAGAAGTTTTCAACGTAGTAAAGATTGATTCGAGTACTGCTTTCTTTTCGGGATAAAAGTCTTCCATCCCTTTAACTGGTTGATAGGTCATTGTGTTCTCAATTGTTGATTTTCTTTATAAGCATTTGCGAGTTGTTTGCAGTCCCCGCACGTCTGTTGTTCACGTTGTTGCTGCACCTGCAGGCTTTGAGTCATCGTAATTTCGAAGCATAACGATACTCCTAACTCTGTAAATGAACAAGAGGGCGGCTACCGGGAATCGAACTCGGGTCACGCGGGCCACAGCCGCGCGTTCTGCCACTAAACTATAGCCACCAATGATTCTTTCTATGAAGACTCCTCGCTGAAGAGGAAGTGTTTGAGCTTGAAACTACGTTGGAGAAGGGTATGCTAACAATGAATACAATCAACTGCCATCATATTGGAGGTTTACTCATGTTGTTTTATAAAGGTTTCTGCTAACTACATTTATAAACTTCTTTGGCGTAAAGAAATGCGTGACTGAGCCAACTGTGCCTGTGGATTTGAAGAAAGCGTTGTCTGCTAATTCTGTTGCGAAGGAGCGGTGGGCGGATCTTACGCTTGTTTCTCGTATGGATTTTATTAGTTGGATTGAGACGGCCAAGCAAGCAGAAACGAGGAAAAGAAGAATCAGGATTGCGATTGATAAGTTGGTGAAGGGTATGAGTCGTCCGTGTTGTTATGCAGTTGTGCCAATGGATTTCTACAGGGCTCTTGGAACGAATGCGAAGGCAAAGGCGAAGTGGAGCGAATTAGATGCAATAGAAAAAAGAGGTTTTAGTGGTTGGGTATCCTCCGCAGACAAGGAAGCTCGAAAACTCCGTGTTGAGAAGGCAGTCACTATGATTGCCGCGGGAAAGAAGCATCCGTAATAGTATTTCTTCGTAGAACAGCACAGTGAATGTCGGCATTATCCCTTATGTCCTATATATAAATCCCGGGCAAACATTTATAATCGAATTCTGTCTAATGCGTCGTATTACAAAAGGAGGTGTTTGCCATCGCAAACGTCAATAACACATACAGTAAAATTATCGGTGCGGTTGTCGCATTGGTAGGTATTCTGGGCTTTTTCATGACGAGCCCGTTGTTTGGTTTGTTTGGAGTAAATACGTACTCTAATATTGTCCACTTGCTTGGTGGCGCGCTTGTCTTTTGGAAGGCAGGTAAGAGCACGAACATGATTCTCGGAGTCATCGCACTCTTGGTTGGAATTATGGGATTTGTGCCGTACTTGAGCGCTGTTACTGCATGGCTTGGTTTCAATACCGCATTTCACTGGTTGCACATCGCAATTGGTGTTGTGAGCTTGGCAGTTTACAAGTTCGCGGATTAAAAACCTGATTTTTTTTCTTTTTATTTCTTTTTTTAGGTGCTTTATGAAGAAACACGCAATCTGGTATCGCATCGCAATTATTGTCACGTTTCTTGGTCTGGCGTTAGCATTTTCACCGCACGCGATCCATCATGCGGTCGGTTTCGCGAGTGGTGACCACGTGACGTACATTTACGCAGGGATTATTCTTTTCGTGCTGGGTGCGGTTGGGCTTGTGTATTTCGGGAAGAAGTGTTAGTTAGGCAAACTCTTGCGCCGCTGCACTGTCGGCATGAGTCGTTTTTGTCAAGCTGAAGAATGACGTGAAGGAATTGTTGGCCGTGCGCGGTGAGGTGGTGGGTGGTGCTGTCTTTTGTTACGTACGTAGCCATGCGGGATTTCTTCAGTGTCGCGGTGAGTGTTTTTGACGTGATGGGTTTGAGTGCGCGCTTGAGTGTTCCAAATGTTGCGTCATGTTGAGCGAGCTCGACAAGTAAAGGGAGAGTCCAGCGCGAGTTTAATGGCAGGATTGCGGTGCTGATGGGGCAGTTGCGTTGGTACATGGTTTCCTTGAGGATACTACAACTATAAAAACTTTACATCGTTTGAAAAGCTTAGGTGATGTGATGAAAAAACTCGTTGCTGTTATTGTGGTGAGCATTCTTTGTGGAGGTCTTGCGGGGTATGTTGCGGCGGATTTTAACGCGCCATCGCAGGAGGAGCTTATTGAGGAGTTCTACGCGGTCGAGAACGCCGTGTATGTCTCTCCGCACGGTTTGCGCAAAATGATGGATAAGGGCGATGAGTCTTTTGTTCTTGTTGACCTTCGCAGTCAGGAAGAATACGAACAAGAGCACATCATTGGAGCGGTCAATATTCCGGCGTATAAGGATAAGGACCATTCTGATTATGGTGCGGTTGACAGAATTGTCGGCGCGTTTGCAGCGTTGCCAAAAGACAAGGACGTCATTGTGTACTGTTACAGCACGCCGTGCATGACGGGAAGAAAGGTCGGCAAGATGTTGGCAGAACACGATCTTTACGTCAAGCATCTCGGCATTGGCTGGAATGATTGGAAGTATGACTGGACTGCGTGGAATCACGCGCATGAGTGGGCATTGACGAACGCAGAAGACTATGTCGCGTCAGGTGTGGAGCCGGGCAAAAAAGAAATTACGAACAGTTCAACTGCGTGTCCGATTGACAACGCGTTCGGGTGTTAGGTATGGGTTGTTGTATTCATGATACGCCGCACGGAGTGCATCGTGATCTGCGAAGGAAACGGAAAAAAGCGCTGAAGAAGTAATTGTATTTTGTTTTTCTTTTTTTTTCTTCTGTTTCACAACATTTATATATTGGTTATTTTCATCATATGTTATTTACACATAATGTAACATAACGATGTGTGATGGAAAAACAAATGCGCGTCAGCTTACGACAACCGTACCGGCAGTTCTTCGGCACTTTAGCTAATCAATACCGCCTTGATATCGTGCACGCACTTCTTGACAAACCGCTTCACGTCGGCGCCATCTGCGAAAAAACTGGCTTAAAACAAGCCACGGTGTCGCACAATCTTAAACGCCTCAAACTCTGCGGATTTGTCTTTGACGAACAGCAAGGCAAAGAACGCGTCTACACGCTCAACCACAAAACCATCACTCCCGTTCTCAAACTTATGGATTCTCACATGGCTGCGTACTGCTCAAAACTATGTAAGGAGTGCTAAAACGTGAAACAAACATTAACCATTAACGGACCCCACTGCAACAGTTGCGTTATGCTCATCACCGACGCACTCACCGACTTAGGCGTGACCAACATCGCGATGAAGCTCGATACAAAAGCAAAGAAAGCAGCGCTTACTTGTGAATACAGTGGAACAAAAGAAGCAATCATCAAAGTAATCAAAACTGAAGGCTACGAGGCAACATGAAAACCACCGTATACTGTCCAGACATCGAATGCGAAAGCTGCAACAAAATCATCACCAAAGCCCTCCACACCATCGAAGCAGCACCCGTCCAGTTCACCAACAGCTCCGTCGACGTCGAATACGATCAAACAAAAACCTCCATCAAAACAATCCTCGCAACCATCCGCAGCAAAGGTTTCCGCGCCAACACCGAACCGTTCGAACGTAAAACATTCAAAGAACGATTTCGAGACTTCCGCGAAAACAAGCACAAATACACTGTCGAACACAAAATCCCGAAATACTCGTTGTTTGCATTTTTCCTCCTCCTTGCCGCGCAAACACTTGCCTATTTTGCATTTTTCAAACGCATACCTGACTTTCTGCAAAACTACGCTGCTTGGCTTATTTATCTCGACATCGCCGTCATCAGCATCGGTGCGGCCATGTGGCACATCCAAGCCTACCGCGCAAAAGTAACCATGATGGTCGGCATGATGATCGGAATGACCTTCGGCATGCAAACGGGAATGATGCTCGGCACCATCATCGGCGCAACAAACGGTCTCTTTTGGGGAAGTCTGCTTGGTATGCTTATCGCCGTTGGAGTTGGCGTCAAAAATGGCTGGTGCTGCGGAATTATGGGATTGCTTGAGGGTGCAATGGCGGGCATGATGGGTGGAATCATGGGTGCAATGACTGGACTCATGCTCAGCGTCGACCATCTCCTCTGGTTCATGCCCTTCTTCTTCATCATCAACCTCGGCATCATGTGGGGTCTATCCTACATGCTTTACGAAGAAGCCGTCGAAGACAAAAATGTACGTCCGGAACCAATTCCTTTCCTGACATTCTTTGCCTACTGCCTTATCGCAACAGGAATACTCACCGCGATTATTGTGTATGGGCCAAAAACAGGCATTGCTGAACTGGGAGTATTCGGATGAAACAAAACTACTGGGTTATCAGCATCGCCGGACTCTTTGTACTCACACTTGTCTGGTTTGCATTCCAAGAAATCACTACCAGCATCGCGCCCGCGCCAACACTCTCTGGTACGCCATCGGTTGACGGAGAAGTTCTGCTTAGCTGGGGCAAGTTTAACTATGCTCCTGACGTCATCAACGCACAAGTCGGCGTTCCACTCCGCATCCGCGCAGACCTCAAGCGTATTACTGGATGTTACCGCTCATTCAGAGTTCCCGAACTCGGAGTCTCAGGCTATTTCAGCGAAGGCCACGACACGATTGAGTTCACCCCGCAGAAAGCAGGAACATTCGTCTTTACCTGCAGTATGGGTATGGGTAGAGGCACCCTTATCGTCGCATGAAACGCGCATTCAAACAACCATACATTTGGTGGACGCTCGGCATCTTTTTCGCGTACTTACTCCTCAACGTATTACTGAGTAATTTTACCACCACACTTCTCTCCATCCCTTATTATTTAGACACGATTAACTGGTCCTTGCTTCTCGGCTCGTTATTCCTCTCGATTACTATTGCCGCGCTCGTCGCCATCAACATGGTCTACGCATACATCAAATATCATGAACACAAACAACTAAAAAATGTCACGGCCGCATGCTCCGCCTCGGTCGCGGGATTAATCATTGGCGTCTGCCCCCTTTGCACCGCAAGCATTCTTCCGCTCTTGCTTGGCGCGTTCGGAATCACCTTTGCATGGACTATGTTGCCCTTCAACGGTGTTGAAATCCAAATCGCACTTATCATTCTGCTATCCATCAATCTCGGAGTGTTACGACGATGACCACAACCACCCTCTCAATTAGCGGCATGCACTGCGCAAGTTGCGCGACACTCATTACGAAAGCGCTCACCAAAACGCCCGGTGTCACCAATGCGAACGTCAACTACGCAATTGCAAAAGCTACCATCGACCACACCACTGCCGTTACGGAAACACAACTCATCGCAGTCATCACCGCCAAAGGTTACAAAGCAGAACCCGCACAAAGTGGTATGGCTGGACACGACCACGCAAGCATGCAGCACGAAGGCGACATCAACGCGCTCAAAAAACGATTACTCATCAGCACCGCGCTCTCCGTCCCCGCATTCATCATCGGCATGTTCTTCATGATGGACGGCATCTTATACACTGGCTACGAACTCATGGGTGCAGTCTACATTCTCTTCGCACTCGCCACCCCGGTTCAGTTCTACGTCGGATGGGACTTCTATCGCGGCACGTGGACCGCGCTCAAAAACAAATCAGCAAATATGGATTCGTTAATTGCCCTCGGAACGACCGCTGCCTATCTATACAGCGTTTACGCACTCATCGTTGGCGGAGCGCAATACTTCGAAATTTCTGCAGTACTCATCACGCTCGTGTTGCTTGGTAAATTCCTTGAAGCCCGCGCAACCGGCAAAACAAGTGCTGCGATCGAAAAACTCATGCAGCTTTCGCCCAAAATCGCGACTGTTCTCCGCAACGGAAAAGAAGTCAAGATTCCGGTCGATGATGTCAAAGAAGGCGATGTGCTTATTGTTCGTCCGGGCGAAAAAATACCGGTCGACGGTACCATCATCGCAGGCGAATCTTCCATTGACGAAAGCATGATCACCGGCGAAAGCATGCCTGTTGACAAAACAAAAGGCAGCGCTGTCATCGGCGGCACCATCAACAAGAACGGCGTGCTGCACATGACGGCAAAAAAAGTCGGCGCGAATACAACGCTCGCGAATATCATTAAGCTTATTGAGGACGCACAAGGACGAAAAGCACCCATCCAGCGCTTTGCGGACACTATCTCTTCCTACTTCGTACCAGTCGTCATCGTGATAGCAATTGGAACATTTATCACCTGGATGTTCTACGGTACGTTTTCATTCGCACTCATCGCGGCAGTTTCTGTTTTGGTTATTGCTTGCCCGTGCGCTCTTGGTTTGGCGACACCGACAGCAATCATGGTTGGTACGGGTAAAGGAGCGCAGCAAGGAATCTTGATTAAAGGCGGAGACGTTCTTGAAACCACGCACAAGATTCAGCATGTTTTGTTTGACAAGACCGGAACGCTCACAAAAGGCGCCCCTGAAGTAACGGACATCATTTCGCTTTCTACCTTAACAGAAAAACAACTCCTTATCGACGTTGCCAGCATCGAACACGGCAGCGAACATCCATTGGCGCAAGCCATCGTCAAGAAAGCAGGCAAAAACAAACTCACTAAAGTTTCGCACTTCAAAGCCATACCGGGCCACGGAGTAACTGCAACGCTCGGCAGCAAAACATACTACTTCGGCAACCGAAAACTCATGCGTAACGCGAAAGCAAACACGAAGCCGTTTGAGAAACAGATTTGTGCGCTCGAAGAACAGGGAAAAACAGTCATGCTTCTCGCCGCCAACAAAAAACTCCTTGGATTGATCGCCGTCGCAGACGTACTCAAAGAAACCTCACGCGAAGCCGTCGACAAACTCACCTCCCTCGGACTTTCCGTTTACATGGTCACGGGCGACAACGAACGCACTGCGCAAGCGATTGCAAAACAGGCAGGCATCACAAACGTATTTGCGGAAGTTTTGCCTGGTGAAAAAGCAGCCATCGTCAAAAAACTCCAACAGAAAGGAAGCGTCGCCATGATTGGCGACGGCATAAATGATGCTCCAGCACTTGCGCAAGCAGATATCGGGATCGCAATGGGTTCAGGAACTGATGTTGCGTTGGAAACGGGAGATATTGTGTTGATGCGCAACGATTTGCGTGACATTCCGAAAGCTATCGCGTTGAGCCGTCAAACCATGAACAAGATTCGTCAAAACATGTTTTGGGCGCTTGTGTATAACTGCATCGGCATTCCCATTGCTGCAGGCGTTTTTTATCCGCTCACTGGCTGGTTGCTTTCACCTATTCTTGCGGGTGGCGCGATGGCATTAAGTTCAGTGAGTGTTGTCACGAATTCGTTGTTGTTGAAGTACAAGAAACTTTAGTGCCCTTCGAATTTGACTTGGCAGAATGTTTTGTAGCGTGCTTCTTGATACCTCAAAACGGAAGCGCATTTGCTTATTCATAAAGACTTTGCGACTACAGTTTTTGTTTCAGTTCCTACACAAACCTTTATAAATGAAGTTTCGGCGTTTTGAGAGTATTGGGGCTATAGTCTGAATCCGCTGTTGCGGAAAAGACTACATCCCCTCGTATCAACGAAAAGTAATATCGGGGCTATAGTCCAACTTGGTAGGATTGGCGATTGGGGTTCGTCAGATGGGGGTTCAAATCCCCCTAGCCTCATCTATGAGTGAAGACTTGACATTGTTGTTGCGAGTGAGTGGTTCGTTTTTTGATGCAGAAACGCACGCTATGTTTTCTTCAGTGAATGATGAGATTTCGGTGTCTGCACCTAAGAATAAATGGGTGCATCCCTCGATTCATTACTCTCCCGGGGTGTGTTATGTTGTGCAGGAAGAACATAAGATTATTGCTTATCAAAAAAAGCAGAAGGTTGCTGTTTTTCAAATGGGTGTGCGGTTGAGAAAGTACTTTAATGATTATTTCTTGCGTAGAATTGAGTAAGCCTTTTAAACCCCCTTCTGACGTCTAAGAGTTTCCCGTGAGTGGGAGTGAGTGTGAAGACATGACAAACTTAGAAACAGCAGTGGCGACGAAGTGTATTACGGTGGATTTTCCGGGTAAAGAAACGGAAATGTTTGAGCTGGGTGACCGTGTTGCGACAAGCAAGACGCACTATTTGCCTCAATTTACTTCTGAATTTCCGTCCGCGACGGTAACGTGCGAGTGCGGCAAGAAGTATGTTGTTGGAGATAAAGCAGTCACGTGTATGCATGCAAATGATGCGAAAAAGAACCAAGTGGTTTTTGAGCGCCCGACCCGTAAGAACAAGTATGAGCTTCGGTCGGAACGTCAGTATTCACGTATTACTAACGGAGAAGCAAATCTTACGGATGGCAAAAAATCTGCTTACAAAGAGCACATGCGTTAAGAATAATTATTTTCTTTTACTTTTTGTTTCTTCCGCGTTTTTCGACGGTTTCTAAGCGAGTAAATACTTCGTTCCAGGAGGGATTTCCTTTTTTGTAGCCGAGAATGACTTCTTTCAAAGCAGCTTCGTAAAGGGCGTGGTGTGCGCTTTCTAAAGCGTGCTTGAGTAAGTGTAAGTCGACGGCTTTGTCTTCGGGTTTGTGGGAAACAAAGCTCAATCCGAAGTCAATAAACACAATCTTGTCGGTGAGCATCATGTTGCTTGTGGTTAAGTCGCCGTGGATGATGTTGTGCGAATGTAATACGCCAACGTCTTCGCCTATTTCGCGGCACAATTTCAGATTCTTGGAATTCAACACATCGCGAACTTTTTTGCCGTTGACGTGTTCAAGCGTCAGCGTCATTGTTTGGTCATCCATCGCAATCAGTCGAACAGAAGGAAAGTCAAGCTTTGCAAGCTTTTCAAGAATGGTGGCTTCGCGTCGTGTTCGTGACTTACGAAGAGTCAAATCAAGCGTCGGATGGCGATACGTTTTAGCAATTCTTTCTTTCAAAACAGTTTTGCCTTTGCGAGAAACAATCGCTTCCGCTCCTTGTCCGATGATGGTCATGTTCAGTAGATTCCGTAAGCGTGCGAGGCGTGGTAGTTGACGGGAAATGATCTCGGTTTTGCAAACTTTGCATCGAGAATTGCGCCGCGCAGTTGAGGTTCAACTAAACCGAATGCAATTTGGTATTGGTTGGGAGTCGGTGTTCCGTTGTACGCGTGTTGAACAATTTTGTGGAGTTGGTCAATACGTTCTTCTATGATTTTCTTTCGGTCTTTCTCGCATTCAGTAATGACTGCTCGAAGATTATTGAGTAGACGTATTGACGGCCGGTCGAGTTTTTTCGCTGCGTCTTTTGCGCTAGCCAGTAGAATACTTCCAATTTCTTTCATAGGAGTCATAGTGGTGATTTAGTGATTGGAGAATAAAAGTCTTCCGTCTCCACACGTTTCTCTTTTCACGTTGTTGCTGCACCGGTAGTCTTTGAAGTGACGTTAGGCTCCAAGTTTACGTCGACTCAAAGACTGCAAGGAACGAGTACGGTGTGGGGAAGAAGATAAAAGGGAACGTAAATTGAAAAGAATTATTGTCCAATTCGTTCTGCGTCGACGATTGCTTCTTCGAGGACTTCTTCGGTTTTTTCGACAATGTCTGCGTCATCGATGGGTGTTTCCTTTTTGACAACGGCGTCTTCGATAACGGCAGGAGGAATTCCTTCGCCTTCAATCGTGGCCCATCGGATTTCGCAGATGTTCAACGGGTACGTCTTTCGCAAAGAATCGCTGAGCTGTTTCTGCAATGTGTGCGAGACCATGTCGGTCCAGAACTGTTCGAGTTTGATCTTAGCCAATTGGTTTGAAAGGAATGCGCGTGCGCCTTTGATGAGTGCTGCCTGAACGCCGCCGGTGGTTTTGCCGCGGGTGACCATCAAGGGCTTCATTCGGATTTTTTTGCCATCGGCAGTGACGGCGGTGAAGCTGTCATCGAGCTTTGAGCGTGCTTTTCGAACGAATCGCTTGATGCTGTTCGGGCTGAACTGGTAGCTGACCAAATCGGTGGTCAAGGCATCCTTCGTTAAGCCGTTGATTTTGAAGCTGAGGTTGATGTGTTGGCGTTGGATGTCGTTTGTCAACGTTGTCATGCTGACCGTGACAATACGGCCAATAGCTGCGTTCGGGTCTGCGAGGAAGCTTTCGCCGATTAAGGTGTCGTTGAAGATTTTCGGGGCGAGAATAGGTACCCAGACCTTTTTGACGATTTGCTGCTTCGCAACTGGTTTTGCCATGTATCGTGAGAGGACTAGAGGGGGTTTAAAAAGCTATCGGTGAAGCTTTGTCGTGAAGGGAGGGATTAAACATCCAATTCTTTGACGTCTAATGCGTGCGCCAGGATGAAGTCTTTTCTGGGTTCGACTTCGTCGCCCATCAGAATGGTGAACGTTTCGCCTGCTGCGACGGCATCTTCGATCGTGATTTGTTTCAAGCAACGCAAGGTCGGGTCCATGGTGGTTTCCCACAATTGTTGCGGGTTCATTTCTCCGAGACCTTTGTAGCGTTGGATGCCGACGTTGTCGCCCATTTCTTTGAGTGCGGCTTCTTTTTCAGCATCGGTGTAAACGTAGCGTGAGGATTTGCCGCGCTGCAATTTGTAGAGCGGAGGCATTGCCAAGAAGATTCTGCCTTGCTCAATCAGTGCGGGCATGTAGCGGTAGAAGAACGTCAACAGCAAACACGAGATGTGGCTTCCGTCAACGTCTGCGTCGGTCATGATGATGACTTTGTGGTATCGTAATTTTGCAATGTCAAATTCGTCGCCAATCGAAGTTCCCATTGCGGTGATCATCGTGCCGATTTCGTCGTTCTGCAAAACCTTGATGAGTCGCGCTTTTTCGACGTTCAAGATCTTTCCTTTCAACGGAAGAATCGCTTGGAATTCTCTGTTGCGGCCTTGTTTGGCTGAACCGCCTGCAGAGTCTCCTTCGACGAGGAAGATTTCGGATAATGCAGGATCGCGCGATGCGCAGTCTGCGAGTTTGCCAGGAAGCGTGGAATACTCAAGTGCTCCTTTGCGTCGGACTAATTCTCTTGCTTTGCGTGCGGCTTCGCGTGCGCGGCTTGCTTCATTGCACTTTGTTACGATGAGTTTTGCGTTGGATGGATTTTCTTCAAAGTAAGTGGCAAGAGCATCAGAAACAACTGAGTCGACGATGCCTTTGATTTCGCTGTTGCCCAACTTTTGTTTAGTTTGTCCTTCGAATTGGGGATTAGGAACTTTAACGGAAATAATTGCAGTCAATCCTTCTCGTACGTCTTCGGCGGATAATTTCTCTGCGCCGTCGAGCAATTTGTGTTTCTCAGCATAGCTGTTAATCGTTCGAGTAAGCGCGGACTTGAAGCCAGTTAAGTGTGTTCCGCCTTCGGGCGTGTTGATGTTGTTTGCGAATGTAAAAACAGTTTCGTTATAATCGAGAGTGTATTGCATGGCGACTTCGATGCGGTGTTCGCTTGCTTCTTTGTCGACGTAGAATACTTTGCCGATTTTTTGTTTGTTCTTGTTCAGGTGCTCGACAAATTCGTTGATGCCGCCGTTGAATTTGAAGATGTGTTCTTTGACCGGATCGACACGCTCGTCGCGGATGGTGATTTCGATTCCTTTGTTGAGGAATGCTAATTCGCGAAGTCGATTCGTGAGAGTGTCGAAGGAGTAGTCTCCTTGTTCCATGATGGTGAAGTCGGGTTTGAACGTGATGGCGGTTCCGGTGCTGTTCACAGGACCGAGCTTTTCTAATTCGGTTGTGGGCTTTCCTTGTTTGAATTCTTGGCGCCACATGAATCCGTCACGTTTGACGTGCACAATCAATCGCTCAGAAAGCGCGTTTGTTACGGTGATGCCGACGCCGTGCAGTCCACCAGAGACTTTGTAAGTGTTTTTGTCGAACTTGCCTCCTGCGTGCAAAATCGTCATTACAACAGTAAGTGCAGGTATGCCGAACTTCGGGTGGATATCAACGGGGATGCCTCTTCCGTTGTCTTCTACGGTGACGTAATGGTCTGTTCTGAGGATGAGCTTGATTTTGTTGCAATAGCCCGCTAATGCTTCGTCAATGGAGTTGTCGATGGCTTCGTAGGCCATGTGGTGCAGTCCGCGGGCGTCGGTTGAGCCAATGAACATGCCGGGTCTTTTTCTGACTGCTTCCATTCCTTCGAGTACTTGGATGGAGCTTGCACCGTATTCGCTAGGTTTGTCTGTCATGTGAGTTTTATTGACGGTAAATTGACCACTCCCTTTAGCATATTTACGCGGTTGATTCTTTATAAGTCTTTCTGTTGTAAAATAGGGTTATAGACCTTTTAAACGTATTTAAATGCACTTTTGGCTCGACGAAAATGGTTCATTTTCTGAAGCCCAATCTTTAAAAGGAGTGGTGCATTACTATGAGTTTCCGGCAGGAGTGTCGGAGGTGTGTGAGCTTATGAGTGAAGACAAACAGCCAATTTATGTGAATGCAAGTATTGTAGCAAAGGGTTTCTCAGTAGGTAAGGAATTGAGTAAGGAGTATGGTAGTTCTCCTGTTGCAAAGCCGGTTGAGTTCGTGCAGATTCCTGAGGAGCTTGACGCGTCGCAGGGCACGGCAAGCGTTGATTTGGGACACGTCCTGAATGAAGCGTTGATTGCAAAGGCAGAAGAGATTGTCAGTTCGCGCAAAACAAAGCCGCGGAACGGGCCGGTTTTTGTCGAGCTCAGTGCGTTGGGTGCACAGGACAAACGAAATCTAGGTATTTCTTCGGTTGAAGCCGAGCTGAACAAACAGGATCGTGCGTATGAGGGCAGCGCTTCTGCAGGCGAAATTGAAGCCGTGCAGGCGCGTGTCGAAGGCACTCCGTATTTGCCGAACATCAGAAAATCAGGCAAGTAACTTTTTCTTATTTTCTTTTTTCATTTAGTTTTAAATAGCGCGTGTTCTTTCTGCACAATATGGCTGACGTGAATATTGAGGTTGCGCATATGCGCGCTGGCGAATTGTTTGGCGACGAGCAACTGCAGGGCATTGCTATTTACAAACAGGTTATCAAAGAGCTTAAGCAAGCGAAAAAGTCTTTTGTGACGTGCGCACTTATTGACGACAAAACGAAGAAGAAGTTCAACGAGAAAGTGTTTATTGCGAATCTAAAAAAACAAAAGGTAAAACTCGACTTCATCGGTTACGAATCAGCATTAGGAAAAAAGCCAAGCACGCTCTGGACGTTCGCGAGGTTAGGCGAACAAGAACCCGCAATCACGAAGTTTTCAAAGAAACTTTTTGCCGCGAAGGAAATCATTACTATCTTGCCCGAGAAATACTCGATGGAAGAACGGGGCGTTTTGATTGCAGTGAAGAAAGCGTATCCGAAGCGAGAGAAGGATATGAGTTACGAATTCTTTGAAGAATAAGATCGCGATTTAACGCGTAGCAACAAGAACGGGAGTGAGGCAAACGCCCGACAAAGTCGTGCGAGCCTCATCCCGTTGATACGGGAGTGAGGGGATTTGAACCCCCAACCCTCTGATTAAGAGTCAGATGCTCTAGCCAGGTTGAGCTACACTCCCATTGATATCCGACTAACCACGAGAACGCTTTATAAAGATTACGTCAAGAAAAGACGAAAGGCAACAACCTCATTCTTTGAAGAATTCGTAACTCATATCCTTCTCTCGCTTCGGATACGCCTTCTTTACCGCCATCAAAACACCGCGCTCTTCAAATGAATATTTTTCTGGCAGAATGGTGATGATTTCTTTCGCGCCAAAAGGCTTTTTCGTGAACTTCGTAATTGCGGGTTCTTGTTCGCCTAACCTCGCGAACGTCCACAAGGTACTTGGCTTTTTGCCTAACGCTGATTCGTAACCAATAAAGTCAAGCTTTACTTTA
>CAYIEN010000016.1:0-22592 GCA_964362535.1 uncultured Methanosarcinales archaeon | reverse complement strand
CAACCTTTAAAAACCACCACACTCTAGCATTCTTATGCCGCGAAAAGAGGTCATTATTGTTAATTTTAAGACCTATTCTGAAGCCTCAGGCATAAATGCACTCAAATTAGCAAAAATTTGTGAGCAGGTGGCAGTTGAGTATTCTGCAGACATACGCGTTGCCGTTCAAGCACTTGACTTGGCCAAAGTTGCATCATCTGTTCGGATTCCAGTACTCGCGCAACACGTTGACGGCATACCCTATGGAGCCCATACTGGCGCGATTATCCCAGAAGCCATCCTTGAAGCAGGCGGTAAAGGAAGCCTGCTGAATCATTCCGAATGGCGCATACCTATCGCAAACATTGAAGCGGCAGTTCTGAAATTGCGACGCCTCGGAATGGATAGCGTTGTTTGCGCGGATAATCTTGTCAACGCCAAAAAAGTCATGGAAGTACGCCCTTCCTTCCTCGCCATTGAACCTCCAGAGTTGATTGGAGGAACCATGTCCGTTTCCGTTGCGGAACCCGAACTTATTACGTCCATCACCAACAAAGCTCACGTACCTGTCCTTTGCGGCGCAGGCATTCATACTGGAGAAGACGTACGAAAAGCGTTTGAGCTCGGCGTTGATGGTATTTTGGTCGCTTCAGGAATTGTTTTGTCAAAGAACCCCGCACAGGTCTTGACTGATTTTGTCAAAGGAATGCAGAATAAGTAATTTTAATTTTCTGTTTTAAGGCACTTCTACAAATATCTTGTAAATCTTGCTCGTATACCAGTTCTGCAAATCATAACTTGAAGACGCACCGCAATCACTCGGCGGACTGGACGAAAACGAAGCATCCCAAACACACACGTTAAACGCATACGTTCCCTGCTTGGTGCGCATACCGCTACCTATTTCTGTACCGACCACGATTCTTACAGGGAGGGCTTTGAATTCACCATTCTTGATTAACTGCGGCTCGGCGTTGAATAATACCCAATTCGTATTGATATGCGTCGGGTCCGCTTCCAAAATTTGCTCCTCGTTTTGCGTGAATGCTTTGCTGAACGCCACCGTCATACCAAACGGTTTTTCCGCATCTAACACGTTTTGAATGCCTACCCAAAAACTTTGCCCTTTACCCTGCGCAATCTTTGCTTTGTTTAGAGGGATTGCGACGATATTGCCGTCGCGTATGAGTGCTTGGAGCTCAGACTCTGTCTCTTGATCAATCGCTTGTCTAAAGGATTCTGTTGAGGTGTAGAACTGTCTGAGAAAGTATAATGAGCCTGCAAAGATGACCACTGACAAAATAAGAATCACGAAGAAACTGATCGTCAGTTCCATGCCTCGCTTGTTCATATTAAACTGTTCCCGGCGTAATGAACGTAATCTTTTCCAACGGCTTCGTAAACGTGCCCTTTCGCAACACGCCATTCTGCATGTACGAGAATGCAACGCTCAACGTCGCGTACTGCGACACTTCCGGACGCATAGCATTGGTAACAGGAACATCAACAAAGAAACTCTGACCGACCGAAGTTAACTGTCTGTTTACAACCAAATATCCGAGTTCCTGCTGGCCATCAAGCACACGAATCGTCTCGATAGACACATCTGACGCGGTTGCTTGCATATCATAGAGCGTAAATTCAGCCTTGATCCTATCATTCACCGTGTCAAACGGCTTATTGTACGTATATCTATTGTTCAAGCGAAACGCGCCAATATTACGGTCATCAAACAACGAAACAGGCGTAATCTGCACGCCTGATTTGAGTGAGCTGATACAGATATTTGTTTGGCAGGCCATATCCAAATATTGCCCTGCACTACCTGAGCAGGTGCCGCAATCAGTAGCGCATGTGCAACGGTTTTCATTACTATCACATTGGAAGTTACCGCATGCGTTTGCAATCGGAGTATGTTCGCAGAAGAACTGCGTTTCGACGCCACACATATCTGCCGTGCCCGCGTTATTATCATCGCAATCCTTCGGACAGTCATAATCAACCGGCGGAAGCACCCACGCAACACTCACGCCCTTAATCGGGTTAATGATTTGTGCATTCTTCAACTGACTGGTTGAACCTTGTGTTAAAAGATATTCATAGTTAACTTTGAGAACTGGGTTGGTAACCGTTCCTTCCAAGTCTGATGTTTCCATCATGAGGTGGAGGTCGTCCGCAACCGACGTACTTGTGCTGAGAGGCTTGTTCACATCTTTGCTTGCCAAAACAACATTCTGCTTGTCCTTGTTCACACCTGACAATTCATACTTCGTGATTCGTATGTGGCTAACAAAATTTGCGATGTTGTCTAAGATAAGTTTTGTTGAAAATGAATCCTTCTTGAAATTAAACGGCTGGTTGAATGTCGTTGTGACTTTAAACGTGTTTCCTTGACTGATGATGGTGTTTGTAACACTCACTGGCTTGATTTTTGTGATCGGAACGCCAACCGTACAAACATCATCGCCATCACAGGTTTTTTGCAATAATGTGCTGCCTGCAACTGCGCCAGCGCACACACCGCAGTCGGATTCACAAGAACACTCATTTTCTCCTGTATCACACTTTCCGTTACCACAAGCACCCGGAATCGGAGTTCGCACACACGTATTGTCAACACACGTGCTGGTATAACCTGCCTTTGTGCAATCACTGATTAACGTGCATTCCTTCTTCGAACAACCCACTAAAACCAACAAGAGTATTGCGAGAAGTAAGAACAAGCTGGTGTATGCACCTCTTTTCATAGCCTTTTCTCAGTCTAAATTAGTATATAAAGGTTAGCTCTGAAGCGTTTTGAGACTTTCTAACCTTGTTTTTGCGTCAATACTCTGCTGCCAGAGATGCCAGAATACTTTCTGTAGCCAAAGAACCCAGTCTTGGTCGCTGATTCGGTAATAGACAAAGAGCTTTTCTTTTAATTCACGGATGTGTTGCGGGGATAAAACTTCTTTCATGCTTGCAAGTTGATCATCCATAATTGCGGCTCTCAAAGGTTGTTCGCAGTGTCTGATTTCAACGGCATCCCAACCGGCACGCTGGTTGATTGCTAAAGCAGCTTCTGTGTTCTTCTTTGAGGTAAGGTCGACTCTTGTTAAGACTTTGATGGAGACATTCTTTTTTGCCAACGTTTCCATTGTTTTCGTCATGTTTTGTCCGAGTTCCATCCATGAGAGGTTTCCTGAGAAGAGAAGGAGTTGTTGTTTGGTGTTGCCTAACAATTCGTCATAACGCATGCTCTTTTCCGTCGAGAATTCTGTCTTTTCAACAACTGCATTGCGGCTGTGGTCTGGAACAAATTGGTAAATATCAAACGCAGAGAAATCCTCTTTTTTTCTTCCTGATTCAATCTTTTCCAACAAACGTTCTTGGTATGCTGTACCTTTAGCTCGGTCTAACGCATTCCAGTAGACTACTTTGAGCGCTCCTTGACTACCTTCACGAAACGTTCTGACTGCTATGAGTCCTGTCTGTTCAGCAATCTGTTGTACGTAGCGGTCTGCCGTGCGCCAATTCTTTTCTATTAATTGAGAAACTTCTTGGACTGTTCGCGGTTTGATTCTTACTGCGTCTGTGATAACTGTTTGCACATTCTTTGTTAACATACAACACTCTTCCCTTTATCTTGTCAATAATAAGTATATTTTGTACAACTATATAATCTTTCTGTGAGAGCAGCACTGATCGGCGGACCCTGCACGGGAAAAAGCACATTGTGCAACGAACTCGCTGGACGCGGGTATGAGATTGTTCCGGAGGGTGCGCGACAGATCATTCTCGAACAAAAATTGATCGAAGCCCACACCCCCACCGCAGCAAAACTGCCCTGGACAAATTTCGCCGCCTTCGAAGAATTAGTCTTAGAACGACAACTCCACCTTGAAGCCCGCATTCAAACCGACAACGCCTTCCTCGACAGAGGAGTCCTTGATGTCATCGCTTACTGCAAAATGGGCAATGTAGTGCTTCCTTCTTCTCTTTCTCGCTTACAAACACGCAACAGATACACCCACATCTTCCTGCTTGACCAATTACCTTACCGCAACGATGCCGAACGCACTGAAACACCTGAACAAGCAGCAAGAGTTCATCATACCATTGCAGGAATTTATCGCGAATACGGATACAACTTGATACACCTTCCAGTCATGAGCGTTCAAGAACGAGCAGACAAAATACTACAACACGTGAGGTGAATTATATGGGAGGATGTTACGAATCAAGCAGAAGTTCATACGCGGCACCGCCGCAAAGAAACAACGTGCGAGAAAGTCTCGACTCCTTTTTCGCAACGCACGACCGCACAAAACTTGTGGCCGCGTGCAGAGAATACGAACAGGCGAACACAGCAGGATTCATCAAACAACTGCTCGCCTACCGAGGATGCACGGACGCGCCGAAAGAATTTCCTGAAATAGAATACGAAGTAAAACTCTCCATCGAGCCAAAAGGCTTCGAGCCCGACCCCAGCATTAAGCAATACCTTGACTCATTCGAGTTCCCCCCGACCGGCGCGGCGCGTTTTCTCAAAGATCCCGTCAACGCCATCGCTGAAGGCGTGAACCACTTCTTCGGAGAAGGACTGGAAGAACACCTCGTGCTCATCGAGAAAGGAGGAAAAATGTATCTCAAAGAAAAAAGCCAGCCCTTGCCGCTCAACACCGGAGTCCCCTACGAACACCTCGTGATGAAACGCACCGAACTACGATACGTCGCGTCAATGGACGAAGTTCTGACAAAAGTGTCCGGGCTCAAAAAAGACGTTGATTACGTCGGCGCATTACGCAAAGAAAAAGGCGACGCCTTCATTTTGGACACGACTGATGGACGCATCTACAGCTTCACCGTCACCCGCGCCCACGCCCCTGGCAGAATACAGCGCCAACTCGAAATCGAATACGCAGGATTCGTGCCAGGCTTTTCCGGCTTTGAAAAAGAAAACGAAACACACATCGTCTCGGGCATGGTCGAACTCGCAAAACATGTGGTCGTGCTGCACCAAAACGCACCCATCGCGAACGGCGTCACCATGCAGCTGAAACCCACCGACGAACGCAAATACGACTTTGTCCGCAACGTCACACCCCTGCTCAACGCGCGAAAATGACTCTTGCGTTCATTTCGGGCCCGCACGGTGCGGGTAAAACTACACTTGTGAAATTGCTGGAACAGGAAGGCGTCTGGCAGCCGAAACTCATCACAGATGCGCCACCTGCAGATTATCCTCCCTACGAGCGTCTTGTGTACAAATTGTGCCAACGCGTGCTCGAGAACGTTGAAGTGCTGACTAGAGCCGAAGGCATAACACTCGGCAACCGGTGCATCTATGATGGCGATGCATATGCGAACGCGTACGTGCAGTTAGGATGGATTACCTCTTCAGAACAATTCCAACTCCACACGCTCGCGCGACACCTGTTTCCGACGTCCTTGCGCAAACCACGCGCAATTGTGCTCAACCCTCCGTTCGAAATCGTTCGCGAACGCTTGCATCGGCGCTGGCATGATTCCGAAAAAAAGTGGCGCGAACACGATGAAGAATACCTTTTTGCCGCATGCAAAGCATTTGAAGCGTACCGAAAAAATGATGACGTGCTCTATCTCGAAGAAAGTGATATAAAAAAAGCAAAAGACTGGTTATCCAAACTTAACGTATAAGTTCGAATTCTCGCACAACGATTCCGGCGAAGACGATGAATACCGCAGCGCCTGCAAGAATGCGGTACATTCCTGACGCGAAGTCTGCCGTGAAGACGGTGTAAAGTCCCCATGCCATCAATGCCGTGCCAATCCAGAGAAACTTGTCTAGCACGAGCTTCATGATGTCGAATTCTTCGCTTGAGGATAATCTGCGCTTGTGTTTCATTGTTTCACCTTTAACTCAGCACGATGAAGAACTGCTTGCTCTGGTACGGAGTTTGTTCCGCACCCATCGCGCACTCAGTGCTATCGGTCGACTTCGACACTTGGAATTCCATCGCATACGTGTCAGGGTTTGCCTTCGCAATTTGAACCGTAATGGGGAACACGCCAACTTCGTTGTTCTTGATGTCTATTTCGTCAAACATCTGGAACCACGTCGAGTCAGAACTCAAGGGAGTTTCGCCCGTATAACTCTTACCGCCAACAATCACGTTGTCGATTTCGCCCGGACATCTATTCTCGGGCTTCAATGCACGGATACACTTTACTGCGAGTCTATAACAGACAGAATCTTTCGTATTCTCTGGATTTGACGCCGTGTTTTTCACACCAATATAGAACGCGTCCTTCTTACCAATACCTGCTTGAAGTTCGGCACGGTCGAAAACTAAAAGATCGCCTGATTCTTTGATTTTGTTGATTAACTGGTCCTGAATTTCTGCATTTACCTGCGTAAATTGCTTTGTCAAACCGCCAAATTGGCTTCTGATAAACCCAATGCCAAGACCTAAGATAGTAATAGCAAGGATAAGAACAACAATCGCGTTAATTGACAGCTCCAGCGCCGCCTTCTTGTTCATACTGACACCTCTTTTTTTGCTCTGAAATACGACTAGCTGAATTCATTTATAAACGTATTGGTATAAAAAGGTTACTTATTCATCACGATACGTGATGCCGCGCAGTCTTTTTTGGCTTTCAAGAACGTAGAACTTGATGCTGTCTTTCTGCTCTTTTGATGCGTCGTCAATATCCTGAAAATGCCCTTTCCATTGCCAGTATTCATTTTCGGCGAACGCCGGAAACTCGTCAAGAAGCGCCGTATACGTGTCAAAAAGCTGAGCACATTCGATTGCCGTGTCCCAGCAGTTCATGATTTCGACAGCGTCACTGCTTGCATGCTGCGCAAGATTGTTCACGATATTATTCACGTGCGTTTGCGACCAATTAGCATGCCTACTTATTGCTTCACGCAAATAATGACTTTTTTCAATGAGGTTCTGAAGCGTCTTCATACGGTACTTTTCACTTCTTTCCTTTATAAACCCTTCTCTTTTCGTAACTGAGAAGTAGCTATCTTTTATTTGCTTCGCACAAACTACTTATAGTACTCCAAAACATCTCTGTTCATGCGCCATACCGCCCTCGTTGCCTCCCTCTTTGCAGTCATGTCAGGCTACGCAGGCTTTCAACAATACCAAGCACACCTATTGCTGAAACACCGCTCATCAGAATCATACTCTGCCGCCATTGTAAAACTTGATGATGCAAACAAAGCGCTTGAATATTTACCCGAACAAGACCGCGACATTCAGTTCATGGGAGAAACCGTTCCATTCGGCACACAAGAAAAACTACCTGACCTCCCCCGCGCACGAACAAGCATCGAAGACGCTCTTGTTGCAGTTCCAGAAAAAGAAAAACCCGCACTCCAACAACTCGCTCTAAACCTTGCAGAACCAGGACTGCACCAGGAAGAAAAAAAGACCATCGAACAATTGCATCGAGACTACACCCGCAAACAATCCGAATCTGACATCACCACGTACAAACTTCAGCAAGCCCGAGAAAACAACGGCACAGCAGCACTCTTGTTCGGCTGCGCGGCGTGTCTCGTCGGCCTCGTCTATTTTCGCTCACGAAAGAAGTGAAACAATCTTTTTCAGCTCATCAACCGTTTTACAACGGCTGATTCTGTCGCGAATCTGGTTACCCTTCTCAATACCCTTACTAAACCACATCGCGTGATGCTGTATCGTGTGATAAGAGAGAGTGTATTTTTCCGCGAGCACCACGTATTCGGCAATATCCTTTGCCTTGTTCGCCTTCTTGTACTCTCCTGTTTTGAGAAAGTCATTGATTTGTTTGAAGATGAATGGGTTTCCCATCGCGCCACGCGCAATCATGATGGCGTCAACACCTGATTCTTCCAAACGTTGCTTGAAAACTTCAGGAGTAAAGACGTCCCCATTGCCAATGACGGGAATGTTCACCGCGTCTTTGACTTGTTTGATAATGTTCCAATCCGCTGTTCCGGTATAGCCCTGCGCAGCAGTTCTGCCGTGAATCGCAATCGCGGCTGCGCCAGCATCCTCCGCAATCTTCGCGACCTCAACCGCGTTAATGTGCTTGCTGTCAACACCCGCTCTGATTTTTAACGTGACTGGTACTTTAACGGCGCTCACTAACTTGTTGATGAACGTGCCAATACCCTCAGGTTTGTTTAAGAGAGCGGAACCTGCACCGACTTTCATAACCTTCCATGCCGGACAACCGCAATTCACATCAATAATGTCAAAACGCCCTTCAACACTCTTTGCGGCACTGACAACGTCTTGAACTGAACTGCCAAACAGCTGAACAGCAACCGGCTTTTCCGACGGGTCTGTCGCCAGCATGTCTTGACTTTTTTCGTTTCCTCGTACGATGGCAGTACTGCTGATGAATTCCGTGCATGTCAGTCCAGCTCCGTATTTTTTGCATAACGTTCTAAATGCAACATCGGTAACGCCCGCCATCGGGCTCAAAACAGCAGGACTCGAAAGCTTTGGAAAACGCATACTTTCACTTTTCCTTCACGACTTTTTAAAGGTTAGTAGAATTCAGTCTGTTCGTCTCTTCTTCAACCAATGTCCGTGCTCAATACGTTGCCGCATCGCGTATCTCGCCAAAACATTCAATGAATAAAACGCGAAACCAACCGCGAACAACGCAAAAATCGCGACACCAACGCGCCCTTCCGGCGTGTGCGGAACAAGATCGCCATATCCAACAGTCGTCATCGTGACCGCCGTGAAATAAAACGAGTCCACATACGACCAACTCTCAACATAGTGAAAGAAAAACGTGCCGAACGCCAACAAACCAAACAACATACCAAAACAAAGAACGATTAAACCCTTTTCTTTATCTCGCGGCATGACTTTTTTTCTTCACTCCTGCTTAATATACCTTACGAATTCAAAAACTGCCTTGCACCCATAGCCAAAATTTAAATACCCTCCATTTTGACCATTTTTTAGGTGAAGAAATGGACATTCCGCAAACCCACATTGATGAATTAGTAACAAGTCTAACTGCACATCTCGCCCCTGAAGACATCATGAGCGAACTCGAACAATTACGCGCAGTCATCCCGAATAACACAAACTATGCCTGCGCACTCAGCTACGCAGCTTATTTCGCAGGAATCCACGCCGGATACCAACAACAGCTCGCAGCGCTCATGTCCGCAAAACGAAAAGACCGCACCCTCATCCGCGACTGCAAAGCAACGCTTAAAACAATTCCCTCCGGCCCGTCTGTACTTCGCGAACTTAACAACGCTTACCGGCAAGTCGATGACGCAGAACAATTTTCGCGCGAACTATGGCACCGCCCATTCAACCCCTCCACCATCCGCATGTACGCAACCTCCCAATCAGTATCAATTGGCAACGCACGCGGAAAATACGGCATTGGCAATACTCGCGTCGCGCGCAACAAACGCCCACGCCCCCTCTTCAGCGGCATCTAAAGCGAACCCAGCCATGCAATAACGATCAAACCAATCGTGTTGCAAAAATAGGACAGCAACAAGAAATACTTTGTCTTGATTTTTGAGAAACCGAACAACGCAACTGCTAATTCATCAGGCAATGGAGACGCAATAATAATTCCGGCAGCCAACGGCGTGACCTTGCTCAGCAAACGAAACAATCCTGTTTTTTTGAACGCTTTAATTCTCGGATTGTTCGACATGCTCTTCACTTCTCGCACTAACGTCTTTCTCAACAGCGTAAACATCGTCCAGTCGCTAAACATCGCGCCCAAACCGCCAATTAACCCAAGCAGGATAGGATTTAATGTCGCGCCTAATAACACAAATACTGCGATTGCGATCGGAGTTGTGATGCCATACGAAAAGAACAACCCTGCGAACAACGCCCCAATATAGCCGTAGTCCGCACTCGCAACAATGATCCCTTTAATTTCAGGCGACTGCAAAATCAACCACGCCGCAACAATACTCAACCCAAACGCAAGAATTCTGTGGTGATTGATTGCCGAAGACAACACTCGTTTCTCTTTTTTAATCCAAAGCAATCCGCGGGTCATTCGGGTTCACTGAATATTCCTTTTGATTGTTCTTCGCCAAGCGCATCAATTTCGGCAATTAATCGTTTTATTATTTGTACATCTTTAACAAGGAGATGCGTTGATGCCATAAGCAAGTTCTCTTGACTTATCACTTTTTGCATGCCTTTTTCAAGCACCAGGATGTTTGCCTTTAACTCTGAAATGAAAGGCCCTCCTGATAGGTTTTGGTCTTTCTTGTTCGACCACTGCTTTCCATACAATTCCGTAAATTCGGTGAGCAGTACCTCGACTGTCCGCAACAAATCAGTTTTCGGATCGATGCGTGGAAGTACCTGCTTTGCAAATTCCAATTGGTCAATAGCTTGAGCAACACGCGATTTCATTGAGTCAGGCAAGCGCAATAAACGCCTTTTATCCCATTCGTGTTCTTGCCTTTTTGCTTTTTTCTTAGCAGAGTATGATCCGTCAAGAAAATCAGCTAGAATCCCGAAGAGTTTGTCCATGGTTGTTTGTGTTACCAAAAATAATTAAAAAAACAAAAAACAGATTTACTTGTGCTTCTTCATGTAGGTCGTCAACAAGTACGCGCCGTACACTGCCGCAAGACCAACAACATCATACACAATCTTTGTCGCCAGCGTACCGCTGCCCAACAACGACGTGACAAGGTTGTAATCAAAGAAACCAACAAGACCCCAGTTCAAGCCGCCAATAACGACAATGACCCAGGCAATCCATTCAAAACTACTCGCTTTCGCCATAAAATCACCTCTGATTTTACCTTATTTCACCTTTCAGAGTATTTAAGCATTATGGTCTCTCCAACAAAACACCATTTAGCAACGCTTAAATAAAAAACTCACCCACAATTCCTCATGCTTCTCCGCAAGGGACAATGGTTACTCTTCTCAGTACTCGCACTCATAGTGTTCTTTTTCACCTGGATTTTTATTGTCAATCGCGACGCCGAATTCATTTTTTACGTTGGCGTCATCATTATCGTTTCCACAATCATTATTGTCACCAACAAACGCCTCAAGTACCCAACCTTTCTGCTCTGGGCACTCATCCTCTGGGGACTACTGCACATGGCCGGCGGAACATTTTTCATCAACGGCATACATCTCTACGACTACATCCTTATACGGCTATCCGCCACTTTACCTATTCTTCGTTACGATCAACTTGTCCACCTCATAGGCTTTGGCGCGTCAACACTTTTGATGCATCACTTACTGAAACCCGCACTCCAACACCCCGTCACTACACCTGTTCGCCACGCAATTGTCATCGTCATGGCAGGACTCGGAGTGGGCGCGTTGAACGAAATCATCGAATTCATCGTGACCATTTTTGTCGCCCAACCTATCGGCGGCTTCCAAAACTCCATGCTCGACCTCATCTTTGACTTAATCGGAGCAGTACTTGCGCTGTTCATCATACGCAAACAATAATTTTTTTAAACGAACTCTCTTTGAGAATCACAACCTTTTTGAAGGGTCTTCTTGTTTTATACTCTATGAACATCACCCAAGCACTCGGATGGCGCTACGCCACAAAGAAGTTTGACGCAACAAAGAAAATCAGCGCAACAGATTTTAACGAACTGTTGGAAGTCCTGCGATTGGCACCCAGCTCGTTCGGATTACAACCCTGGAAGTTTATTGTCGTTAAGGATGCAGCACTCCGAACGCAATTGAAAGGAGCAGCATGGAACCAAGCACAAATCACTGACGCGTCACACTTGATTGTTCTCTGCGCACGCACAGATATGGATGCATCCTTCGTTCGTAAATACATCGAACACACTGCCCAAGTCCGCAAAGCATCCGTCGAATCCCTCAAAGGTTTCGAAGATATGATGCTCGGCAGTATCAAAGCACGCTCCGCCCACTTGATTGAATGGAACAAACACCAAGTCTATCTTGCACTCGGCATGCTGTTGGAAGCAGCAGCATTGAAAGGTATTGACGCCTGCCCCATGGAAGGCTTCGACCCCGCACAATTCGACAAGATTTTGGACTTGAAAGACTGCACATCCGCCGTTGTCTGTGCACTCGGATACCGCGCAACGGATGATGACGCGGCAAACTACGTAAAAGTCCGATTCCCAAAGAGCGATGTCATAGTTGAGAAGTAGTAGGCTCTCTTTTCTTTGTTTTTTCTTCTTTAAAATACTCCCATAGAAACCTTTATAAACCCCTGCGAAGCGTTTCTAGTCTATGGCACGCATTCGAAAGTTCGTCGCATACCGAAGCTTAAAACGAGCATACACTCGATTCAGCAAGTACAGCGCGAAGAACTATGTCCGAGCACGACCCGTCTGTAAAGTCGTCCGATTTGACATGGGCGAACAGCGTGACGACTACCAACTGCTCTTACAACTCATGCCGAAGCAAGACATCGGATTCCAAATCCGAGACAACGCCATCGAATCGGCACGACAAACAGCAAACCGAGTGTTGGAAACAGCCCTCGGCAAGACCGGCTACTTTTTCCGAACCAAGATTTACCCGCACCACATTTTGCGAGAAAACCCCTTGGCATCAGGCGCAGGAGCAGACCGAATGAGCACGGGAATGGCACACAACTACGGAAAGCCTATTGGCGTCGCAGCACAAGTCCACCCCGAAAAGCCCATCTTCGAAGTCTGGATCAACAAAGAAAACGTCGAACTCGGCAAGAAAGCCTTGAAACGAGCGTCATATAAGATTCCGAACCACTACTCCATCACCATTCAGCCCTGGAAGAAAGGAAAGAATTAGTTCTTAGAAATCTTTATCAGATTGATTTTACTTAAGAAAACTTTAATATCCGAAAAATTCAACTTTCAATTCTGCTAAATTACTTATTGCGTTCATCAACGGTTGCAAACGTTTCATGACAAGAATATCTCGTGCGTGCAGCAAAATACGCGCCTGCTTTTCCTGATTGTGCTCCAGAATTGCCTGCCCGAAATCTGCGCGCATCGGCACCGAAAGAATCGAAAACAAAAGTTTCGCTTCTGCGTCTTCCGGAGTGAACATTTTGCCCGAAACAGCTGCCGACTTGAGCACGCGAACGTCCTCAATCGTTTGATCCAAAAGTGCGAACAACGACTTATTGCCTAACTTGATGGACTTCGCAGTCAGCGCGATTTGTCTTGAGTTTGCCAACTCAAACGCCTTGCCAAAAATCGTTTCAACCTGTTCGTTACCGAGCATCATCATCCTCTTTTCTAATTCAAATGAATTGATTAGTACGCCTTCGCAAAATACGTCATTGTTGTGGCTTTGTTGCCGCACTCGATGCATGTTGCGTTTTTGTCCAGCTTGTGCGCGAACGGAGAACATCGTGAGCCAGCGCCATTAGTTTTGTCCTTCAGGCTTTCTTCGCACTGTGCGCTGCCACAGAACGGAACAAGCACGAGCTTTCTTTCCTTGATGTGGTGCAACAATTCCTGCATGGTCAACGCTTCGACACGGTTGCCGTCCAAGAAATTCTTCGCCTTCATGAACATGTCATGATGCATTTCTTCGAGCTGTAATTTTACTGCTTCGTGGACTTCATTGATTTTTACAAACGACTTCTTTCCATTGTCTCGGCGAGCAATAACTACTTCGCCTTTGGCTAAATCTTTCGGACCAAGTTCGATTCTCAGAGGAATTCCTTTGAGTTCCCACTCATTAAACTTCCAGCCAGGACTGTATTCCTCTCGAGCGTCGAGATGCACGTCGTAATGGTGCGCTTCGAGGTCTGCCTTAATTCGGTTGCAGGCCTCAAGCACTTGCGCTTTCGAGTCTTCAAACAAGATAGGAACGATAACTGCTTGGATAGGCGCGACCTTCGGAGGCATAACCATTCCTTTGTCGTCGCCGTGAATCATTATGACGGCGCCGAGCAAACGAGTGGAGAAACCCCATGAGTTGTACCACGGATTGTGCTCTTTCTCGTCCGTGCCAATAAATTTGACATTGAATGCTTCCATAAAGCCCTGCCCTAAGTTGTGCGACGTACCCATCTGAAGTGCGCGACCATCAGGCATCAATGATTCAATGGTGAACGTCTTTTTTGCGCCCGCAAACTTTTCTTTGTCCGTTTTTTGTCCTTGTAAAACGGGAATGGCTAACAGGTCTTTGACCATCGTAGCATATTCATCCAAGAAAATTCTTGCGTCGTGTTCGCATTCTTCTTCCGTAGCGTAAATACAGTGGCCTTCCTGCCACAAGAATTCTCTTGTTCTGAGGAATAATCGGGTTTGGTTTGTTTCCCAACGAACAACAGAACACCACTGGTTGATTTTGAGCGGCAAATCTCTCCAACTACGAATCCATTTTGCGAACGAATCCGCGATGATGGTTTCTGACGTCGGACGGACTGCTAATCTTTCTTCGCCTTCATCTTTGTTTCCGATCCATGCTACTTCAGGCGAAAAACCCTCTGCGTGCTTTGCTTCCTTGTGAAAGAAACTTTCAGGAATAAACATGGGGAAATACGCGTTCTTGACGCCGTGTTTTTTGATAACGGGATTGAAATAATCCTGAATCTTCTGCCAAATAGCGTACGCATTCGGACGAACAACCATGCATCCTTTGATAGGAGAATAGTCAGCTAACTCCGCTTTCTGCACAACCTCAGGATACCAATCAGCGAAGTTTTCATGCTTCTTACTGGTCATCCCTTGCTTCTTGTCGTCTTTCTTGGGCATGATTGATTTCTCCCTTTGAACGTTTATAAATTTATGCCGTTTATTTTAATTGTCATTTTTAAGTAGTTACGTAAAGAAAGGTTTATAAACGCAGTTTTAGAAAGAAACAGTATGGCGGGGCATGAAGGAATACTCAATGAGCACGAGCGCACGTTTGAACACCACTATGCAGTTTCTCGCCAAAAAATAGGAAAAGAAGAATTCGAACACCGCCAAGATTGCGGTCCCGAAAACCTGTACGATTTTCAGTTATTCATCAATGACCACAAATCTCGCTTGTCCTTACCATACTTATCTCGTAATGCCCCTGCTCCAACATGGAAAGGCATTTTGCGTATTCCTTACCCATCACTTCCCTGCCCACAACTTGAAACCCTTCTTGAAACTCACTATGGTTCAGCAGCCAGAACAAGATTCAAAAATCAAAGGATAGATCCTTTTGATAATCCGACATTTGGTTACCATGTCTTGCTCAACATTCTTGTGCCTAACCACACTCCTGACCAATCCGCTGACCACTACAAACGGGCAGTTTCTGGAAGCGACGCTTTTGAGCTATATGACCATCCGAAATTTCTTCCAGTCACTAAAACGTCGAAACCTTTCTACATCGGAGCAGCAATTGCGTTCGCCGCACTCGCGTTCTACGATCCAGGTGTGGCAACTTTGAGCGGAGGAATTCTCGCCACGATAGGCACCTTCCTCGAAATGGACAAGTATGCTCGAAAAAAAGACAAATTCATTGATTCTTTGGAAGCAAACCACTCCGAGAGAACTACACTCTTAACCCGATTAAATACTCTTGTCGAACAAGAATTCCACCGTGCTACCACTTTGCGTCAGAAAGTTCCCTCATTTGAAACTAAAACACATCTCGAAGACATTTATAGACGTATCGAGTACCTTTACGAAACAGCAGGAAAAGTCTACAGCACCATTGCGCACAAACCAGGAATTATACTGGCGTTTCGCAGCGATTCCCGCGAAGCAATATTGAAACAGCTCGAACCAATCCTTGCGCCACAAAAAATAGAAACACTCTCTCCGCACGTAGACGTCAAACTCGAAAAGATTGCCATGCCTGAAACGCGACAAGAGATTTCAGGTCTGGACACAATTACTCTTCGTGGCGCGTTCAACCTACCGCACGATAAGTTGGCGCAGGCATATGTACGAGCACAATTATCCGGAGAAGACACTGACAAAGGGGACAAATTTGACATTACTGATGTTTCCTATCGCAATAGACTTGGACTGCATAGTGGTCCTGATGTACCTGTTGGAGAGTCTGCAAGTGCTGTTTCAGAACCCAAAGCCACTGCTCACTCGCTTAATCTCGCAGACTACGTTCTCGGTGAAGAATTAGGAAGTGGCGGAATGGGTCGCGTGTATCGCGCAAAAGACAAACAGTCACGCATTGTTGCCGTCAAAGTTCCTTTGGCTGACGAAAACATTCCGCAATTCACAAAACTTCAACGCATCGCGGACACCATCAAGAACCTCAATCACGAAAACATAGCAAAAGTGTACGTCATCAACACAGACGAAAAGAAACCATTCATCGTTGCAGAACTCATCGAAGGCGGAAACCTACTCAAATACATCAAGTCATTGCCCTCGGTTGAAACACGCGTCAAAATGTTTCGAGGAATCGTGAACGGCATCGCGCACGCGCACACACAAGGAGTATTGCACCGCGACATCAAACCATCAAATATTCTGCTCACTCGCGACGGCATCCCTAAAGTCGCAGACTTTGATCTGGCAACCATCGATCCCGAAGCAATCGCGCTCAGCATTGAAGTCCAAAAAAGACCACTTGACAACCGAAACGACGCATCATTACAACGAAGCATGAACAACATCGTCGGAACACTCGATTACTTATCACCAGAAGAACGCGAAGGAAAACCTGCAACATCAAAATCAGACGTTTACCGCTTAGGACTCGTCGGCTTCGAAACCATGTCAGGACTGCATCCTAATGTCACGAGAAAAACCTTACGTAAGCTCGAAAAAAACATTCCAAAAGGCGTCGAAACCATCATCGAACAATGCCTCGAAACAGACCCGAAAGAACGCCCCGAAGCACGCGTTATCGCCAAAATTCTAGAAGCACACCAAGACCTAGCGCATGAAACAATTGAACGTGAAGAAGAACTTCTCGAAGAATAGTTTTCAGTCACACAATGTTTAAAAACAATTGAATCAACCTTTTTGTCATGATTCAAAAGCATCATTTGTTCGGCAAACAATCATTCGAAGAATGCTACGCAGTCGGACCAGGACTCGCGACCGTAGATATTGTTCCCGCACGAATCGCACTCTCACATCGAGACGGCACCTCGTCCGTTGAAACATGGTGGGCAGGCGTTCTTCACCAACCACTCAACGGAAACGTCATGTCAGGACTTGAAGCAATCGCAGAGCTCGTCAACCCCAACGAAATACACGTTGATACAACGGTACATGCACTCGAAGACATCGGACGCGATATGCTCCCCGCAACCTTTTCTCCCGACGCACCACTCCACATTTACAGCCTTTCCGAAATCAATCTCAAACACAAAGACAGCTACACCACATTAAAGCTCAACAACGATCACAAACTCAATGCACACCTCGAACTGCTCCGCAGCGCTGATGTGTACAGTGCGTTGTATCCCGCCAATAAAGACGGCTGCGCATCACCACTTTATTTCGGAGCAGTAGGAGGCATGGTCGGAGCCACCGCAGGAATCCCCGTCAACTATTGGTGCGCCGCCATCGGATGCGGACTCGGCAGCGTCCTGGCAGCAGCAGTCGGCACACTCCTCACAGAAGCCGCAAAATCTGGCCGACAAACTCGAAGCGAAGAATTCCACCGCGACATCGCAGAATACTCACTCAACGACCGACATCCCGTCCTTGAAGAACTCCAAACAGAACTCGCCCTCATCGAAGACGACGAACCACAAGACCGAGCGTACAAACTCGGCCGCGCAGCAGGAGCAGTGTTTGATATTAATACACACAAACCAGGAATTGTATTGCGCTATCTCGCAGCCGAACGCAAAAAAGTCATTGAATACTTCAGACCTATCGCGGACATAACTGACTATCAAGACAATAACGATTCTCAAAAACCGCCTGAGCAACGAATTGCGTTTAGATCTTAATCGTCATGCAAATAGGATAATGGTCCGATGCTTTCTCCGTATTCGCGTTGTAAATCGTTTTTGCGCTAATAACATCAACATCTTCATCAACGAAGAAATAGTCCAAACGCATCGCGCTTAATTTGTCCTTGCTGATTAAACTTGTTGGAATAGTCGGTTTGCGCTCTTTTAACGGCATGGCGTCGATGAGTTTTGTTTTTCTTAACCACGGAATAAATGAAATGTCGAGCAACCTCGTCACGGATTCTTCCGCAAACTTGTCAAACTCCTTAAATGCTTTAACTAATTGCTTTTTGTCATACTTGTCTTCGTCTGACAACGCGTTGAAATCACCAGTGAGAATGTACGGTGTTTCTCGCGGACCTAATGCTTGGTGATACCCTGCGATTTTTGACGCGTCGATCTCTGCCGGAGCCGGATGAATCACATCCAAATGAAGCACTTTATCGTCAATCGAAATGTGCGTTTTCAGCATTGCGCGCCAGCCGGCCTTTTTTATTTCGGATGTCAAAGGGTATTTTGACAACACCATATTGCCCCACTCATCCTGCCACTGCCCATACGCTGCATATGGAAATTTGAACTCTCGTTTATAATCAAGCACTTCTCGGTACGAATTATGCATTGCAAAACACGCCTCGGTTAGAACAAGAATGTCCGGATTCTCTCTCTTCACAACCGCCTTCGCACACTCCAATCGCTCCGTCTCGAGCTTCGGACGCTTCATATCCTCAGAATACTTGTGAAAACCATACAGCACGTTCCACGTCATGACTTTGATGTCCATACGTGCTATCACGAACAGAACTATAAAAAGATGTGTTGCGAAACAGGAGACACGCTAATTAAAAATAAAAGAAAATGACTCGACGGGCATACAGGGATTTGAACCCTGATCAATGGGTCCGAAGCCCACCGCACTATCCAAGTTATGCTATACGCCCTTGAAAGTATTGTCAAGAAACAATAGTTGCTTTATAAGCTTTAGTCTTAAGAACTCTTACGCTTCTTTCTGCTTCATCTGTCGCGTAACGTAGCCCGCGACCGTATTTCGGATCTTCTTGCTCGTCACGCCCAAATGCTGCTCGACAAGAACCTTATTTTCGTCAAAATTCGTCTTCATCTCGCCCTTGTAATCGCGTAGCAACTGCAAGGTGAGTCGCTTGATCATTTGTGTTTTAATTCGGCCCATAGGTCTTCCTGACGAGTAAGAAGCTTATTTCAGACGAAATGGTATATAAATCTTTGCGTAAAATACAACTGCAGACACTATATATGGTATCTGCCGAACATATCGTTTACGAAGCAGGATTTTGAACCTGTTGAACCCACTAAGAACGCTTTCAAGTCCTGCTCATACTGCTCTGGAAGCAATTTTGCACCCGTCTGCCCTGCCGCAAGCCTGCAAACGAAACCACTTGGCTTATACGGCCACCGGAATGAGTCAGGAGCTCCATGAAAAAAACCGATTTGACCGCAATTCTTCGTCAGACCGTACTCTCCCTCTGATTCTGGCTCCCCAGGAATCCCAAGGCAAATCATGATGTTGCCGAGCACGTGCTTTTCTTCGCGCAACTGAGGTCTCACCACCTCATACAAACCAGAAACAGTCTCTTCAAACATCAACCGCAAACGCTCATTATCGCTCAACAGCTTCCTTGGCCGAACCCGCTCAATAGGACTCAACGGTTTGCCAATAGTATCATAAAACTCCGGCGAAAAAGCTCCACTCATACGGGAAACGCTTACGTGCTTGTATAAAAAGATACTGACACAAGCTTTTTAAATGAAATAATGCATGATGCGGGATGCAAGAGAAGTATGCGGGATTCTGGATGCGCGTTGTTGCAGCGCTTATTGATCAAGTCCCTTTACGCGTTCTCCAGTTTCTTATTAACATTTTAGCCGTTTATTCTCCTGGCAAAATCGCCGCAATGGTTATTTTTAACTTCCTGTTCTTGTTTTTGGCTGATGCTGTTTACGAAATTGTTTTGACGGCAAAATATGGCGGAACTATAGGTAAACTCTTACTCAATATCCGAGTTATTGATACAAAACAACAGCGTATCAGTTATTGGCGCTCCACAGGAAGATATTTCTCAAAAATGCTTTCAGCAGTAATAATGTGTATTGGTTATTTTATGATTGCATTCACGAAAAAGAAACAGGGACTGCACGATATTCTTGCTGAAACGACCGTTGTCTATTCCACACAAACATTGTCTAAACTCTGGCGCACAATTACTTTAGTTACTTTGTTAACAATTATTGCTCTTTACACAGTTTGGATGTGTATGGCGCAATACGGCGCAATCACTTCTATTTTTTCGGCACTCTCGCACCCTCTTGTGGCTAACGACCCTGTTTTGAATGCTCAGTTGAACTGCGAAAAAGAATTCTTTTTCGATAATTGCATTCTTTACACAGCCATGTTCAACAAACAAAAACTCACAAATGAACAGTTTCTTCAACTTTGTAATATGACTGGCGGTTTTGAAAAATATACTTGCGTATCTCAACTTGCAATGGAAACCAATGATACTACTCTCTGTCAACAATTATCTTTCGGTTATTATAAAAAATCATGTGAAAAAGGAGCAAGCACAAACGATTTTGTGCAAAAAATCGCAAAAGTATTTGCGGGAATTGAGAGTGCTTCTGTAATTGAAGAGGCGGATACGCTTAATGCAACAGGACTCACACTTAGCTCTGAAGAAGATGGTTATTGCAGTGCTGACCCTGTAAAAGAATTTGCTTCATCTTATCATGCCCTTTTGTGTCTCACACCTTTGAATGTCGGCACTATGTCTGTGGACGCTCAGGGCTTAGCAAGTTTTAACATGGATTTATTTATTAAAAATTCCACAGGGCAATTTGTTGTTTATAATCGAAATGTTGGGAAGGGCACACAAGCAACACTTCCCAATCATATTCTTAACGATTATACTTTACGTGAGAATATTAGTTCGCTTGCGCCAGGAAATTATAATGTGACTGTGGTTGTGCATGATGAACTTGCAAAAACGCAAGTGAGCCTACATGACCAATTTGAGATCTTGTCAACCCTAGATACAACTCCTCCGCAACCTCCTTTTGAACAAATGTCTGCTGGAGAGCCGGATCTCTTATCCTATTCTGCTTTTCTTGGAAAAGATGCTTCCGGATCTTGCGCTGATATAGGTATTGACGCGCAGAATGCCCTCTTACCTCGAGTTAGCAAATCGGAAGTGCAAGTCCTTTGTGTGCAGCCACTCAACGTCACTGGCTTCGTAATTGATACAAAAGGTCGCGCTCATTTTGATATGGGCATTCAAATTATGACTTGGGGTGGAGCATCGAAGGTTGTGGTGGATATTCCTGCCCAATTTGGTGACCGTTACAAAATCCTTGAAAACAGCATGCTTAACGGAGAATATGTTAGTGTGCCCTTGGCAAACCTCAGCACAGGTACATACTATTACGCCATCACCATTTATGATACCATCTCAGGAGCAAATGAAGTTGTAACAGACCAGTTTTCCATAGTGGGCTGACATAACCTTTTTAAATGGCTCTTCTCGTGACTCATACATCGAGCCCATAGTTTAGCGGTATAACGCCTCGTTGACGTCGAGGAGGTCGCCGGTTCGAATCCGGCTGGGCTCATATGTTGCAAGTGTTAGTGAGTGGACATCCTATCCCCGTAAAAATAGCTCAAGAAAACCTTCTTGCGCGCTTGTAACAATGCGATGTCAGAGTAAGTTACATTCCGTTAGGCGCCAACCCCTCAATCGAAGCCAGCGGTACCGAAAAAGAAGTCGAACTGAAACCAGTCAATTGCAAACTGCACAACGTCGACACCCCGCAAGCAGAAGAAAAAAGATACGATGCGGAATCCGTTGTTCTTTTCAGAAACGAAGGCAAAAAAGAAATAATGTACCGATTCTTCGTCAAATAATCATAAATTCAAATACGGCTTTTGCTTTTTTACGCTGTCAAACGCATACACATTGTGCTTCTTTTTTTCAAGCGCAAGCGGACTCGCATTGCAAAGCGGATTCGCAACCGTAACAAACGCCTGTGCCTTTTTGACGTTGCCCTTCTTTTGAAACAATACCGTCACGTAATTCGCAGCAGCACTGCTCAACAGGGTAATCACATCATCAAGACCGAGACGCGAGGCAGACGCCGTTTGCGCCACCGCACACATTTCATTCAGCGTAGCATCATACCATGCTTTGAACGACGGCACACCTGGAGGAGCATTAATCGCGCGCTCTTCCAACACTCCTAGTTTCACACCTGCCTTGTGCAACTGACGTAACTGTTGTGTCTGGCTTTGCAACTCAACACGACCCATATACATCGGGTGCGTCGCGAGATACTGAAAAATAGTCCGTGCATCAATCTTCATACAGAAATGGGGCAAAAGAACGCTTTTTAAACGTTTCCCTGCGGTTTATCTATACAATCCTATAACTCGATACGACTTTCGCTGCGCTGCCGACTGCGTCTCATGCATACCCCGAACAGCAATAACTGATTGGCGTTGCGCCGCTTTCACGTCGCCCTTCCGATCAAACAACACACCAACATACTTCGCAGTAACCCCTGCACCCAACGCACTTTCAGCTTCCGCACGAGTCATTTTGCGCCCGGGCTCTTCAGCGGCTTGACTCAGAATGTCTGACAACGTCTGCGCACACCATGCGTCAAACAATTCTCTTCCAGGAGGCGCTTGCACCCGAGGCAAATCCTCCAAAAAACCAAGCTTTTTACCAGCTTCC
>CAYIEN010000015.1:0-24198 GCA_964362535.1 uncultured Methanosarcinales archaeon | reverse complement strand
GTTAAGTCGTCACAAGGTATCTGTAGGGGAACCTGCGGATGGATCACCTCCTTTTCTTTTTTTCAAAATGAAAAACTGAAACAAGTTAAAGAATTATAGTTTAGCTGTCTGCTTATTTTTTTACTCCGGGGGCTCGTAGCTCAACGGTAGAGCGCTCCCTTTGCAAGGGAGAGGCTCCGGGTTCAAATCCCGGCGAGTCCACTTTTCATTTTGGAAAATGGGAGTGGCTCCGCTTCCAATTGAGCAGTGGACGAGACGGTATTCCGAACATCAGTTCGGATTTACCGGCGACGTCCATGTTCAAGAAAAATTTGAGCACCTCCGGAATCACAGTCATCCATCAAAAGATGATATTGGGATCCGCATTGCAAAATGCGGGTTCTTCAATCAAAATAGGAGAACTAGACAACGTTCATCTATTCATGCGACCGTACACACAAATCTTTGTATCAGATAGGAGTTAATTGGGTAAATATCCATTAACACTTGAACCTATATGGTGGAGGACTTGGTTCTCGACGCCGATGAAGGACGTGGCAAGCTGCGAAAAGCTCTGGCGACCCGCACGCAGGGGTTGACCCAGAGATATCCGAATAGGACTTCCTTTTAAGTCCGCAAGGTCGGGGAACGGGGGGAATTGAAACGTCTTAGTACCCCCAGGAAAAGAAATCAATTGAGATGCGGTTAGTAAGAGCGACTGAACACCGTACACGACAAACCGAATCTTGCACAGAAATGTGCAAGGCATGTGGTGTGATAAGGACCTTCATTTAGACTACGCACGGCAAGACAAAATCGCCTGGAACGGCGTGCCAGAGAGGGTGATAGCCCCGTCGTCAATGCTGTGAGAGTTGAGAAGGTATCCTGAGTACTGTCCCTCGGAAATGGGGCAGGAAGATGGGAGGCATCTACTTCCAATCGTAAACACGTCGAGAGTCCGATAGCACACCAGTACCGTGAGGGAAAGTTGAAAAGAACCCGTGACAGGGAGTTCAAAGAACCTGAAACCATATAGGAGTAGTCCATACGTGCCCTGAGGGGTGCGTATGTCCGTTGCGAATAATGTGCCAGGGAGTGCCGTAGGATGTGGCAAGGGTAAGACGATCATCGTCGGACCCGTAGCGAAAGCAACAAGCCCGCAAGTAATGAGGGGCGAGGTATGAAAGTGCCTGTAGTCACATCGTGGCAACCCGAAACCACTCGATCTAATCCTGAGGAAGATGAAGCGGGGGTAAAACCCCGTGGAGGTCTGAAGAGGTTCTGGATGCATCCGTTCTTCTCACTTGGGATTAGGGGTGAAAAGCCAATCGAGAGTGGTGATAGCTGGTTCCTTCCGAAATTGGCCATAGTCAAGCCTCGAGGGAGGCGACGCGTGCCGTAGAGTCACAGATTGGGGGCTTAGGCTTCGAAAGGAGTCGGCCCCTTGTCTAACTCCGAAGACACGCGTGCCGTAGAACTCGGGAGTCGGGGCGTCGGCGTAAGGTTGACGTCCAAGAGGGGAACAACCCAGACATACATTAAGGTCCCTAAGTACCAATTCAGTGTGAAAGGCGAAAGGTTGTTTGTTGCCAGAGACAGCGAGGAGGTAGGCTTAGAAGCAGCCATCCTTTAAAAAGTGCGTAACAGCTCACTCGTCAAGGCAATGAGTGCCTACAATGGACGGGGCTAAATTGGTCACCGATATGTATGGCAACCCAAAAGGTTGCGGTAGGAAGGCGTCCGGTACGGGTAGAACGCAGCTCGAGAGGGCCGCGGGACCGTTCCGGAATGAGAATCCTGGCGTGAGTAGGATCATAGTGCTGTGAGAATCAGCATCGCTGAAAGGGCAAGGGTTTCTAGACACTGTCGATCAGTCTAGAGTTAGTCGGTCTTAACTGAAACCCCCACAGGGTTATGTGAGGAAAAGGCAACAGGTTAATATTCCTGTACCATTTCTGTATGTGCGGTAACGCAAGCGTGATTACCGACACTTGGGGATCAGTGGACACGCACCGTCGTGCGTGCTAAGAAGGATACAACCGGGGAGTATCGTTATGATGAGAACCGGTTGAACACCTCGAATGGTTCCACTTTGTGGAATTCCGCTTATTCCTTAAGTCCGTGAAAAGGGAATCGCGAAAAATCAGAAATGACCGTACCCAGAACCAACACTGGTGCCCCTAGGTGAGAAGCCTCAAGTGTGAAGGAGACAACCCGGGCGAGGGAACTCGGCCAATTAGTCCCGTGCCTTCGGTAGAAGGGATCCCTGCGGCCGTGTGCTTTATGCATGGCGGCGGCAGGGCGCAGAGACTAAGGGTTCCCGACTGTTTAACAAAAACACAACTTCGTGCGAAGCCGAAAGGCTGTGTATACGAGGTGACGTCTGCCCAGTGCGAGTATCCGAATACCCTTTTCAAGGGGTTAAAGGACTCGTAAACGGCGGAAGTAACTATAACTTTCTTAAGGTGGCAATAATCGACTGCCTTAACGAGGAGCAAGACCTCCCAAACGACACCATGCGCGCCATGGCAGCGTTAGGAAAAAGTGGCCATATGCTGGAATATCTGAAGCTCGAAAATAGTTTTTTTCGAGCGTGAGTTTACTCATAATCGGACGTGTTGGTAACGACACGGTTGAAGGCAACTTCAACGTTATCGAAAGATAATGACGCAGACAATCAGCAGGGAAGACTCAAGTAAAATTGAGAACCCTCAGAGACTATATGCCATACGTTTTTTTGTGGGGACTCATCATCCCCGACGTTCGCAAGAACGGCAGAAATGAAGAGATAGTCCGAACTTAACAGTGATGTTAAGAGAAAAACAGAAATGCTTTTTCCGTCAAGCAATTGACGTAACAAAAATTGAGCGAAATGCCTTGTCATTTGATTGGTGACGTGCATGAAGGGCGCAACGAGGTCCCCACTGTCCCCGTCCGGAATCCTCTGAAACCCCCTTCTGGTGCAAAGGCCAGAGAAATCCAGTAGGAAGTGAAGACCCCGTGAAACTTTACTGTAGTCTGTCGCTGTGACGTGGAGATCATTGCATAGAGTATGTGGGAGCCGTTATGTGCAGAATTTTGGTTCTGCAATAGGCACCGATGTAACACCACACCATGATTTCCGCGCCGCTCACTCGATCGAGGACACCGATTGACGGACAGTTCGGCTGGGGTGGCACTCTGATGAAAACATATCATCAGAGCCCAAAGGTTGGCTCAGACGGGTCAGAAATCCGTCGTAGAGTGCAAGGGCATAAGCCAGCCTGATTGGAACCCGATCAAGAACGGTTCCAAACGCGAAAGCGTGGCCTAGCGAACCTCACTGTGCCTCTTGATGAGGCCGTGGGATGACCGAAAAGTTACTCCGGGGATAACAGAGTTGTCGCGCCTGAGAGTTCACATCGACGGCGCGGCTTGCTACATCGACGTCGGCTCTTCCTCTCCTGGGCGTGCAGTAGCGTCCAAGGGTGCGGGAGTTCACCGGTTAAAAGGGATCGTTAGCTGGGTTCACAACGCTGTGAGGCAGTTGGTATACGATCCACTGGATTTGCATAAACGTTTGAGAGAAAGGAAGACAAAGTACGAGAGGAACTGTCTTTCGTGGCCTCTAGTCTATCGGTTATCTGACAAGGTATAACGCCGAGCAGCCACGCCATATGGGATAAACACTGAAAGCATCTAAGTGTGAAACCCTTCTTGAAAAGAAACGTTAGGACGCTCATAGAAGATGAGTTCGATGGAAACGGAGTGTACGCGCTTAGGTAACGAGGCGCTCAGCTTGCGTTCCCCAAAAGTCCGAAACCTATTTTTCATAAAGATTTGTGTGTACGGTTGCTTTTTTTTATTTTTCAACACTGACTTGATAGAGTTAGGTTGGATTTAACGAAAGGCTACTTGACTTGCGGGAGCTATGCCTTGGGTAAGAATGCGGAAATCTTATATTTGCCGCTCTTAATTATCTTCTAGTATGCCTGAGCTCAATGAAGTTTTCGGAATTGGAACTGATATTCCAAAATTCACTTACGTTGACCGTTCGGGATTAGATACTAAATTCGGGTATTTATTAAAAACGCAAAGACACATCGTTCTTCACGGCGCATCAAAACAGGGCAAATCATGTCTTAGAAAAAAGAAAGTAGACGAATCGGCGTGCATCGTTGTTCAATGTTTACCGGGGATGACGAGTAAAGACCTTTGGCAAAAAGCGCTAAGCAACATGGATGTAAAAATTACGCATGAAATTAATTTTCGACGTCAATTGCATTTGGGCATAGAAGGCGGAGCGACTGGAACTGTAGGAATACCTATTCTTGTCAAAGCTGAAACTTCTGCGAAAGGCGAGTTAAGTGGTGAAGTAGAACAGAGTACTTCAAAAAAACCAGTTGGAGGCCATGAAGAAGATATCCGTTATCTTGCACAACAACTACACGCTCAGAATAAACGATTGATTTTGGAAGATTTCCACTATTTAAGCGAAGAAACAAGAAAAGAAGTTGCTTTCCATTTAAAAGCACTCTATGAATTAAATGTATTCGTAATTATTATTGGAATTTGGGCAGAACAAAATCTGTTAACTTATTACAATGGTGATTTAACGGGACGCATTGAAGAAGTTAATATTAGTTGGCTAGATTCAGAACTGTTAGAAGTGCTTAATAAAGGAGAACTTGCCTTAAATATTCTTTTCTCTGATGCTATGAAACAAGAAATGATTGCCGCATCGTTTGAGAATGTTGGACTCTTACAAAGAATTGCTGAACGAACTTGCTTTGTGAGCAATGTTCTTAAAACGCAACCAACTACCACCCCCATTGACTCAATAGATGCATTGAAAAAAGCAATTAACGATATCGTACAAGATATTCAACAAAGATATAACCGCATTTTTGAAGTATTCGATCGGGGATTCAGAGCAAAAACTGAATTAAAAGTGTATTATAATATTTTCAAGGTCATAAGCCATCTTTCTGATCAGGAATTAATCAATGGAGTTCCGACGGCAACCATACTCACTGAAATAAAGAAAACCAGTCCGAACATAAGACAATCGGATCTCACACAATCACTAGAACGAATCGAAAGATTGCAATCCACAAGAAACATCACTCCTCTGCTCGCATCATATAATCAAAGTTTGAGATCGGTTTCTTTAACTGATCGAGAATTTTTGTTTTTCAGAAAATATGGTAAAATGTGGGACTTTGATACTGATACAGTCGATGAATCAACTACTGGCTCTTAATAACTTTCAAATTTTACGAAAGTTCTTTAAATGCCCTTAAGTAAATAAAGTAAAATGGATGCTCAACAAATATTGGTCGAACTCAAGACTGCGTGCCTTCGAAAATTGATTCAAGAAAAGAAAAAAGCGACTGATTTTACCGGGCCATCATTTGAAGACTTTGTAGCTGATGTTGCCACAAGCATTTTTGATGATGTTGAACATTATCAAGATGGCACTTTTCCCGATCTTCGAGTTGAAAAAACGGGAATTGAAATCAAAATGCGTCAAAACGGCGCATGGAATACCGTTGGTAACAGTATCAAAGAGTCTTCCCAAGCAAAAAAATTAGAATCGACTTATGTTTTCTTTCTTCGTTTCGCAGATGAAAAACCAGAGATTCGATTCGCAAAATACGATGATTGCGTTAGTGGCATTGCGATAACGCACTCTCCCAGATACACCATTGATATGGAGCAAGAACCGTCAGATAGTATTTTTGTTCGCTCAGGCGTTAAACCAGGAGATGAATTCAAATTAAAGATGCAAAAATTCGTTCAGCATTACAAAGCGAATGGACTTAAACTAGGCTGGTTAGATCTGTTCATTGATCCGGACAATACACCATCCTCCTCCGCCATATTGTCAACGATTCCTAAAGCGCAAGAAGACACTATTCTGGCAGAATTGTTGGCTCTCTGTCCTGAAATTTATGATGAAGATTATACTCAAGCGAGTATGCGTTTAATTACCGCACATAATACTTTAATTCATAATCTGCGCGATTTCTTTTCAGCAGGTGGAAAAATGCCAAATCCCCTTAAAAATAGCGAGAAGATTCCTAGAAAAGATTTTAATACTTTTTGTCTTGCAAAAAAGATCGCTCAGTTCTTAAAAGCCGCTAAAAAGGAATTACTTCAGGGTTATTGGGGTAAAGAATACGTTTCGAAAATGTCTCCGGTTGAAAATTGGCTTAAAATTATAGATGATCAGAAAGTAAAAGAACTATTTCTTGCGGGCCTCAAAAGCTAAAACTAGTTCCATCAAGCATTTCGTCGGGTCACGACAAAGAGCCGATTCTCTAATGCGAAGAACTTTCCACCCGCTCATTCTTAACTTTTTGTTTACTTTGAGATCTCTCTTCATATTATTGCGAATTTTATTAATCCAAAAGGACTTGTTGACTTTGAATTGATCTTCCATTCTCCGCAATCCTCTTTCTTTCCAACTATGGCCATGCCAGAAATCTCCATCACAAAATACAACTAATTTTGCAGAGGAAATTAGAAAATCCGGACGACCAATCAAATTAGGATGTCTTTTGAATTTGACTTGAAGTAATCTGAAAAATCCAGCAACTTGCCGCTCAGGAAGAGTATTTTTGCTACGTACTTCTCGCATTATGCGACTAGTAATTTTAGGATCACGACGCATCGTTATTTTTAAGAACTCCTAGAACTGATTGGGCCACATGCCAGCCTAAAACGGGTGGAACCGCATTTCCAATAAGAACATAATTCTTTGACGCACTTTGAGTAAAGTCAAAGGTATCCGGAAATGATTGAAGACGGGCGCATTCTCGCACACTTAATCTGCGTTTATTGGAATAGTGAAACTCGATATTTCCGTGATGCTCCGCTCTAATTGTAGGACTAGGTTGATTCTTTTCAATCGCTTTATTGCCCTGTAAATGCACTCCATAATTTTTCGCTTTTGAAATCTGTGTTTGGTTGGGATGTTTATCAGTTAGATCAGATAACGCCGCATGAGCAGAAATCCAAGGCAATAGTTTTTTTGTTGCGACTTTAGCATGTGTTGGGTCAGGATATTTGAATTGCGCTTTCAAATCTTTTCGGACACCCACTATAATCACTCGTTCTCGTAATTGAGGCACTCCGAAATCCGCGGCAGTCAATACTTTATGTTGAATTGCGTAAGCTGGCATGATTTTTGAAAAATCTGCTTTTATTTTTTCTAAAGCGCCAGGCATCAAAACAAGTCCTTTTACGTTCTCGGCAATGAATACTTTCGGTTTAGTTAGTTCAATCACTTTCTTCATCTGCCAGTATAGTTTCCCCCGCTCAGTATCAAATCCTTTTCGATTTCCAGCAAGGCTAAAATCTTGACAGGGAAATCCACCTAACACCACGTCAGCATTTGAAATTTCAAATTGATTAGTATCAAGAAGTTTTTTTATATCCTCACAAACACAACTATTTTCTTTAAAATTATGATTATGAGTTTCAACCGCAGAAGGCATTATGTCATTCGCGAATATTACTTTGAATGGATTTGAAGCGTATTGCGTACCCAAGAAGTTGAAACCCCCCACAAAACCCAGATCGAGTCCTCCGCAGCCTGAAAATAAGGAGACTACTTTGTACTCTCTTTTTTTGCTCATTTCACCCTCGATGGAAGACTCACCGCTTTGGCTTTTATATCTTTCGGCTCCCTGTCTTGTGGATTCTGAGATTACTGGGCTAAACTCTTCTAAAAGTGTTTGCATATGTTAAAATGATAATTCAATTGTTCATATGCGTTATTGAAGAAAAACCGGAAAACCATCCGAAAAAACCGGTTGTTTTTCCGGAATTTCAGTGGCCTCATTAATAAAGAAATGACGCTCTCACAGTGAACTACTTCATTTGTTCAAAATTATTCCAGTATGGCGTAAAATCAATAAATTTTCCTTTATTTTTATAAGTCCATTTTTTGTTGACAAAATCAGGATAAACAAAAACGTTAAAAACTCCCGAGTCATTTTTTTTACCAGCGAATTTTCGCATAGCAATCCACTTTTGTAATAATTTTGATGGTATAACTAGAAAATTGTGCTTTTTACCCATAAATTGTCTTCTTCCAAGAGATTTACAAACAAAAATGTAAAAGGTACGGTCAGAATAAACCATTTTTTCTTTAAATAGATCGAACCAAAAATAACTTTTTTTCTGAAACATTGAAGTTTTTACTTGTATTTGATACGCATTGTTTTTACTTATACTAATGAAGTCTATTCCATGATCTTTAAGCGGTAAGTAAATTTCTTGTTTTTTAATTGTTTTAAGAAAATGCATTACTTCTAGTTCTCCTAAATGACCAACGCCTGACATATTAATAATTTGATCTTTTCAGTATATAAACTCATTCTTGTGTTCATTAACCAAAGTCTTAAGAATATCTAAACTTGCGGAAGATACGTGCCCACCCTCTCCAAATCAAAATATATGTCCGGCCTCAAATGCCCTCGTCACTTGTGGTTTCTCATCAACAAACCCGACCAATTACCGAAGTTTGACGCCAAAACACAAGCTCGCTTTGACATCGGTCATGACGTCGGAAACTACGCGAAGAAGCTGCATCCGAAAGGCATCGAAATACCTTTCAGTAATGAAGCAATCAAACTAACGAAAGAAGCTCTTAAAAAAAGAGTTCCTTTGTTCGAAGCCACTTTCAGCCACAAAAACAGCTATGCAAAAGTTGACCTTTTAGTCCCCGTGCATAAAGACGAGTGGGACCTCTACGAAGTTAAATCTTCAGGTTCTGTAAAAGACGACCACGTCAAAGACGTCAGCTTTCAAAAATACTGCTTGGAAGGCGCTGGAATTAAGTTAAGAAAGTGCCATGTCATGTTCATAAACAATGAATACGTAAAGAAAGGAAAAATCAACCCGAAACTATTATTAGAATCAGAAGACGTTACCGACCAGCTAGAAACAACTGTTGAAGAACAAATAACGCAACTCATAACCATCATCCAAGGCAAAGAACCTAAAGTCCAATTAGGAACAGAATGCAAAGACCCATGGAAGTGTCCTGTCTGCAGCAACGAAATCAAGGGTGATGTAGCAAACCTGTACTGGATAGGAAACAAAGCCTGGCAGTACTACAACCAAGGAATCACCCACATCAAAGACCTCCCTAAAGACTTCAAATTCAACCAAAAACAGCTCATCCAAAAAGCCAACAAACTCCACGTCAACAAAGAAAACATCCACAAATTCCTCAAAACACTGGAATATCCAATCTATTGCTTAGACTTCGAAACCATCAACCCCACCATACCCTTATTCGACAACAGCCACCCATTCCAACAATTACCCTTCCAATACTCCATACACATCATTACGAAAGACTCCATAGAGCACAAAGAGTTCTTGGTCAACCACAACAAAGACCCACGAAAAGACCTCATTGCCGCTTTAAAAAAGATCGGTCCCAAAGGAACCATCCTCGCGTACAACGCAAGCTTCGAAAAAAGCGTCATTGAAGACTTAGCAGACTACAGCAAAAAAGACTCTAAGTGGCTGCACGCACTCATACCACGCTTCCAAGACCTCTTAACACCCTTCAAAAACTTCGACATCTACCACCCCAAGCAGAACGGCAGCTGTTCCATCAAAGCCGTTCTGCCGGCGTTTACCGAGACGAGTTACAAGGATTTGAGTATTGCTGAGGGAGACACGGCGCAGTTGGAATTCATGCGTATTACTTACACTAAAGTGTCTAAGGAAGAAAAGGAAAAGATACGGAAGGCACTGCTAAAGTATTGTGAAAGAGACACGCAGGCGATGGTTGACATTCTTAATGTGCTGAAGAGTTTATAATTCTCAAGAGGCATGAATTACAGGCATGCGTATTTCTTGAGCGATGGTTGGGTACACGCTTCGTTTTTCTTTGCGCATCTTAACAAGCCCCCATACTTTGAACAATTGCAAATCTTTATGCACAACCTCAAACGGCCTATTAAGACGGTGTGCAAGTTCGGTGACGTTCTCACCCTTTCGAAGCGCATACAACAATTCCAACCTTTTTGGACTGAACATTTTGACAAACATGGCAGCAGTCATAACAAGTTCATTTTTTCCGTTTTCAATATGCCCTGCCATCATTTCATCAGATGATGCTTTCATGTGATCATGTAGTGCCTTGTCATCTTTTACGATTTCAATAGTTATCATACCAACTCCGGATATTTTTGTTTCAAATAATGCTCAACATACTCCATGGCTCGATTCGGATCCACAATTTCGGGCAAATGAAGGACACGGCCATTCACGTGAACATGAGTACCCATATCATGATGCGGATAATTGTCAATTCTGATAACGTCCCGAAACTGATCTCGTAATCTGGCTTGACCAACAACGGCAAACAAAATGCCTGCAGGATTTTGTTCAGTCTTTGGAACAGTTCTTGCTTTACGTTTGAGCTGCAGATGATCCCCGATGAGATATGTGGTCGTGACGCCTGTACATGTCACGAGAGCACTTCCCAACATATGACTTGACAAGTCATATATTTAATACTTTCGCCAAAAACAGTAATTTTCATGAAACAAACAAGACGTTACTCCTTAATATGATCACGCACGCCAAAAGCGGAAAAGTGACTGAAAAGTTCAGACGGTTTTGCGGATTTTAAACGAAGAACTATAAAAAGAAAAACAACACTCACTCACACGGATGCTTACTTCCCAACTTCCATTGCTTCTTCAAACGCAGTCTGTTTCTTTTTGGAAGCTATCATCTTGATCGGTATCGTTCCTATCTTGAACAGCTTATTTCCTGAGTCTAAGACATCATAGGAAGCGTATCCTGCCAATAATGAAAGCGAAGGCGACAAGTTAACAACAGCACCTAAAAACGCTCCGCCAAGTGCGTTAAGCACCAACAAAAGCAGTCCAGAACTCAACCGCATCCGTTTGCGAGCAATAGCTGACTTCAATAAAGAAAAGATTGTACGTGCTAAACCACCACACATACCTAAAAGACCTGACTGCACAATCGGATTCGTAATATCCATAAACATCACCTTTTTTGAGTATCTTACTCTTTTCTGTTTTTAAAGCTTTTTCAACTATCTGCATTATGAAAAGCTTGTACATACATTCGCATAGTCTCCGACTTGTCAATATTTACGGACACCTGCAAACCATAAGAAGTTGGTTTCACATACAACACGTTCTCTTTTACCAATTCCTGCACGATTTCTTTCACTCGGCCAACCATGTCTTTAGGAAACCCTTTCTGCAAAAATTCAATCGCGGTATGGCTGTGCTCAACCTTACCACGACGAAGTAATTTGTCAAGAATCTTTCCCTTCACCTCAGCATCAGTCCAATTTTTCATACTTTCAAAGCAAATATTTTTATACTACCTTTTCTATCAAATAACTATGAAAGAACAATCCCTGTTCATGCAATTCCTTGGCGACAACGCAGTCATTCGCATTCTTGACTTCCTTATCGAGTCCAAAGGAGAAGAACTCACCAAGAAACAAATCGCTGAAGGCGCTGAAATAAGCAGAGCAACACTCTTTCAACACTGGCCCCTCATTGAAAAACAAGAAATCGTACGCGTAACACGTTCGTTCGGAAAAACAAGACTGTTCACACTGAACAGCAAAAATCCCGCAGTCAAAAAATTGTTTGAACTCGAATACACGCTGATCTCCCAATTCCTGGAATCCAAAAAGATCGCTCTGCATGCAACTCATTAACAATTCGTCCTTAAAATTTGCTCCTGCACAAAAACCGGAAAACCAACCAGAAAAACCAGATGGTTTTGCGGAAAAAAGAAAGCTCTAGTTATAAAGAAAAGGAAGTCCCATGATTGAAACACGCAAAAAACAGTATTGGTTTCTCAAATCACTTCGCGATGATATTAATTGGCAAATCAAAGGAGGCTGTGAAGACATTGATTGTGATCATTTTATTGAGAAACGATTGTTAAAGAAAAAATACAAACCAGTTTTGACTCATTCCTTCTCTTGCGTTCCTAAACTGAAACACGAACGCGCGTTACTTGAAACGTTACTTAAACATAAGATGTTCACGTCTCTACGATACAGAGCCTGTGATTTTTGCAAAAAGTCGCTTGACGATTTAGACGAAAAGAACCCGCACATCATGTTCATCGCAATAAAACCCACCATAACCAAGAACCGCAAAGGCTACGCAACAGAAATCATGAAAGTTCATGCTTACTGCAAAAAGAAAATAAAAGCACCCGCTGGATTCAAGGCAGTCTAATCTTTTCACCACACTTCACCAATCCTTCACCTTCCATCTCGGCTAATATCTCGTTCAACGCGTCCACATGCTTCTTGCTCAGCTGTTCATTACCTAAACCTGCTTTGAGCTGTACTGGTGAAAGAGGACCTGCATGCAAGGCTCTGAGAATGGCACCTCTGACTTGACGTTTACTTCCTTCAAATTTAGACTGAGGTTTTGGCTTGACGTATTCGAAATTGCCAACCTTGAATGCTGCGCATGATTTGGATAGTGGACACTTCGAACAAACAGGATTGTTCGCAACACAAATAGTACTGCCGAAATCCATCAACGCATTGTTCCAGTCGCACGCTTTGCCTGTTGGCGTTTGCTTTACGACGTCTACTTCCACATTCTTTCCCGCATGCAAATACCGGGCATAGATTCTGCGAATGTTTATGTCAATGACTGGAGCTTCTTTGTTGAACGCAAACGCGGTTACGGCTGCTGCTGTGTACGGACCAACGCCCGGCAAATCATCCAAGTTCGCAGGCCAACCCTTCGTCGCAATAACCTGAGCTGCCTTTTGAAGATTAATTGCTCTGCGATTGTAGCCAAGACCCGACCACCATTTCAAAACCTCTGAAGTCGGTGCTTGAGCAAGAGCTTTTGCTGTCGGAAATTGTTGGAGAAATGCGAGATACTTCGGAATTACTCTATCAACCTGTGTTTGTTGCAGCATCAGTTCAGAAACAAGAATCTTGTACGGATCTGTGGTTTTACGCCAGGGCAAATCACGCTTGTTCGCAGCATACCATTCAAGAACTTTTTTCGAAAAATCCGTTGCCATTATAGATTGCCTGTAAATCCTCTTGCTCAGGAAGCAGTCTTAAATCTTTCTCACACGTTTTGATTTCAACATACTGCGGACGCGGTGTCGCCTTCGGGTTTATAGCCGCATTAAACCTTCTGGAAAATTCTTCTTCAGACAAACCCGCATCAGGAGATGGAAAATCACAAGAACGGTAATGAGACCGAACGGACACAATAACCCCTCGTTGAATAATAACTTCTTCAGAGATCTCTCCATTAAGATTGATATGTGTCGATTCACCACTGGAAGTCAAACAATATTTTACTTCTAAATGACCAAGTTGATGCTTCCAGTGCTTCCTCGTGGTGAACACCAGCCTCATTCCCGGCATGTCTGGAAGTGGACACGTATCCTCTTTCCACACATCTTCAAGGCTCATAACTGCCGAAATCCAGAAATCTCGACATCAATCTCGGTCAACTTCTTCTCAATCAATTCGGGCTTTTGTTCTGCCTTCGGAAGCTTGGCTAACTCGGCAACATCATGAATCAACGCATTAGCCAACGATTCTTTGTTGAACTCTTTCAGCATCTTCTTCAAAGCCACGATTTTTGTTGTAACCTGCAAGAACTTGCTCTTTTGCAAGCTATTACGAATAGACGCAATCTGTGTTGAAACATCATCGACTGACATAGCTTCATTGATGTGCGTAATGCTTAAAAAGGCTTCGTCTGACTATTCACCTATGCAATCAGACATTCTTGAACTCCAAGAGCTCGCCCGCAAGTTTTGCGCTGACCGAGACTGGGAACAATACCACAATCCGAAAGAATTAGCCATCGGACTTATAACTGAATCATCTGAACTCCTTGAACACTTTCGCTTTAAAACAGAAAAACAAATGGACGAAATGTTTCGAGATCCAGCCAAGAAAACCGCAATTGCTGAAGAAATAGCCGACGCACTCTACTTCATTCTTCGATTTGGACAAAAATATGACATCGATCTTGCAGCAGCAGTCAAAGACAAAATCAAAAAGAACGAACTCAAATATCCCATCGAAAAATCAAAAGGACTCAACAAGAAATACAACGAACTATGAACACAATTCTCGGCATCGAAAGCACCGCGCACACCTTCGGTGTAGGCATCATCACTGACAAAGGCATTATTCTTGCTAACGCTAAAGATATGTATCAAACAACTTCTGGCGGTATGATCCCGAACGAAGTTGTTCAGCATCACGAGCGCGTCAAAGAAATGGTTTTGCACAAGGCACTGACTGATGCTAAATTGACGATGGACCAGATTGATGTTATTGCGTTCTCCCGCGGACCAGGCTTGACAACGTCTATTTTGAAAGTAGGAAAAGAATTAGCAATTTCTCTTGCTCTGAAACACAAGAAACCCATTGTTGGCGTCAACCACAGCATGGCGCACCTCACGATTGGTGATTTGATTACCAAAACAAAAGACCCCGTTTATTTGTACGTCTCCGGACCGAATACACAAGTCATCGCCTACGCTGGTGAGAGGATGCGTATTTTCGGCGAGACTTTAGATAATGGCTTAGGAAACATTTTGGATAAGTTTGCTCGCGATGCAGGACTGGGCTTTCCTGGCGGACCGAAAATTGAACAATTGGCGAAGAATTCAACAACGCTTGTTGAACTGCCTTACTCTGTCAAAGGAATGGATGTCTCGTTCGCAGGCATGCTTACCAAAGCGCAACAGTTGCTGAAGACAGGAACTCCCATTGCCGACTTATGCTTCTCACTCCAAGAAACCTCATTCGCCATGCTCGCAGAAGTCGCCGAACGAGCAATGGCGCACTGCGACAAGAAAACATTGATTCTGATTGGTGGCGTTGCAGCAAACCAACGTTTATGCGCAATGCTTGACGGCATGTGCAAAGCCAGAAAAGCAGTCTTCAAACCCGTTCCGTTGCAATACTGCGGCGACCAAGGAGCCATGATCGCCTGGCAAGGATACTTAGAATTCAAACACGGCGGACTGATGAAGTGCAAGTTACCAGCCGAGATAGACGTCTGGCAGACAGAAAGAGTCGACGAGATACCTGTAACCTGGCGTTAGTCTTGCGACTTCGTGAGGAGGAGGGAACAGTCTCAAACACGATCGCGAAGCGAGCGTTCTATTTCTTCGGTTCCGGACGACGAACGAGAAGCAATTTGATCAAACTTTCTCAAAGTTTGGATGAAATACCCATAACGTGGAGATAACCTTTTTAAACCCCTTTTTCTGACCCATACCTATGCCACACGCAACATTAGTAGGTCGCATCGAAGACCCCGCCGTCAAAGAATGCAGAGACGCGCTCAAAAGCCACGGCTTCGAAATCACCTTCCGCCCCTACTACGGCGCAGCCTACAACCCACACGAATTTCCCATCGTCACACACGACCAACGTAGCTACCACAGCACACGAGAAGTCTACAACTTTCTCGCAAAATACGGCACGCGACAGTCACAAAAGCCTGAAACAAAAGTAATCAGCAGCGTGCAGACCCCCGAACGAAAATAGTGGCAGTCAAGTAGCGAAATACTTTTATTCTCCCGTAAAACAATAAAAAATCATGAGAAGAATACCCGTCACTCAACCAGCTAAACCAGAACCTGCACAACCCATTTTTCTCACGGACAAACTCGCCGTGCAGTGCAAAATCGGAACCAACAAAGACATCACTGACGCCTTCGCAGAAGCGCACAGGTCTCTTGATGACGGTCGCAAACGGTTCCGCGTCGGACCAAACCAGTACACCTACCAAGAACTCGTTCAAGAAATGAAAAACCATTCGCACTACGGCAACGAATTCATCACGGCATTACGCAGAAAGTATGGCTGAAAAAGAGGATACGGAATCCTATAAAAAACTCGTAAGAAAAAAACAAATTACTTCTTTTTCTTGCCTTTGGCTGCGGGTTTGGCCTTTGCTGTTTTTCTGCCACCCATGGTCAAGTCGTGCGCTTTTTCGTACGCTGCTTCCGTCACGGGGTCGAGAGGTTCGAACAACAAGCCGCAATCCTTGCAAACCAACTGGTCAAGCGCGGGTTGTTTCACGATATTCGCGCTTGCGCAGTCTGGGCATTCCTGCACTTCAGATACATCTTTTATCATGTGGGTGATTAGGTTTTTCTAAACTTATAAAGTTTATGATTCACGAGATAGGGAGTAATACCAAAGAAAAATATGCATACGCCTTACTGAGCTACTTCTGGAACTTTACGGTCGAACTGTTGGACCAAAGACATTTTTTTGTGAAAATCCATAAAACCAATCGAAAAGCGTTCAATAAACCGTAATTTTTTAGGTTTCGCAATCTTATAAATATCGTCATGACCACAACTATAACTGGGTCCTTCACCAATACAAATAAAGTGTTTGACTGACGGATATTTGAGCACATCAATGCCGATTCTGGACTCCCCTGGAATCCACGATGCAATAACCACTTCAGGATCATACTTTCTTAACGCAGCGTTATGCTTCAATTTTTCGACCTGTGACTGATTACGAACCATGCGTTGCACATAACTATCCGTAGCGATAACATCACTACCTTGTTTACGTAAATGATGCGCAAGCTTACCTGACCCTGCACATACTTCCAAAATCGGTTTTTGCGTTGGTAATGTGCGCAATTGTCCGGCAAGAGCATAAACAAATTCATAAGAAAGCAACTGATACACACCAATATCATTGCAATAATCCATCAAACCGCCAACAACTGCCTCTCGTACACGAAATAATTCATCATATTTTGGTAATTCATCAAAAGAGGCAAGCTGAGACTTAATACGAACAACATCAGGATGATCTTCCAACACTTTTTCAAGCGCCATTAATTCGCCTGCAACTTCTTCAGAATCGCTTCCTTGCCTGTCCAGTCTAATGCTTCCTTCAACACTTCAAGAATACTCACTACCGGAACAATATGGATTTTCTTCAAACGAGCGGCATCGATAACAATATCTTGCATGTTTGACTTCGGCACGATAACCTTCTTGATTCCCGCGTCGATAGCCGCGTCAATCTTGGCAGACACACCACCAATCGGCAACACATCACCACGAACGGAAAGAGAACCAGTCATGGCATAATCCTGCTTGATAGGAACATCCTTGAGCGCAGAAATAATCGCTGTGGCTACTGCTATTGACGCAGAATCACCCTCAACACCATCATGCGTTTGTAAGAACTGCACGTAAATCTCGTGCCCATTCTTGATATCATCACCAAAGAACTTTCTCACAATCGCCGTAACGTTCTTGATGGCTTCTTTTGCGATTTCTCCTAATTTTCCAGTAGCCACTATTTCTTTCTGATCTGTCCCCGGCGTAACTTCGGCTTCAATCGGCAAAATAATCCCTGACAACGACGCACCCGCGCCAATAACAGCAAGACCATTCACACGACCAACTTTCTTGCCCTCAGTAACGATAACATCATACTCCTTCTTTCGCTCAATGTATTTGTCCGCCATCTGCTGCTCCAACGGTTTTGCGACCTTCTTCGCAGCCGTAATGTGCTCGGGCTCGACAAGCTTCGCACCACGCTCAACAGCAACGTCGCCAGCCGCACGAACCAAACCACCAAGCTCTCGGAAACGAATCGTCAAATGACCCTTTCTATTAGCCATTCTTCGCGCTTCATGAATAACCATATCAATCGCGGACTTGCTAAAATGAGGAATCTTCTTGTCCTTCGTAACTTCTTGAGCGATAAAGACCGCAACCTTGTCACGGTTTTCAGCAGTATCAGGAATACTCTCCTTCATGAACACTTCATAACCATACCCACGAATTCTGGAACGCAATGCAGGATGCAACTTTTGGATTGTCTCGACGTTACCCGCAGCGACAAGAATGAAATTACACGGCACAGGTTCAGTTCTTACCATCGCGCCAGCGCTTCGTTCAGACTGACCCGTAATCGCATACTTGCCTTCTTGGAGCGCTGTAAGTAGTTCTTGCTGTGTCTGCGGCTCCAGCGTCGCGATTTCGTCAACGAACAACACACCCATGTTTGCTTTATGGAGCATTCCCGCAACAACACGCTCGTGAGCAGGAGTTCCTAAACCGCCAGACTGGAACGGATCGTGAAGAACGTCACCAAGCAACGCACCAGCATGCGCGCCAGTCGCGTCCCAGAACGGAGCCTGATGTCTACCGTAATTATCAACAACAACCTTCGGAACTTCAACTTTGATATTCATCATTCCCGGACGCTTGTTCATGTTCATAAAAAACACAAAACCCGCGAGGAACACCATGCCGCCGAGGAAAAACGCTGCAAACATGATATCTGATTGGTAATAACTACGCGCCCACCACGGAAGCACTAACGTTAAGATAAGTAAGATGAGAAGAATCCAGTTCTGACCCTTAAACAAATTCTGCGTTTGAAATCTCGCTTGCTGCACTAACTCTCTACCTGTACCTGCCGGAACCGTTCTGATCAACGGCTGGTTTTCATCATTCGGATTCGGAAACGCAACAATGTCAACGAGCTTTTCTTTCGGCAACAATTCAGCTAACGCCAAACCCAGCATCGACTTGCCCGTGCCCGGCTCACCAATCAACAAAACATGACGTCGCTGCTTCGCGGCCTTCTTGATAATTTGAACGGCTTCCTCTTGGCCTATAACTTGATCTATAATAGACTCAGAAACCTTCAATTCAGCTGTAGACTTCAAATTATTCTTTGCCATCCCCACTCTTATTTGGTAATAACTCGTTTATAAACATTATGCATAGAGTATAAAGCCAACGTTTTTAAATAAACGATTCATTAAATCAACAAAAAAAGAGGTGTTCATATGAGTCGTGACGTCATTATTGCCCTAGGATTACTTATTGCTTGTTTACTCCTCGTTGCTTTTACCAATAACGCCATCACCGGCGCAGTCACCGTAAAGACCGACACGACAACCAAGACTGATGCCACGGCACTCAAAACCGACACGAAGACTGATACCAAAACATCCTCCATTTTCAGCAAATTATTCTCATCTAAATCCGAAGAAACAACTGAAACAGAAGAGGAACCTGCCGCTGAACCGGTTGCCACTCCTACCGTTGTTGCCGTTGACATTGCAGCAAGTCTACCCGAAATAGCAGACATCAAGTCGTACACTGATTTAACTCCTGATGAAGATTCATCCGTTGGTTGTTCTCGAACCATGAGCGAACGCCTCAACGAAATGAACGACCGCCTCTCCGACCTCGAAAACCAACAAACAGCAATCGGCTGCAGAGAAGACACAGACATCAAAGCAGGATGCGACGTCAGAATCATTCCCGACTATATTCCTACCGCAGACTGGTCGTGCGACGACACCTGCGAAGACGACGCACAAGACCCCCGCGCATGCCTTTTCGGATTCTCAACAATGGTCAACCAAGAAACACGCTCCGGACTCAACACCGAAGCCAAAATCGTACCCTGCGACGAACCCCGAGGCTGGATTGAATACGCAACAATCATTGGCGAAGTACGCGAGAAAACAGTCATGTGCGTCTGTTGCTAAATGAAATTCTTTGCGCCAAAAGAATGGAAGTTACTGTGGCCGTTCTACACCTTTTCATTTCTCTTTAGCTTTGCAGCGCTCTCAGGCTCGTTCATCGTCATCTTCTACCAAAACCGAGGATTAACCCTTACTGACGTCGCAATGCTCTGGATCATCATGGCCATCGTCAACTTCTTCGCCGAAGTCCCCACTGGCGTCATCGCCGATGTCTTAGGAAGAAAAACCTCCACCCTCATCGGACTTTTTGGCACCGGACTCATCTGGATCACCATCCCATTCATCCACACCTACAACGGATTCGTCATCATGATCTCTCTCCTCGCCATCGCCCAAACATTCATCTCCGGCGCAAAAGAAGCCTGGGTTTACGACTTACTAAAACAGCACAAACAACAACAGCTCATAAAAAATTATTACGCCCACACTACATTCTTCAAATACGCCGGATTCGTCATCGGCCCCGCACTCGCAAGTCTTCTTGTACCGCACACAGGGATTGATTTCCTCTTTATCATCGACGGCATTCTGTCTTGCTTCGTCACAACCATTCTCCTCTTCGCCCCCGAATACTTCAGCCGAGCATCACACACCATCCGACAACACGGCGCGCAAACACTCCACCTCGCAAAAAAAGGATTCCAATTCATCAAGAAAAACCTCGCCTTCAAACTTATGTTAACAGGAAGCATAGGCATAACTGGATGGTCGCTCATAAAAGAACTCGCAGACCAACCCTACCTCGTCAGCGTCGGCATGCCCGTCGCATACTTGGGATTTTTCTTTTCAGTCCTTGCCATCTTCACCGCAATCAGCCCCCTCATCGGAAGCTATCTTGTCAAAAAAGTCGGCGAGAAAAAACTCCTCATCTTCATGGCCACCACACTCACCGTTCTTCCATTGCTTTTGTTCCTTACCAAAGCACCACACTACCTCCTCGCGTCCGCGCTCTTATTCCTCATCGACATTCCTCTCTTTATTTCGTTGCCAACCTATCGCGCACACCTGCAACACTTAATCCCCTCAAAAGTCCGTGCGACTGTCCTATCCGCAGAATCCATGATCGACGCAATACTCTCAATCATCTTCCTCAGCATCGGCGGTCCTGTGCTCGATGCTATCGGACCAAGAAACGGACTCGCACTCGCAGGACTCTTAGCCATTCCCAGCGTCTTCGCATTCGCCTTCTTAAAACTCAAGAAATAATCATCTCTTCGAAACTTTACTACCAGGAGGAGCAAGCTGCTGTAATTTACCATTCTTAATTCCCCAACACAATTCCGCGAATTCGCAATACTTACACCACTTTGTATCGTAAGCTTTCGGATAGTCAACAATGTTTTCGGTTTCTGTACCTTTGTGCACGATGGCGATTTCTCTTTTTGCCATCTCAATCAAGTCATGATCAACATTGATGAACTGCGGACCGTCCTTCAAAAAGAAAATACCCACTTGCTTCGGCAACTCACCATGTGTTTCCTGATACATAAGAGAATAAATCGCCAACTGCAAACGATACTCTGGCGTAATCACGGGCTCTTTCGATGTCTTGTAGTCCACAATTCTGACTCCATCGTCCGCATGCTCAATCGCGTCAATAAAGCCACGAACCGAGTGTTCTTTCGACGTGTACTGCAATTCTCGCTTCGGAGTCAAGGCTTTGAACGCAGTCGGAAAGTCACCTGGATGTTTGTCAACCTTTTCGCAGAAATGATTTAGCCAATTAAACAGCATAACAAGTGTTTCTTCAAAGAAAAACTGAATTTGGCCCTGCGACAAATCAAGCTCTTCAAGCTCTTTCTTCGCGTTCGTCCAGTACTTGACCAACAAACCCGGCATGACTGCCTGCAATTTTTGCTGATAGTTTTCTTTCGTAATGCCAGTCAAATCCTCATTGTAAAAATGCTCAAGAACGGAGTGAGCGATGTTACCACGCACAAGATGAATGCTGGGCAGAATCGAGAAGCCCTTGACGTAAATATAGTAATACTTCCGAGCGCAACTCTTATACATATTGATACTACTCGGACTCTGCACCCTTTTTGCCATACTCTTTTGAAGCTTAGAATTCCTTTATATGCGTTTAGGTTACGTGTCCAGTGGAATATTCAGAACTAGTTCGCCGGCGCGTCCATCGGTTGCGCAATAACGTGCTTACCTGCGCGCTGACTGCCCTTCATCGACTGCGTCACGAACGGAAGCAACAAACGGAACCCATCCATATACTGCTTCAAGTCATCCTTGTTCTTGATTTTTTTCAAACGACCCAAAATGTACGACGGACGAAGATAAAATGAACGATACGCGTGACGAACAGTATTCTGCAACTCTTTTTGGTCTTTATACCCCGCAGGAACGAAGACTGCCTCATTCTGCGACCACTTGACCTCATCTTCCTCAACAAACATACCATACTGACGCGCAACCGCGTACAAATCCGTACCCTTGTGCGGCGTCGTAACGGTAAACTGAGCATAGTCAACATTCAATTCTTTCGCGAAATCAATCGTTCTTTGCGCAGTTTCGGGCGTTTCTTTCGGCAAACCAAGCATGAACAAACCACGAACCTCAATACCCGCATCCTGCGTATACTGAACCGCTTTACGGACCATATCAGGAGTCAAACCCTTACGAATAACGTTCAGCGAATCCTGATTGACCGATTCAATGCCGAAAAAGATTTCCCAGCAGCCACCCTTCTTCATCGTTGCGGCAAGTTCGGGAGTCATGTTATTAACACGACCAAAACAGCTCCAAATAATGTCCAGTTTCTGATCATGAATAAGATTACACAACTTTGTTAGCCATTCTTTATTAGCCGTGAACGTGTCGTCCCAAAACGAAATTTCGCGCGCACCATACTTCTCCATCACGTGCTTAATTTCTTCCACGACCTTTTCCGGACTGCGGAAACGAACATCGCGACCCCACGTGAACGGCGTGCAACAAAACGAACAATTATACGGACAGCCACGGCTAACCATCATGTGCACCACCGGCAAGCGCTTCGACTGAATAGGTAACGGAATGTATTTGTGAATCGGCAACAAGTGTCTTGCGGGCAACGGCAACGTGTCCAAATCAACGAACGGACGCTTACCAGAATACGTCCCGCCCGGATGCTCCTTCGTGCGGTACACCAAACCAAGAATCGGCGCAAGCTCGCTTGATGCGGCCATGATTTTCGTTCGGTTAAAATTGTGCTTTTTGAAATGCGCAAGAAGCTCAACAAGCGTCGCCTCGCCCTCACCAATAATCGCCATATCAAAATACGGATTGTCCGCAAGAATGTCATTCGGCGTCAGCGTCGGCTTGGTACCTCCAATTAATAGAAGAACATCGGGAAACTTCGCGCGAATCGCCTTCGCAATATCAACAGACTTACCGAACGTCGGCGTCAACGCATTAATACCAATAACTTTAGGCTGCAACTCTTCAATACGCGCAAGCACACCATCCTTGCTCAAATTCATGACCAACGGGTCAATAACCGCGCACGAATACCCTGCTTCCAACGCAACAGCAGCAAGCTGAATCATGCCCAACGGAGGCAAATGACCGCGCTCTTCCGAAACATTACGACCACCATAGCTCTCGCTCTTCATGAACGGCGGAAAGAAAAACAAGACATCCACGTTTTTTTGAACTGCTTCGGCAACTTGTTCTTGAGGCATTACGAGACCTTCGGCTTTTGTTCATATTTAAGTGTTTCTATACTATGGTTAAGTGCCTTCTTCCAAAATTATGCTGACAGAAAAAAACTATCTGAAATTCGTCGCGTCAACAGCACCAATTTCCTTCACAATGTCGTTGAACGGACGCAACATTTGTTTTTTCACAATACGCTTTTCCTTCTTGCTAAACAAAAACTTCTTGATCACGAATTCTTCCTCCACTTCCTGCAATGTGTAGGGCGTCACGTCAAACGTCTCCGCAATATCCGAAAACGCCTTCAGCTCTTCCGGCTTCGGCATGCCAAACTGCGCGATCTTCTTCAACACCACATCGCGGAACATCAACAATTCTTCAGAAGAAAGCTTGAAACTGTGGCGGTACAACCGCAAATAATTCGTCAAATAATCACCATACAAGTCCTGATATGATGTTGTCTTTTCCAACGTCTTTTTCAGTGCTGGAATAAACTGCATGTACACCTCACGATTGTGCTCAATCGTTGCTACAAAAACATCAAACAATTCAGACTCAATTTCGGAAACTCTCGGAACCTCATGAGTCTTTAATCTTGCAATCATAACTGAGCCAACATCCTTTCTTTCGTAAAACGCGGCGAACGACGGATTCTTGTAATACACCGCAGCAGCCGCGGCAAAACATGATAAGAATTCCTTCCACGACTTTTTCGTAGGTGCTAACTCGGCAAACAACGCAAGAAATTCTTTTCTTTGTTCATCCGTCCGCACGTCCTTTACCAGCTCAACTTCCTCGCTGTAATGGCCCGGCTCCCACGAATCAAAATGCGCCTTAAATGCCTGGTTCATACGACAAAAACAAAGACAGCCCTTTTTATATCTATGGAATTTGAAACCTCCTTCACGCACTTCTTTTTCTTTAAATACGCAGGCACGTAAAAAGCGCAAAACCATCTGAACTTTCCAGACGTTCTTCCGGAATTTCATCAGAAACGCAT
>CAYIEN010000014.1:0-29767 GCA_964362535.1 uncultured Methanosarcinales archaeon | reverse complement strand
ACCCTCATACCGTTCAGAATAGCTGATGGAAGACTTGCCACAACCGGCGCCACATTTTCCGCACTGACCACACTCGTCTCCAGCGGCGTTGCAATCACACAAGCACCCAAACTCCACGAAACAGGACAAGAAGCAGGAAACGCAGGAGTTGCCGTTTACGCAGGAGTCATTTTTGCACTTGTCTCCGCCGTCGCAACATACGCATTCACCCGCGCCGCACGCGCAGAATACAAACAAGCATCCACCATGGAACGCATACTCAACGAAGCAGGCCAGCCATGAACCGCGAAAAAGGAACACTCGCAGACGCGAAACAACAATACAAAACAACGCACACTTCAGTCATAGAATCATTCCGATTCACCACTATTTACAGCGTTCTGGGCGCAGGAGGATACTACCTCAGCACCCTCGCAGACAAAGAACTCCAACCCGTCTTCAAAGCAGGCTCCTACCTCTGCCTCACTCTCGCTGCCCTCAACATCCCCTCCCTTCTCTGCAACCTCGCATCACATTACACATCCTGCAAAAACCTCCGCGAAACCCAACGAGACATCAGCATCCTCGAACGACAACTCCACGAAGCGGACAAAACTCCCTCGAGAGAATTATGACCCTTGAAGAAAAAACGTTTCTCCCTGAATGGAACCCTGATCCGTATCCTTCTTTTGAAGACTTGAGAAAAGAACGAGACGTCTGGTATGCCAGCTGGGAAGAGCAAGTGAAACAAGAAGAGAAAGCAGTCTGGCCGTTTGTTATGACAGGAATACCCTGCGTGGCAACACTTTACGTTACTGTCGACCACCTTATCCCCCTCAATAATCTCTCCCTCACCACCCTTGCCGTCAGCGCAACCATCGCAACAGCAACCATTTTCCAACATTTTGCCCGAACATACATTCGCACTTATGCCCAAGAAATCAAGGATTACCTGCACTACCTGAACACCGACCGAGAAGTACAACACTGCTTCGAACGCCTCACCAGCCCCGAATTTCCCGATGAATCTCGTAACCTTTAAATACCCCTACTTTGCCCCTAAAGGTCATCCGTCGACTACGCGTCGAGAAGACAGGCGTGAATAACGTCATGCGTAGAAGGAGAACACATGGAAAAAAACGATTTCAAAATAGCGCTGGACTTTCTCAAGGCATCTTCTGAAAAGAGAAAATTCGTCCAAGGCGTCGACCTCATCATCAACCTCAAAAACCTCGACCTGAAGCAGAACGACCAACAAGTCGACCTGTTTGTTCAAGTGCCCCACGCACGCGGCAAAAAAGTCAAAGTCGCCTGTCTGTGCGGACCCGAACTTCTCCCGAACGCAAAGCAAAACTGCGACCTCGTCATCAGCACCGACGAATTCCCCAAATACGCTCAAGACAAAAAGCTCGTCAAAAAAATCGCGCGAGACTACGACTTCTTCGTCGCACAAGCAAACATCATGCCAGAAGTCGCCAAAGTCTTCGGACGCGTTCTTGGACCGCGCAACAAGATGCCGAACCCCAAAGCAGGAGCAGTCGTACCTCCGACAGCAAACCTCAAACCACTCATCGAAAAGCTCGGAAAAACAGTCCGATTAACCGCAAAAACACAACTCTGCGTCAAAGCATTCATCGGCAAAGAAAGCCAACCCGAAACTGAATTGCTCGACAACATCAACATGTTGTACGACTCCTTCCGCAAAGCATTGCCCCAAGACCTCAACAACATCAAAAACGTCCTTCTCAAGCTCAGCATGAGCAAACCCATCCACGTCGGCATGGCGCCTGACGAAATCAAGAAAGTCTGGGAAGACGCAGCAGCAAGAGCAGTTATCAGCAAGAAAAACCGCGTCACGCAGCAAGCATTGAAAGCTGAAACCGCGAGCAACCGCAAGCGCGAAAACCCCGACGAAAAAGCAACCAAGAAGAAATCAAAGAAAACCGAAGGCGAAGAACCCGTCGATGCAACTCCTATCCGAAAAGAAGACATCAAGCGAGAAGTCTGGGAAACCGACCTCGACAAACCGCGCGTCAAGCGCGTCAAACGACCGGGAAGTGAGTTCAAATGAGCAAACCCCAAGCCCACGTCGCAGCAGCCAAAAAAACAGAAGTCAAAGAATTGATCAGCCTGTTTAGCAAATACCCCATCATCGGCATCGTCAACATGGAAGGCTTGCCCTCCTCACAATTGGGCGGCTTGAAGAAAGCACTCCGAGGAAAAGCAGACTTGTACATGACCAAAAGACGATTAATGAAGATCGCCATCGAAGAAGCAAAATCAAAAGTTCCTCAATTGGAAACCATCATTCCGCACTTGAAGGGCATGCCCGCATTCCTCTTCACCAAAGAAAATCCTTTCGCTCTTTACAAATTCCTCAAGAAAAACAAATCACCCGCGCCCGCAAAAGCAGGACAAGAATCACCCCGAGACATTACTGTGCCCGCGGGACCGACACCTTTTGCACCTGGTCCGGTTATTTCTGAACTCGCCGCTGTTGGCATCAAGGCAGGCGTCGAAAACGGCAAAGTCGCAGTACGTCAAGATTCTCTCGTCATCAAACAAGGAGAAAAATTCAAAGGCCCGTTGGCTGCTATGTTGGCACGCCTCGGCATCGAACCGATGGAAATCGGATTGAACGTTGTCGCAGTCTTCGAAAAAGGAATCATCTACGACCGAAACGTCCTCGACATCGACGAAACCCAATTCATGGCCAACTTAATGGGCGCAGCAAGCGAAGCATTCAACCTCGCAGCTGATATCGCGTACCTCACCGACGACAACAAGGAATTGTTGATTGGCATCGCATTCAGAGAAGCAAAAGCAGTCGCCCTCGAAAGCAAATTCTTGGCTGACTTGGTTGCCGCGGAAATTGTCGAACAAGCAGAACGCGAAGCACGCGCCGTAGCAGGAGAAGCAAAAGTCGAAGTCTCCCACGAACGCGAAACACCCGCCCAACATCCAAATGACGGTCACGCTCACGCGCAGGCAGAAAAGCTTGCCAGTGAGCTCAAAGACAAAGGAACATTACGCTAGTAATATCGGAGGAACCAACCATGGAATACATCTACGCAGCAATGCTCATCCACAAAGCCGGTGGCAAAGTCGATGAAGCAACCGTTACCAAAGTCTTGCACGCAGCAGGAGCAAAGGTCAACGAAGCACGAGTCAAAGCACTTGTCGCAGCACTCGAAGGCGTCAATATCGACGAAGCCGTCAAGAAGGCAGCAGTCGCGCCAGTCGCAGCAGCAGCCCCCGCACACGAACACAAAGCGGAAGGCAAGAAGGACGACAAGAAAGCCGCTGAAGACGACAAGAAGAACGAAGAACAAGCAGCCGCTGGACTCAGCGCTCTCTTCGGATAGTAAACCTCTGTTTTTTTCCTTTCTTTTTTTTAAGGAACGAAAGAGGACAACCTGTGAGTGTACATGCTGAGCACTGAAGAAAAAAGCCAACTAACGAAACAAGCCGATGAGCTCCAAAACAGCATCCGGACACTTCGCAAACATCTGACCGAGTTAAACGAGCAGAAAGAAAAGCTCTTCGACCAGCGCAACACCATCGGCAAACAGATTTCTGAACTTATCAAGAATGTTAAGGGCATCCGTTCCGAACGTGATACGTTCACGGCTGAAGTTAAATTGTCGAAAGAAGAGCGAGAAAAGCTCAACAACGACATCAAGACCCGCACGACAGAAGTTGCCACATTGACTGCAGCCCGTGACTTGATTATCAAAAAGACCGGCATGACGGAAGATCCGCGCATGCTCAGACGCGAACTTGAAAGATTGAACTACAAAATGGAAACCGATGCCATGAGCTTCGAAAAAGAAACCAAGCTCATGAAAGTCATCAACCAATACCGCAAAAAATTACTCGCTGCTAAAGACATCACCATCGCAAACGACAAGCTCTGGGCAGCATCCAAGGACCTAGACCGCATGCGAGCCATCGCAAACCAAGCACACAACAAAGTCACCCACGCAGCCAAAGAATCCCAAGAAAAACACCAAGGCATGGTCTCTGTATCCCACCAAATCGACGACCTCAAAGCAAAAGAAGAAGCATTCAACTCACAAATCGTCACAAAGAAAGCAGAAATGCAGCCTATCATGGCTGAACTTGATGTCAAGAACGCGCAGCTTACCGAATTGAACCAAAAACTCGGCATCGCCCGCGAAGAACAACACTCCCAGAAGGCCGCTGAACAAAACAAAAAAATCACGGACAAAGCCGGAGAAGTCAAACAAAAATTCCTCCGCGGCGAAAAACTCACCACCGAAGAATTCCTCCTCCTCCAAAGCGTCGAGAAATGAACCCTGAACTTCTAGAACAAATCAGCCAGTTACAGAAAGGAACATCAGTTCTTGTTTTTCTCAAGCCCGGCACGGGAATCTCTGGCGTATATTGCGGCCACTTTCTCGACCGAACCTCCACATCACTCGCACTCTCCATCACCCCGAAAAACAGCCCGCAACAAGAAGACTATTGCTACGACTTCATCCCCTACCAAAGTATCAGACATCTAGAAATAGTCTAACTCACGAGTCTACATTCTCAGAAGACTTCTCATCTTCAACTACGTCCGGCTGCGAAGGACCTTCCTGCACCACAGACGAATCTTCATAAAACCCTTTCTGATCTCTAGAAGCATCATCAGTCTCCGGAACATCTACCACAACCGCAGCAGTACACGCCGAAAGAACAACTACCAATAACACAAGAGCAAGCAACTTCATACCCGTTACGCAATCTGCTGCACGTGCACCCCAACCAATACCAACGCAGCAGCAGCCAACAACACACCCAAACCATACGCGGTCAAAACATCAACTACACCGAGCCCTGACAGCGCGCCAATAACACCAAACAACGCAAACAGCACAAACGACGCAGACAACAACCGGTCACGCGCACGACTCCAAAAATACACAGCGCCCAACGCAACTCCAACATGCAACACAATCCAGAACAAACTAGGAACCGCAGAAAGCAAACCTTCACCAAATGCCATGTTGCACCTTTTTACTCAATTTAAACTATAAAAATAAAAAAATAAAACAAAAAATCAGACTTTAGTAGCCGCTGCTCGTGCCGTCATCAGACGCACTGTCACTTGACGTGTCAGCAGTCATGGCCGTTTCAGTCGTTGTGGTCGCCTTCACAGGAACAACCATCTTCACCGACTTCTCTTCCGTCCAATAGCTCTGGCCGTCAACAATCGTGTGCGCACGCATGTAGACCGTAATCATTTCGTCAAACGCAAAGCTTGTCTCAAACGCATTTGTCGTGTCGCCCGAAAGGTATGCCCTCGGAGAAGCGCTCGGATACGTCTGCGTCGTCAAGTCCGCAATCGCGACATCCGCGTGCGACTTCGTGTCATAATGGACCGCGGTGTGAACCGTCGTCGTAACGCCAGTCACTTTCCACGAAACCATAACCGGCTTGCCAAGCGTAACTTCGGCAGGCACAGACACAAACTCAACCGCAACAGCCGCACTCGCAGTCGGAGCAACAGGAGCGTCCGTCGGTGCCGTAGTCGGAGCCGGAGTCGGAGCAGGCGCAGAAGAGCAACCTACAACAAACAAAGCGACAACCAACATTGCCAATAAAGATTTCCAATTCATCATATTCACCTCATATTTAATGAACAAATGTGAACAGGGATTGTATATAAAGGTTGCGGGGTGCCTTATCTCGGATCGTGCGTCTTGTAATACTCCAAGGTGCGGTTCAATCCACGGCACAAACCCTTTGCTATCTCAACCTGCGCTGAACTAAGTCCTACACTGTGCGCAGTCATACGGCATTCGGGACCCTCATCGAACACCTCTTCACCATTTTTGTCATAATCCCAATCATATGACCAAACTGCAGGAGTATCCAACCACTCCGGGCGCATACCAATATTCTGCACATCAAGTCTGTTTGCAAGCACCAGCTGTTCAGTATTCAACTCCACACGAACAACCAAACCACCATATGGATGCTGATTCCAACGACCAACTAATACATTACCCGACTCATAGCTCTGACCGCCTGCCATTTCGTTTTCAACCAACCATCGCGGAGTCACTTCATTCTTAAGGAAACGAGCAATCGTCAACAACTTTCTCGCACCGTAACTTTCATCTGTGCAATGTTTTTGAATAAATTCAGCTTGGTAAATTTGTGCTGTCTTTGCAGTACCAGAAAGTTTAGCCTGAGAATTCAGTAAAAAAGGGATTTTTTCATTTTTTGCAATGGCTTCAAGTTTCATACAACACTTCCACCACCCCTACAACAAACATTTTCGGATAATAGTATATAAGTTTTGTGCATTTTCACGTCGGAGAAAAGGATCGAACAAAAAAGAAATATGATAAAAAAGATGAAAAAGAATTACGCCTTCTTCGCGTGATATTCGACATAGCCGCACTTGCCACAGACGTAGCGATCCTTGTGCGCGCCAAGGAAGAATCCCGGACCACACTTTGGACAGTGCTTATTCTTGCGCTCAACCGCGTCGCCCTTCTTTGCAAACAAGTCCCAGACACCAACTTTCGGGCCGGAAGACTTCGCAGCAGGAGCTGCCTTTGGAGCTGGTTTTTTTACTTCTGCCATTTATTTCGCCGCCGGCGCGCTTTCAGCCGCCACTTTTGCTTTCTTCTTCGGCACAACCTTCGCCTTCTGTTCAGCAGAGATATACACGTGCGCGTGCACGATTGCCGTATGATTGCCAAAACCGCCCTCAATCTTCTTCATGACGATCGCTTCCGGAGTCGATGACAACTTCGCAGCAAGCTCTTTGATAACATCTGCGTTGCTCGGAGTAGCCTTGTCAAATGTCACGGTAGCCGTGATTTCCTTGCGGTGAAGCAAGTTATTTTCTGTTTCCTTATCAATTTTCAACAACATTTAGGTCACCTTGATTGCGTATTCGCCGTCGACAGCAACACCAACCTTCTTGGCGATGTCACTCTTCTTCGCGTCCGTAAACGTCATGCGTCCCTTCCAGTTCAACACGAACTGATTGCTCTTGCAATTCGGACATTCATCACCGTCAACAAACACCTTACATCTTCGGCATGCTTTTCTTTTGCTCATTTTTTCTCCTTCTTCGGTTTCTTCTCTTCCGCCTTATCATCCGCTGCTGCGGCCTTGACCTGCGGAACTGATTCCGAAGCAATCCATTCCAACTTACCGAGACCGGCCTGACGCATGGTCAAACCAATCTTGGGGTTCATCGGATCCTTGAACGAAACTGCAATGACTCGAGCTCGGCATTCATCGCCGACCTTCAACGCGCGCTTTGAATCGCGGCCTGACAAGACCTTGTCCTTGGCAAACGTCACGAAGTCATCCATCGTCTGGCTGACGTGAATCATACCATCGACAGGACCCATCGTGATGAAAGCTCCAAAGTCTGCGATATCCTTGATTTTGCCGACAATGATTTCGTGCATTTCCGGCTTGAACGTAACTAATTCGAACGTGGTTTCGTAATACGCCGCACCATCGCCCGGGATGATAACCCCCTCGCCGACCTGCTGGACGTCGAGAACGTCAATAACGAAGCCAATTTCTTCGTCAATAAAACCTGCGTACTTCTCTCTCACTGCCTTGATGACCGCGTCATTCACGTCGTTCGCAAAGTGCTTCGGAGCGACACGAATGTGGTCCTTGATTTGGGTTTTGTAAAACATGGTTGGTTTGAACGGTTTTGGTTTTCATCAACCCTGAAGGGCTGTTCAGAACCCTCAGGATCTCACTATACTCAGAATGCTAAAGGGGGCTTTATAAAGGTTACGTAAGAACTCTGTCAATAAGCTCCAAATAGCCCTTCTCACGAATAATAATACTGCCAATCTGCTTTTCCTTGAGCCTGCGCTTCAGGTCTTTGTCTTGGGTTGCAACGATATCACCCAATTCCGTGAGTTGCACTAACGAGTCATCAACGTGGCCTTTTGCCTTCATGGACTTGACATTGTTCTTGTCTAGAATCAATAAAGCGACCGTTGCGACTTCCTTTCTTTTGCCGCCCAAACCCTGAATTTTCTTTATTTCATCACGCACGTTTGAAAGGAGGATAATTTCGTAGGCAAAATCGCAGACACGCCTGAGCTCGCCGAACAAGTCTATTTTCCACAGCACCGTATCAAGCACAAAATTCGTGTCAAGGAATATCTTTCGCATAAGCTACACTGCATGATTACGGGTTATAAAGCTTGCCAGCCAGGAGCCGACCACGCTGAGCATTATTACTGCGCTTGTGACCCACATGAGGTCTATATTTGTTTGCGCCATCAACGCGAACACAACTACTGCTGTAGGTAAACCTTTTGCGCCGAGCAATGCGCCAAACGCCGATTCGCGAGAACCAACCACAAACCTGAATACGATAAATCGCGTAACAAGTAATGCTGCGAACAACAAAACTGCGCTCTTTATTTCCGCACCAAACGGAACAACCAACGACATACCCATCAGCACGAATACGATAACGTGCACGCACTTCGCGAGCAAACCTTCCTTCGCCAGCAAACGTACTTTTTGTTTGAAGGACGACGCTCCGACAAAAATACCCAACGTCGCGACGGCAAGCACGCCCGAACCATCCAATCGTTGAGCGAGCAAGAACGCGAGAACGATGGAAAGAAGCATTGCGATATAACCCCAACGTGCGCTCAACTTGTGCAACAGTTTCAGGAGAAGGATTCCAAGCACAATACCTGTGCCGATGCCGATGATAAACGGATTGAGCAATGAAAGACCGAGCGTCGTGTAATCAGTCATAATTTGTGCATTCATTACCGCCCACACACCCAGAATCGCAAACGGCAATAACAACGTCAACGGAGCGCTCAAGGCGCTTTCTAACTGCACTAATTCTGTAACTCTTGACTTGCTGCCCAACGCAATCGGATTGACAGCGATAAGCACTGCACCAAGCAACAGACTCTCCAACAACGGAAGACCGAACCAGACTGAAATGCCAGTGACTGCGATGAATGCGAGAACTGCGTTTGCAAACATTACTTTCAGCGCGCGCCAGCCGAACGTATCAAGCTCTCGAAAATTAATGTGTGTGAGACTGTCGAATATCACTAAACCAAGCGCGATTGTGCTGACAACGCTGAGCGTTACGGCGTCAACCGAGCCGCCAAGAAACTGCAACCCATAACCTGCCAATAACAACGGCAGTACATCAGGAATATTGAGCTTTCGAGATGCCCACCAAATTATGGCACCGACAGCTACAGCTATGACAAACCAGATGTACACTCTTCACCTCTTTTTCCCGCTGTTCCCTCTGGAACCAAACGTGATGCCTTCAGACAACCGGTCATCCTATAAAAACATTTATATTGCGACTCCCTGTTGAAAACACCATGAATATTCTCCGCGAAGCATTAGTCAGCATTGCTCCTACTCAGAAAGACCGAGAAGTGCTAACTGATGTCAAAAAGTTTCTCACGCGATTACAACAAGAACTGAAATTGCGACGCATCAACGCAAAGCCTGTGTTGGGCGGAAGCTTTGCCAAAGATACTTGGTTGGCTGGCGATTATGACGTCGATGTGTTTGTTACGTTTGATATGTCCTACAAAAACGATCCACTCAGCGACTTACTTGCGAAAGCGTTGAAGCCCTGGAAAACCGAACGACTGCATGGCTCGCGCGATTACTTCCAAATCCACGGACCCATCAACTACGAAATCATTCCTGTACTGGCAATTAAGCACGCAAAACAAGCGCTTAATGTGACTGACTTTTCTCCCAAACACGTCGCATGGGTCAACACAAAAGGCAAGAAGTTCAAGAACGATATTCGCCTGTTGAAAAAATTCTGTAAGGCACATCGGGTGTACGGCGCCGAAAGCTACATTCGTGGCTTTTCTGGTCATGTGGTGGACATTCTCACGATTTACTACAGCGGATTCTTGAAAACACTCAAGGCTGCGACCAAATGGAAAGACAAAACAGAACTGGACTACAACAACACCTACAAAGGCAAAGCCTTGTTTACGTTGAACACCAGCAAAACGCAAGGACCACTTGTCTTGATTGACCCTGTCCAGCCCGACCGAAACGCAGCTGCTGCCTTAACAAAAGAGAATTTTGACACGTTCATTGTTGGTGCGAAATCCTTCTTGAAAAAACAAACCATTGCAGCATTCACCGAGAAGAAAACAGACATCAACGCACTACTCGCGAAAAAAGTACCTGTTGTGCACATTACCACACTCAACGAAAAAGAAGACGTCGCCGGAACAAAAATGGTCAAAGCCTACGACTTTTTGAAAAAAGAATTGTCTGACTTCGGCGTGCGAGACTCAGGCTGGGAATGGGACAAAAAGAAACATGCCTCACTCTGGTTTGCGCTCAACAAAAAAGATTTGCCCGCCACCGAACAACGCATGGGCCCGCCCAAAGCAATGACGGAAAGCTGCGCAGCATTCAAGAAAAAATACAAAAACGCGAAGCTTGTGAAAGGACGCATGGTCGCCATCGTCAAACGCCCAATTACCAACTACAAAATTGCCATTCGCGAAGCCTTGAAGCATTCGTATCTGAAAGACAAAGCAAGTTCATACACTGCCTCATTGTAGCACTTCACTACCACAATCGTTTTATTCTCTCCACTTGCATGATTGCCTATGAACGCCGTCATGCAGAAATTGTTGCGCGCATTTGAAGCAGGAAGCACCTCATTCACACACATTCTTGTCGGCAACGAAGGGTATGAGTCTGTGAAGTTCGACCTCGCAAACTATCACGCGATTGTTCCGAAAGCCGCACCCATCGCCTTCGTCGATTCCGGAAACGCCGAGCTTGCGTCCGGACCGAACTTTGCCCTGCACTTTATTCGGACATGCGCCATTGTCCGCGGCAAAAAACCCATCATCGAAGAAGCATTCTGTTTAGTGCAAGCAACCTCACAAAACGGAAAACTCGTATACGTCACAGATTTGATTGGCATCGAAGGAATACGTTTGCCCACGATTGATTTGTATGAACCAACATTGGCGGAAGGAACACATCGAGTGCAACCCAGCAAAGTTGCTGAATTGGTGAGGACGCTCGCTGAACTTCGGTTGGCAAGCTGGCTCGTTCCCGAACTGCCCAACAATACGCTTCTTGTCAGGGATGGAGACTTACAGGCGCATACTATTTTTGAACAAAACGCCTACCGCGAACTCTACGAACGCGCACGCATTCAAGGCGTGACGATTGCAGGCCTGAGCAAGACAAGCACCTTGCTGACAAACGCAGGCCATTCCGCCATTACTGCGCTTATGGAACTCGCTCCGCCAACCGCGTGGAATTATCATCCTATTGCCACCAGCACCAAACCAGACCACCAAGCAAGCGTCGCCATCACCAAACTGCACCCGCGTTCTCATTACGCATTCCGCCTTGACATTCACGACCAACACTTGCCGTTCTTGCCTGAGCTTGTGAATGCGCTCGCTGCCGAAAGTACGGATGCCGCGTTTCTCGGCTATCCTTACGGCCTGATTGAAGCAGATAGGTATGCAAAAGTAAGAAACGACGAAAAAGGATACTTGCGTTTGAAAGCCGAAATGGCTCTTGGTAAGAAGTTGGAACAACAAGAAACAGGAAGCACTGCGCATGATGCGCTTAACAAAGCAACCTAACGCACGAGCTCTTCAATAATTTCTGACGCGTGTCTTATTTTTGTGATAGAATCAATCTCAGCACTCACAGTATACAACCCCTTCCGAATAACGTTACCCTGCGCCGGACAATTCCCCTTCAACGGCTTCACATACCTCTCCGGACAGTCACCTGGTTTGACCGACAACGGTTCCTTAATTGAGTTTCCGAGCGCGCAACAAATACAGAAATGCTTGCCGTGCTTATCCTGTGCCAATGGTGAATCACGCAAATACCTGAACGGATAACCCGCAGGAGAACCCCATTCAGGCGAACCAATCAAGACATCCTTATTATTGCTCGCAATCAGTTTTTGCTTAAAATCATCAGACGCACCACTCTCAAACGTCGCAACAAAAGGCGTCCCAATATGCACACCCGTTGCGCCCAACGACAACGCACGATCAATATCCGCCCTTGTGCGGATTCCGCCCGACACAAAACACGGAATGTTAAACTTTGACGCGTACTCACGCACCTGCGGAAGCAACACATCAAACAAATCATACTCCTTCAAAAAATTCTCGCCCGCCTGAGCGATTTTTCTGTAATTAAAACCCAAATGGCCCGCAGACTTCGGACCCGCAATAACCACCGCGCTCGGCGGAGCATACCCTCCTTCCAACCAATGCTCCGTAATGATTTGCAACGTCTTGTCCGAAGACACAATCGGAACTAACGCAATGTTGTGCTCCTTTGTGCCCGCAAACTTCGCCACCAGTCCCGGAAGCGCCAGCGGAAAACCCGCACCGCTAATAATCATGTTCGCGCCACCCTTGACCGCGCCCTCTACTGATGCTTCGTACGAACTTTCCAGCTTCACCATGATGTTAATACCCGCATACCCGCACGCCTTCTTTGTGTCACTTGTTTCTCTTGCAACCGCATCACACTGGTTCAGCTGCACTCCAACTCTCGCTGGCGTTAACTGGTCCAACCCCGCGCTCGAATTCGTACCCATCGCATCGGCCAGGCCAACTGCCGAAGACAAATCCACCAAAGAAATCCCAATGCCCATCCCGCCCTGAATAATCGGATACCTAGGTCGGTCCATCCACGGAAAAAAGATTTTTTCAAGCATACAATAATCACTCACGCATCTTTCTTAACAGCGGTTTAACACCTTCCTATTTAAACATTTCTTGAATTACTCTTTTCGGATAGTGACAAACCATTTTATACCTCATTCTGAACAATCGCCCTACGTTCGCCTCGAGCGAACTAAAAAAGGAGGAATCATTATGGATGCAAAGATAGGACATTGGGCATTCATTGTGGGCATTTTGCTGGCAGTAATCGCCGGTTTGATCCCGCAATTGCAAACCTCAACCGTTACCTGGATTCTCGTAATCTTGGGACTTGTTGTCGGACTTTTGAACATCAGCGCCAAGGAAACAACAGAATTCCTCGTCGCAGTAGTAGCCTTGTTGATTGTCGGCAGCGCCGGCGCAATCCCTGCACTCGGCGGCCTCGTACTTGCCATCTTGGCAAACATCGTGGCATTGTCCGCACCCGCAGCATTGATTGTAGCAATCAAGGCAATCTACTCCCTCGCGGCAGATTAGAAAACTGATTTTATTTTTTTCTTTTTTTCAATTTTTCAGAAAAATTGATCAAAGTCCTTCTCGTTCATGCTCCGGAACCGATGAAACAAAACGCTCGCTTCGCGATCGTGTTTAAGACTGTTCCCTCGCACTCACGAAGGCGGACGATTTGTCGCAATGCTCCGTTCTAAAAAACCAAAAAGAGACCAAATACTGAATCACAAAGCATAAAAGCAACCTGTTAGCATTAATTCTTGAAAAAAAGATGCGAGCATACGACCGAAGACCAGCAGAATCACGAAAGCCTTCCCATCACCACGACAAAACATTCGTCAGATGGATATTGTTCTTAATCGTCGTCGCGTTCGCGCTAACGTTTATTCGGTAACTCTACCAGGAACAGCACTGTAACGTATTCTACTCGGCGGATTCTGAATACCCGCAATACGCTTGTAGAACGACTCAATCTTCTCAACTTCACCTTTTGCGCACATAGTGATATACGTCTCTAAACTCGTATCGGCATCTTCCGTCCAACGGCCGCGCGCTATTTCCACCGCAAACCTGCACAAATGAGGATTCGAACTGCTCATCTCATACAACAACATCGCAGCACTCACTCGAGTAAGAGGATGCTCCACAAAATCACGATCAGAAACATTCGCAAACTTACCCGGAATCACTTTACGCAACACCGCATACACCGTCTCCTCATGCGCAGCAGGAACAGCATGTTCCTTCCGCAAAATGTCACTCAACTCAGTCAAATCAACTGTTTCATCCGGATTCATAATCCAAGAACCCAACTCCCCCTTTTTAAAGATTACTCCCCACAATGTTTAAATACCGCCAAACGTGCTTTATTCTTGAAAAAAAGATGGTGTCCACGCAAGCTTTGCGAAAGCTTGAGCAAAGTCCTCTTTGCTCATGCTCGAGAAGCATCTGAAACACTGCTTGCTTTGCAAGCAGAAAACAGACTCTTCTCTCGCATTCACAATGTCGGACATACTAAACTATGACCACCCGCGATAAACAATTCATTCTCTGGTTTGACGAGCTTGGCATATCAGACATCCCCCTCGTTGGTGGAAAGAATGCTTCACTTGGCGAAATGTACCGCGAACTCACCCCGAAAGGAGTACGCATCCCCAACGGATTCGCCATCACATCAACTGCTTACCAACACTTCATCGAAACCGCAGGCATCGCTCCCGCCATCAAAGCCGCGCTTACTGGTTTGGATGCAAAAAACATCAAACAACTCACCGAATGCGGCAGAAAAATCCGCGAACTCATAACACACGCAGATTTCCCTTCCGACCTCAATGAAGCAATAACTGACGCGTACCACGGACTCTGCAAAGAATACAACGCAAACACCGATGTAGCCGTACGCAGCTCAGCAACCGCAGAAGACCTCCCCGACGCAAGCTTCGCAGGCCAACAAGAAACCTACCTCAACATCCGCGGCGTCAACGACTTATTGGAAGCCTGCAAAAAATGCTTTGCATCACTGTTTACCAACCGCGCAATAGCCTACCGCGTTGAGAAAAAATTCGACCACTTCAAAGTGTATTTATCCATAGGAGTACAAAAAATGGTCCGCTCAGATTTAGCATGCTCCGGAGTCATGTTCACGTTAGACACCGAGACTGGCTTTCCCGACGTCTGCTTCGTTACTTCAAGCTACGGACTTGGCGAAAATATCGTACAAGGCGCCGTCAACCCCGACGAATTCTTTGTGCACAAACCAACGCTTCACGCAGGATTCAAACCCATTCTCAAGAAAGTACTTGGCGAAAAATCAATCAAAATGATTTACACCGAAGAAGGCACCAAAACAACCAAAAATGTCAACGTCTCAGACCACGACCGACAAAAATACTCCTTAACCGATGCTGAAGTACTCGAATTAGCCCACTGGGGCTGCATCATCGAAGACCACTACACACGCCTCAAAAAACACTGGAGCCCCATGGACATCGAATGGGCAAAAGACGGACGCACCAACCAACTCTTCATTGTTCAAGCCCGCCCCGAAACCATCCAAAGCAGACGCAACCAACACATCATCGAAAACTACAAACTCACCCGCAAAGGAACGGTTATTTGCAATGGTAAAAGCGTCGGCAGCAAAATTGCGTCAGGCGTAGCGCAAGTACTTCTTGACGCGAAAGACATCGAAAAATTCAGACCAGGAGATATCCTTGTTACCGAAATGACCGACCCCGACTGGGTCCCCATCATGCGCCGTGCTAAAGCAATCGTGACCAACCGCGGAGGACGTACATGCCACGCAGCAATCATCTCCCGCGAACTCGGCATCCCCTGCGTCGTCGGCACGAACAACGCGACTGAACGCATCAAATCAGGCCAAAAAATTACTGTTTCTTGCGCCGAAGGAGAAAACGGACTCATTTATGACGGACTCATTCCTTTCGAACTAAAAACTCTCGACGCAGGCAAACTCGCAAAACCAAAAACGAAAATCATGATGAACGTCGGCAACCCCGACGACGCGTTTGAGCTGAGTTTCATACCTAATGACGGCGTTGGATTAGCGCGCGAAGAATTCATCATTACCAATTACGTCAAAGTACATCCTTTGGCTTTGATACATTTCAACAAAATACTCGAACCCGCACGCAGCCAAATCGAACAATTAACACGAGGGTATAAGGATAAGACGCAGTATTTCGTCGACAAACTCGCCGAAGGAGTGGCAACCATTGCCGCAGCATTCTATCCAAAAGACGTCATCATCCGCATGAGCGACTTCAAAACCAATGAGTACGCAGGACTTCTTGGAGGCTCTTCATTCGAACCAAAAGAAGAAAACCCCATGATCGGCTGGAGAGGAGCTTCGAGATATTACAAACCAGGCTACCAAGAAGGATTCGCCCTCGAATGCAAAGCCATGAAAAAAGTCAGAGACGAAATGGGACTGACTAATTTGAAGATTATGATTCCGTTTTGTAGAACGGTAACTGAAGGCAAAAATGTGTTGTCCGTCATGGCCGAAAACGGACTGCACCGCGGCAAAAACGGCTTACAAGTCTACGTCATGTGCGAAATCCCCGCAAACGTCATCCTCGCCGAACAATTCGGAGAGATATTTGACGGATTCAGTATTGGTTCGAATGACTTGACACAATTAACGCTTGGCGTCGATAGAGACTCCTCCCTCGTAGCAGACGTGTATGACGAACGCAACGACGCCGTCAAAGCAATGATTGCGCACGTCATTCAGGTTTGTAAGAAGATAAAACGCAAGATCGGCATCTGCGGACAAGCACCATCAGACTATCCTGACTTCGCCCAGTTTTTAGTCAAACAAGGCATCGACAGCATTTCACTAAACCCTGACAGCGTCATGCGCACCATCCCTAAAATTCTCGAAATTGAACGGAGACAATAAAATGCCTGCCGCAATTGATACACTGTTCGCGAAAGAACAAGACTTATCCACGCATTTACGAGACGTTGGCATTCTACTCTTAGATATTTCTGATTCTGTTAAGGACAAGCTTTCCAAGAAAGACGCCGATGAAGTGAAGGATGCAATGATTACCCTTTCTATGAATTGCGATGCTATGCTTGAGGATGTATCCAACTCCGAAAAAATTCTTAAAAAGATTAAAACCAAAGACGTCAGTGTCAAAGGCACAACCGCAGACATTGCTTCCTTGAAAAAGCACTTTCTTGATGTCAAAAGCGGATTGGAAAGATTGAAACAAAACGCAAAAGACTTCTTGACCGCGAAGAACCGCGAGTTACTGTTTCAAGAAATGAATACTGATTATTCCAACGTGCTTGGAACATTAACGGAACTGATGGCTGAGAGTGTTTAGACCGCCATAATGCTTAAAAAGTGCCCTTCTGCCCGCAACTCCATGTTCATACTCGTCTCACACTCAGAAGCACGCGCACGCATACTCAACGACGCAGGAATACCCTTTCGAATACAATACAAAGACGTCAAAGAAAGCATTCCCCCCGCAACACGCGAAACACTCCCCCCTGAAGACATCGTCATCTCACTCGCACGCCGAAAAGCACGCTCATACTTGCTCCGGGACACTTCTGAGATAGTGATAGGCGCCGACACCATCTGCTGGTACCAAGGAAAAGAATACGGCAAACCCACTAGCGAAACAGAAGCCCTCGCCATGCTGCGCACCTTCTCTGGCAAAACCATTGACGTGTATACTGGAATTGCGCTCGCCTCACGAGACGTGGTCGTTTCCAAAGCAGACCACGGCAGCGCCACACTCAACGAACTCACCTCCAAACAAATCGACGACTACGTCCACAGCGGAAAACCACTCAAATGCGCAGGAGCGCTCGACATCGCAACCTGCCCAAAAGAATTCATCAAAGACGTCTACAACAAACAAGCAGTCGAAGGATTCTCCATGAGTTTATTCAAACAGCTCTGCATCGAACTCAACCATCCACTACCTACAAAAGACCCCGACCAAAAATAATTATTTTTCCAGCACAACAATCTTTCTTGTCAATGACGCGTGCACACGCTGTGAGAATTCTTCAACTGTTTTCAATTTGGCTTTCTTAAGTAATGCAGGATAATCAATAAAGTCAGGAAAGACAACAATCGCTCGCTTTTTCATACAGAGTTTGAGTCTTTTCAGGAATGCGAGATACAATTTGGGTAATGCTTTGCCCTTTGTGTTTAATCCGTAGGGCAGGTCTGTCACGAAATAGTCTGACTTTGTTTTCATCTTTGTGGCGTCCGCGACTTTCAGACTTGCTTTGAGCTTGAGCTGTGCGAGATTCTTCTTTGCGCGGTAAATCATAGCTGGATCAATATCCGTGCCGACCATCTTGAAGCCCATCAAACCAGCTTCGATGAGGAAGCCACCCGCGCCACAGAACGGGTCAACAATCGTGCCTTTGGTTGCACCAACGAGATTGACCAACGCTCTCGCCAATCTTGGTTGCATGCCTGAAGGATGGTTTGCCTTTCTCAAATGCGGACGTCTGGCTAAGAATGGTTTAGCGTCTATTTTTACGATGCGCTTACCCACGACTACCCTGTTGCCTACAAAGAAGATTTCGAAACGCGTTTTGGGTTTGTCTAAGTCAACCTTGGGATTTTTGAGACTTCTCCAAATGAATCCAGCCAACTTCGGAATGTCCATCTGCACATCGTGAACGACTAATTTGAAACTAGATTTGTAGTGTTTCTGCCAATCAAACCCTGCCATCGCCGTGTAGAGCTCCGTTGCTGAGCAGGAGAATAGAAATTCGTAGGTTGCATGACTCCACGCAATACGCTTGTGGAAATCCGTTTCTTTCGCGTCGATAATGAGCAAATGACCTAATTGAAGTGCCTGCGTCGGCTTTGCGAGGGCGAGAACTTCAGCAACCGCAAGAGAAAGATCATCCTGTAACAACCAAAAGAACTGTCGCATCTTACTTCTGCTTCAAATCATTCTTGGCCCACTTGTTAATGAACCACAGCATGACAAAGAATACAACGATAAGCAAACCGAAGCCAATCTTGCTACGAGCATAATCCCAATAGCTCACGGTCGCGCCAAACGCGGTAACAACGGAGCCCGTAAACAAACCAATACGGACCACTTCCATAAACGGCACAAACAACGCAAGGAGCAAAATAACAAGATTGAAACCAACAATCGCAGCATACTTGTTACCATTGTAAACAGCACGCTTCTCTTCCCACACTCTCTGCTCTTCACGCACACGCGCATTGCATGCTTCCTGATCCGTCGAAATCGCGGCCAGTTCCGCAGGAGTTGCCTTATCAGGAGCAGGAGTAGGATACTTCAAATAACAATCTTCTTTACTCTGAAACCAAGAATTGGAACCAGTATATTCAGGGAAAAAAACATTCGCGCCCAAAAAAACCATAGGTACGTAAAGCAATGCGATTACCAACACGTACAAGACCTTTTTGAAATCCATGACTCATTCTACGATCATGATGTATTTAAAGGTTACTTATAGGGTCGATCACGCAAAAAATGATTTCTTTTCCATATATAGAAAGATATTTAAGCAAAAATGACCGAAATAAGTAAATGCCCCGCGGCAGACCAGTCCGTTCCAGTATACGGCAAAACATCGTCGAGATTCTCAGCGCCAAAGGCATCGCCTACGGATACGAAATACACAAAATCTACAAAGAACTCTACCCCGAATGCACACGAGAAGTCATTTACTACCACTTGAAGAAAGGAGTTGCGATTGGCGAGTTTGCCGTCGCTGAAGTTAAACTTGAGAAAGGAAATTACTCGTGGGGCGGAACCGTCGAAAAGAAGTACTATAGATTAGGCCCACACGGACGCTCACACGGCGACCAACGAGTTAAGGACTTCTTGAAGAAGTGAACGGGAACGATTTTGGATGCCAGGTTTTTTCCTCTGCATACGGTACGTAATTAGCCGTTTTCTGAAAAAATGAATACACCGCAATCGGATGCACTTCCTTCGGCAACGTTGGATTATTACATTCCGACAGGACAAGCTCATTCAACGGACGGTCCGAAGAAACCAACGCAACATCAGCGAATTGATGCGCCAATGTCATTGTCAGCGCAGCAACATTCACATCAGTATACGGATAATCCTTTTTTTTGTTAATGATCGCATATGATTTTGTCTTCTCATACTCCTTCGCTTTTTTTATCAAATGCTCCAAGAAACCCACATAGGTCACCTGCTCAGCCTCAAGATTGCGCTGATGCCACTGGACACGTTCAAACAAAGGATCGCGCCGAAAATGGCGCAGCATAGTCCATGCCTCATACACCACATCCTTTACCGTCAACAAACGATCGCTCTTCATCGCACGACGAATTTCGCCACGATACCGCAAACCATGAGGAGACTCCCCCGCGTCAAGAATCGACGTGTCAAACACGACACGTTTATGCCTCTCCAACACCTGCCCAATTGTGAACATCGTTGGAATGTAAGTATCGCAACGAACTACTTAAACAAGCGTTGTCACAACACAGAAGAAAAAATCAGACTTTTTGCAGAACTTTTCCGCGGTCCGGATGCAAAAACGCACCATGGCGCGGAACCAGCATATACGGAGTAACGTCCAACTGCAAACTCTTCGCGAGATGCTCCCCATACCCCGCCAAATCCCTTCGCGTCGTCAAAAACCCCGTCGACACCATCGTGCCAAACAGCAACGCCAACGCCAAACCGCCCGCATCCTGCGCAGGCACACGATCGCCACGGTATGAAAACAATAATTTCTTTGACACCGCAGCAGCGAGACGGGCATACTTCGCCGTCTCAAACGCAGCATACGGAACAACACGCTCCCCCATCAATTCCGACAGCTCTCCCGGATTTGCGAAATCCACAATCGCATGCTCCAACGGATGCGTCACCACATTCTTCGCCCGTAACACACCTTCCAACTCGGCTCTGTACTCGGCACGACGCGCGCACGAGTCCATCAGCGGATACATAACTGTCGCATCCACCACAATCGCATCATGACGCAACACAATCTCGGGAAGCAGCAAGAATTCCTTCATTTGTTCTCCACACACTTTCTCAAGAAGCCTAAGAGCGTATTCATTTCACGTCTTGACAGGAACAATCTGCCGACGATTTTCTTCCACAACTGCCTGTGGTTTTCCTTCTTCGGCTCGCCGTGGAAATTGTATTTGCTCAGAATTGCTTCCACCTGCTTCATCGCCTGTGCTTTCTCTGCCGCTATCACCGGACGAATACCCTTCGTGACCTTTTCTTCACCAAATGAACAGTATAACTCATACAAAATGATGGCGACCGCGTGAGAGAGATTCATCGAATGGTATTGGCCGTGCGTCGGAATCGTCATCACAAAATCACAGCGGTCAATGTCTTTATTTGATAATCCGGGACCTTCTGGACCGAAAACCAAACCAATCTTTCTGTTCGTTTTGCCTTTGAGAAGTTGCACTAATTCTTTCGGTTCTACCGGCGTGCGCTTAATGTTGTAATCCGTGCCAAGTTGAGATGTTGTGGCAATGAGATAATCAAACTCTTTGTACAGCTCGTCGCCGCCGACCTTCGCGTTCCTCAGAATTGGACGTGCACGCTTGCTTCTCCCCTGTGCCTCCTCATCAAGATGGTCGCACTTTGGATTGATAAGAACTAAGTCTTTGAAATCAAAATTTGCCATAACTCTTGCTACTGCACCAATATTGCCCGGAATACTCGGCTCGACAAGAATAATGGAAATCATACCCTTACAACAGAAAACACGCTTTAAAAAGGTTTAGCCAACAAAACCAATAACTAGATTGACCAGAATAATACCTAAAATTCCCCAACTCACAAGTTTCCAAATCATGGTTCCACTTTCATCACTACCAGTCAATCTCTCCATAACTAGCTTAAACATTCTTCCACCATCAATAGGACCAAGCGGAACCAAATTAAAGAGTCCAATTCCAAGACTGAGCAAGAAAATCCAGATAGTCAATGTCACCAAGAAGTACAAGAACGCAGCACCCAAATTACCATATTTCTCAACAGATTCAGGAGCATATCTGGTCTGCCACTTAAGACCTATACCCATATATCCTAATTCTGGCTGATTGGGTGTTTCTGTAAGAACCATTGTCTTTTCACCCACTTCAGTCTTTACCAAAACTGTTTCTCCTGGTTGTCGACCCACAATAAGGTCGAAAACTTTATTTCCTTCCGAAACAGGAATTCCATTAAATTCGGTGATTGTTTGACCTGCGCGCAGTCCTGCCTTATCCGCAGGCGAACCTGGAGCAACGCTCGTAATCAAAACTCCTGTATACTCAAGAAGATTTGCCTGCATTGATCCTATATCTACAATGGTGGTATGCTCAACAATGCCTGCTGGAAGAAACGGCAACTGAATTCCTAACACGAAAATCATCAGTGCAGCCATAAAAATATTCGCGCCTGGACCAGCAGCAAAAACAGACAACTGCTGCCAAATTGAACGCTTCTTTAACTGTTCTTCATCGGGCTCGACAAACGCAGCAGGAATAATAGGAACCAACGCGCCAAGAAATGCAAATCCGGAACTTCTTACAGGAATATTAAACGCCCTGGCAACAACCCCATGCGAAAATTCATGAATAACTGCAATGACAAAAATACTAATAATCCAATAGCTTGGCGGAACATAAAACACTCCTTTCGCCGCAAAAGGCAACACCGGAGCAATACCCGGAGCCGCACCCGGCTGAGTGAACAACAAAATAGTGCTTTTGATGAGCTGATACACGATAAAACCCATACCGGTAAAACCTACAATAACCGAAATAACACCAAACCACTGGAATGGTTTTCTTAACTTGGAACCAAGCCAATCCATCGCTTTAAGACCGAGGGTGGTTTTTAACATCACAAAATACAAAAACGGACCCAAAAGCTTCTGAACTTGAATCTTCGAACGATTAAGATACAAGAGAATTGACATTACTACAATAAACACTATAAATATGATATTCTGAACGTCCACCATCTTTTTTCAAAACAAAAAGACATTTGCGCCTATATAAACATTAGTATTTATACGAAAGAGGACTTTTCACTTCTTCAAAACCATACGCTTTCAGTGCATCTTTGTTCTTTTTGCTATTGATGTATTCCCAGACTTTATCCCATTGTTCGCTTGAAATCTGACCATCCGAAAACATGAGTAACTTCTCCGGTTTTTGTCTTGGAAGATACACTTCAAAACCCGCACTCAACCCGAAGTTCATCCACGGGGTGGGGTTGATGAACAAATCATTCTCTGCGCAAATATGCAGCATTAATTCAAGCTCAGAACCCTTTACTTTTCTCTCCGTTGACAGATTACTAATGTGACCATAATTGCGATTTTGTGGATCAGTACACTTTGACTCGCGATGTACCCTCCCATCAAGTCGTTTCAGAAATGCAATGGAATTATTCATACCCCTGATACCTCAATGAAGCAATATAACGTTTTCGTTACTGCAGTACTCGAAAGATATGCCTCTGATAAGGCAAAGTCTCAAGTCCTACTCGAAAGCTTTAAAAACCCCCATCTAGTCCTTTCCGCTTAGGTGTTGATATATGACAACCAAAGTTGTGCACGCAGGCGGAATCAAAGAAGGCAGCTACATCGTCATTGATGGCGTTGCCTGCAAAGCCGTCGTCGTCGAAACGTCCAAATCAGGTAAGCACGGCCACGCAAAGGCACGTATTACCGCCATTGGCATCATCGACGAAAAAAAGCGAGAAATAGTTTTGCCCGCACACGACAACGTTGACGTACCCATCATCGACAAGAAAAACGCACAAGTATTGAGCGTTACTGGCGACATGGCAAACGTCATGGACGCAGAAAGCTTCGAAACATTCGATTTACCAATCCCAGAAGAACTCAAAGGCCAAGTAACCGAAGGATGCCAAATCATCTTTTGGGGCATACTCGGACAAAAAGTCATGAAACAACTCAAAACCAAGGCGGACGAATAAATGGCACGATTCCCCGAAGCAGAAGCACGCATGTTCCGCAACCGATTTGTTTGCAGACGTTGCAAAGCAGTCATCCGATCCTCAAACATGAAGATTTTGGCCGGCACCATCACCTGCCGAGGCTGCCAAGCACACAACTTCAAACCCAAGAGAAAGAAGTAACTTTTCTGAGACTCTTATTTTTCCGATGTTACTTGATGTTATTTCCTAATCAATACTTAAATTTCCTATTGTAATCTCGATGATTCATCCAGTCAATAAGTATTGAAATGACTTCATCGCCGTCAGAAATGATTGCGTATAACAAACGCCAACCGTTCTTTAGATCGAACTTCCACAAGTTCGGCGTTTTGAAGTCTTTTGGAATCAAACGTTTGGGAATCTGCGTGCCAGAAAACGCGTTTCGTTTCAACAAATCGAAAATTGCGGATAGTTCCTTGTGCTGCGCTTGTTCTTCAGCAGTACCGAACTCTAATTTATCAAACGCATCTTTTCTTTTTTGACTTACAAACTGGACACGAGTTGGACACTCCATACGACGAGGAGTTGTCTGCTCTTCATATGCTTTCGCCAAGAATTTCCGAAAGGTTTATAAATAAAAAGTATATCAATTGATATAACATGCAAAAACGAATTTTACGATATCCGCGACTGGATACGGTTCGAATGGTAGAAGAGACCATCAAAAAGTACGACGGCGACTTCAAGAAAAAAGCACTCTGGGAACACCTGCCGCGAAAAATGATGTACCAAACCTACTGCATCGCAATCGATTACTTGCTGTATTCCAAGAAAATCTCAATTGACACCAATGGAACTGTTGGCTGGATATTTTATCCCGCAAATGTGCGCGACCAACTCCTCCACCCAGAACTATTTTACTAGAATCCCAACCAACCCAACATTCTCGACTTCGAACGTCTTCCCACATACATCAATTCCTTTTCCAATTCCGCAGCGTTTGGAAACTTTGCTTCCTCTTCCCTGAACTCTTTACTATGATGGCAATGACGGCCAGGCTTGGACGCAAATTTATGTTTTTTATGTAGCATCTCGTGATACATAACATAGCCGAGAAGCTGCGGGTGTTCTCTCAAATGCTGCGAGATGAGAATTGTGTCCGTGCCGTATTCGTACAAACCAACCGTTCGTTTGCCATCCATCCACTCAAAATTCGGCGTCTCCATCATACCGTCAAAAAATTTACTGTTAATTTGGTGGAACGCTTCGGCCAACTGTGGCTCGGATTTTGTTTTCGGAACAGCAAGATGCACGTTACGCATGAATGAGAGATATAACCGCATATTCATCGTGTCTCTCTTGTCTTTGAGTAAACGAACTAAGAGGTCTTGAATCAAGCCCATCTGAATGTCTTTACTTACCTGACGCCACTGCTTGCTCATTGAAACGGTAAGAACATCCCTTCGCAACTTGATGTTCGCGTTAAAACCTTTGAATGCGGCAGAATATCTCAAGACTGGAGAAAAAGGAAACAACTTCTCAGGATACAGCTCTTGAAACGATTCTATGATGAGGTCGGGACGCATGAATAAAAAATGTTCTGAACGAGTATAATAATTTACTGCACTTACTCAAGATGTGCCGGATATCTCAGAATACTCGCGAACTTACCCATTTCCTTCAACTGCATGCCTTCTCTTGTTTCGATGCTAATGATTTTGACCGTCGTTCCGAACGTACGAGCGACCGTTTCAAACTCGTCAATCTTCATGTCTTCCAACGACTCCGAAATAAGCAACGTATCAACCGCACCCATAAGAAGCGCTTTCATCGTCTGGGCCTCGCCATACGTCACCATCTCGCCCTTTGTCGCAAGCATCTCAAAGAATTTTAGCATGATCTTCTTTTCGTCCGCAATCTCTTCCTGCGCCAAAACATCCTGACAACGGTCGACCAATTCCTGCAAACCAAACTCATCCGTATACGCAATATCCTTGACCGCGAGAATCTTCTTTTTGACCTCATTCGTGATGAACGGACCTTCCACCAATTCGTACTTCGTCGGACCAGGACCGCCCACAAGAATACCTTTCAGACCGTCCATCATCAAAAACTGGTCTTTGAGGTAGTCAGCGACTTTTTTGTAATGTTGCTTGGCCGCAAGCTCACGGTTCTGCTGGAAACGGTGCGCAGACTGGCCACCAGCCTTCATCTTGCCGGGCACTTCCGAGTGCGTTTTGACCAATGGAATAATTGTTTTTCCTTTTAAAATCGCGATGGTGGCGTCACGAGCATCCATCACCATCAACCCATAGATTTCCTTCGTATCCATCAATTCTCTAATAATATCAATCTTGAAATCCTTGTCACAACGGTACAATCTTTGATTAATCGGCATCGGTGGCTCAAGACTCCACACTCGGACATCAATGCCCCCCTCTCGTTCAGAAACATTACCAGAATATGCAAGCAAACCATTCGGCGGAGTTTTGCCAATAACTTTCAAATGTTGAATCATTCGTTCCAACGCATCCGTAACGTTACGTCTTGTTGTCGCGGACTTGATGTTTGACGCAGTACCTTGCTCATCCTGCAGTTGCTGAATTACTTTAATAAGATCATAATGCGCAGGAACCCAAACTGAAACTAACTCAGTGTGTCGTCCGCGCTTCCCTTCCACTTCGTTAAGGAACTTCTTCAGCTCAAACCGTTGGTGAGCGTTCAATGCAGCCATGCATTGTTTTCATCGACGAGCCTATTTAAAGGTTTGGAGGAATCTTTTATGAACACAACGTAACATTTAAAAGAAAGAACAGCACAGCAACAAGTATGCAAAAATTGGTCTCATCCATTATCTTTCTGTTATTATTAGCACCCATCGCTTCAGCACTCAGCATTAAAGCAGGCGTTGAAAGCTATTTTACGGATGACATTCCCGCAGTCGTGATTGGCGAAAGCCAAAACGCAGACGATACTCTCGCAGCAATTGTCTACCAAAACGAATTCGGCGTCAAGACAACCACCAAAGCATCCGCCGCCGACCAAACCAAAACACTTGTCGTCATCGGCGGACCGTGCGCAAACACCGCATGGAACGGACTTGCTGCAGATACGTGCGAGGGTTGGGACCAACCCGCAGGAAAAGCAATCATCATCTCCACAGAATCAAACGGACACGCAATCATACTCATCGGCGGCACCACCGGCAAAGACACCCGAGCAGCCGCAAAATACGTCATGGACAACTTCGGCGAAGCACAATTCAACAAAGAACGAGTCATTCTTGACACCGAAGGACTGCCCTTACCGAAAGACACACTCAAAGTCTACAAAGAAGCAGGAACCGTTAACACTGACAAAGGCGAAAGCTCAGCCTCTGGTCCCGTCATCATCGAAGTCCCCAACGACGCATCCGGCGGAACTATGGACTTAGCAGACGGACTCGAAAGCTATCTGAAAAAATCATACCCTGGTGCTACCGTCACCATTCTTGAACAAGACAGCGTCAACATCGGACTCATCAGCGACAAAATCTTCATCATGATGAGCGAAAAACCCATCGTCAGCGTCAACACCGATGCCCCCGCAGCATACGTCGTCATTGCAGCAGGCGCAACCATCTGGCTCGAAGCACAAGGCTACGACGTCCAAGGCGAAAACACCATCAACCAACTCATACAACAAGACTTGGAATTCCAATAGCGACTAATAGTAACCTTTTTAAACCCCCTTCTGGTTCTTTCACTTCACGGGGCTGTCTGCTAACCTGGTAGGCTTCCTGGCTTGGGACCAGGTGATCCCGGTTCAAATCCGGGCAGCCTCACATGCTGCACCAAATATAATCAACACGTGACTTTTATGGCAAAACAAAAAATCGGACTCAAAAGCGCAAAAAGATTCGGAGTACGCTACGGTCCAACAAACAAACTGAAGCTTTCTATCATCGAAACAGAACAACGCAAATTCCAACCCTGCCCCGTCTGCGGAAAAGCACGAGCAGCATGGCAAAGCGTCGGTATCTTCAAATGCGGCAAGTGCAAAGCAAAATTCACCGCACGAGCCTACAGCGCAGCAAAGACTGTCATTTCTGAAGTCATCGAAGAAGCACCCAAACAAGTCGTCGAGGAAGAGTAAATGGTCAAATACTCCTGCTTCCTCTGCGGCAAAAAGATTGCCGAAGACCTCTTGGGTAAGCGCATCCGATGCCCGTACTGCAGCAGCAAAATGCTCTACAAGACCCGATCAACTTCTACAAAAGTAAAGGCAATTTAACATGAGCGAAGAGTTGCAACGACTCCAAATGCTAGACCACAACGTCCAGCAAATGACCGCACAAAAGCAACAATTCCAATCACAACTCTTTGAATTGGAAAATGCGCTTAAGGAACTCGAATCGTCTCCTTCTGCATACAAGATTATCGGCAACATTATGGTCATGACCGACAAAGCAACCTTGAAAAAAGAGCTTGACGGCAAAAAAGAATTACTTGACTTGCGCATCAAAAACATTGAGAAACAAGAAAAGCAACTCAAAGACAAAGTCAAGCAATTACAGCAAGACGTTCTCAAGAACAAGGAACAATAAATGGATTCTCTCGCACAAGCAATCGCATTACTGCAAGAACTTGCGCAAGATTCTGGAACACCGAAAAACGCCAAAGTCAAACTCAACGGAACGATTACTATTCTTCAGCAAACAGGAACCATGAACGTCTCCAAAGCAATGGGACAACTTGAATCATTATCCGACGATGTGAATATGCCGTCGCATATGAGAACGCAATTATTCTCCGTTGTTAGTCTTTTAGAAATCGTTTAATTCTGTTTCAGCATCGTCTTCTTTCTGTTCACTCGCATCACTTCATTCTTCACCATGATGGCGTTCGGCACGAAAATGATGTCGCCTGTGGAGGTTTTGATTCGGGTGTCCAACAGATTAACTGAGCGGACTTCACCCTCGATGTCTCTTACTCTGATTTGGTCGCCTTCCTTTACGAATCCTCTTCGATGAATCGAAATGCCCGCGACAAAGTTCGGCACAAAATCCTTGAAACCGAGCAAAATACCCGCAAGCACCAACAGCCCAATCCCGTACGCCACGATGTTCAACACCGGAGCCGTGATACGCAACTGGTCCAGCACCAGGATGATGGTGACTGCGTAAATAACGTATTTCACCAATGCCGCGATGGACTGCTCAAACGCAAACTTCAACCCTGCCTTCTTCAGCCAGTTATCAACCTCAAGCTCGTGCAGCACCCACTCAATAATGCGCTCCGCAAGCTTGGCGATGACCACACCCATCAGGAAATACACTACCGCAAGCACCGCGCTTGACAATACCGCATCCAAAACTTCCTTAATCATACCCATTTCTACGAGAGAAGGGTTTAAAAATGCTTTTGGTTGCATAGGGATAATATGGGTAAAATCCAAGAACGAATCTCCAGCATTGAGAATGAACTCAGTACGGCGAAATACAACAAAGCAACCCAAAAAGCATTCGGCGTATTGAAGGCGCAACTCGCGAAACTGAAAGAAACCGTTGTCAAACGCGCAAGCACCGGCAAATCCGACTCTGGATGGTTCGTCAAAAAATCAGGAGACGCAAGCGTTGTTTTACTCGGATTTCCATCCGTCGGAAAGTCTACGCTGCTCAACGTCTTAACCAGCAGCAAATCAAAAGTCGCAGCCTACGCATTCACTACATTGACTGTCATTCCCGGCATGATGGAATACAAAAAAGCCAAAATCCAAATTCTCGACGTTCCCGGCATTGTGCAAGGAGCAGCTGCCGGCTCGGGCCGCGGACGCGAAGTGTTAGCCATGGTCCGAAACTCCGACTTAATGTTGATTCTGATTGATGCATTGCACCCCGAACACCACCAAGCAATCCTTGACGAAGTCTACGAAACAGGCATCCGAGTCAACCAACAGCCGCCGGTTGTGAAAATTGTCAAACGCTCACGAGGCGGACTTGATATTGGAAGTACGGTGCCTCTTACGCACATCACCAAAGAAACCATCACCGCAGTCATGAAAGAATTCAAAATCGCAAACGCAGACGTTCTCATTCGCACAGACATTACTGTTGAGCAATTGATTGATGCGATTGATGGCACGTGCAAATACATCCCC
>CAYIEN010000013.1:0-31304 GCA_964362535.1 uncultured Methanosarcinales archaeon | reverse complement strand
CCAACAGAAGAAGAACTCCAACAGCTAAGGGAACAAAATAGCGAGCAATCTATCTAAGAATATTATGGAAATAATTTTTATAGTCATCGGTGTGTTCATACTCCTCATTCTTCTTTCAGGAATCAAAGTATATCACGATATCGATATTATTGCAGTAACACCAAACCCTCGTTTGAATAAAACTCTTTGTGATACTCTTGACGCAGAGGTTGCACGCGATGTCAAACAACACTTTCCACCCATGGGTCGACAAAACGAACATGACGCCCGAGATCTCATCATCTGTGAAAACACGGATGCAGGCAGCGGCTACGTTGGCTCAGGAAACGGAATCAAATTACGACGTTACAGTTTTTATCCTCCGCAAACAACCATGCTCGATCTTACCATTCTTACGCAAAAAGCATTTGAAAAAGCACGAGCGAAATAACTTCTATGATCGATATGGAACAAAAAAGTCTTGATGAGACATATGCCATTCTTCTGAAGCACTTTTCTGATGGCAAACAGTATAGCTCTTGGTCAGATCTTGAAATGGTCATCAAACGAGATGATCAAGAACTCGATGATACGGACAGCATTCGCCTCGGCGACGAAACACCTGAAGATGAAGAAGGAACAGAAATGGTTCTGCATCATCTCGGATGGAAATTGGGAGAATACCTAAGTACGCAACCAACAACTGACGATGTCAACATTTGGCAGACACGACTCGACGCAGGCTATCACGCCGCACTCCGTTGCGAACAAGAAGTCACGCGACGCAGAGCAGAAGACAAAAACATTTTCAAAAACCTCGCAAAAGAAGCAGACCATCCGATGGACAAGTTCACTGCACGAATTGCCGATATTATTTTAGACACACAAGAACTCTCAATAACAATCAAAGGATACCAGCACGTTCTTGAAGGATATATCCTCCGAACCAATCAAGAAGGTTTGATTGAAGATCTACGGGAAACACAACAAATTTGCAAAACGCACCAAGTTCAAGATATTCCGCGCATAATGGAACAAGTCATTCGGTATGAACAAAGACTCGGCGGTCTCATGCGCGCAAACGTTAATGATTCAACTGCAGTTGAACTTTTGATGCGACACGCATGGCGTTGGACCCATAAGGGCCTCTTACCCGTTTCTTCATTCCGTGATGCATACGACTCGAAAAGCAAGGAATATGATGCACTTAGTGAGATTCATTTATTGCTGAGCGCACATAAGTCGCTCATTGAAGGATTCCTTGTGAAGTATGAAATTGATCAGGTCATAAAATTGCCTACCGAACAACTTAAGCGCGCAGAAAATGTAATGACTGCATTAAGTAAAAATCCTCTCGTGATGGAAGACGACGGCATCAAAATGGATTTACGGCACGCAGAAGAAGCAAAAACAGGTTACATCGGTCACACCTACGAAAACAGTTGGTTTGACGCACTTGGCAAAGCAGTATTGCTCAGCGAAGGACTCGCAGAACCGTTCAAACTTTCTCCGCAGGAAGATCATTCTGATTCCGATTTACCTATGGACTGATACGCAACTCTAATAAACTCTTAAACAGACAATTCTTCCATGCACATTCGCTTTTCAAAAGTTGAAGTAATCGATTTATTGAAAGCTTGGTTCGCAGTGAGCTTGGCGTTCACGATTGCTTCTGCCGGATTGCAGTTTAACATGGGCGTCGTGGTGCTGTTCGGCATCATCGCATTCTCCGCAGGAATAGGATTCGTCCTGCACGAATTGGCGCACAAGGTTGTTGCCCAGCATTACGGCGCGTGGGCAGAATTCAGAGCGGACAACAAAATGTTATTGATTATGCTCGTCATCAGCTTTTTCGGGCTCATCTTTGCAGCCCCGGGAGCGGTCTTTCACAGCGGAAATACCACGTTCCAACAGCGCGGAAAAATCTCCGTCGCAGGGCCATGGATGAACATCCTTCTCGCGCTCATCTTCTGGGGCTTAACATTTACCGCTCTCGGACCTGCTGCGATGTATGGTGCTAAAATCAATGCCTGGCTTGCACTGTTTAACATGTTGCCTTTCGGCCCACTCGACGGCACGAAAGTGTTGGCCTGGAACCCAGTTGTGTGGGGCGTAACCGGCGCGATTGCAGCAGCGCTCGTATTCTTCATTTAATCCTTTTTTTAAGAAATCACTTATTGAGCGATGATCGGTTTGCGTTCAGCAAATGATGTGGACTCAGCAGTTCAACCACTAGGTCTTTTCCCTTGAAATCATACTCCTGCAGCGACGGCACCATCATAATGGGGCCGAGCTGGATAACACTCGCAATAGGCTGATACAACGGAACCGTCTTTTGCAAAAACGCAGTCACCGCATCCGACCCAGAATTATGCTCAGAAATACTTTTTGCCGCGTTCAACATGCCGGAGATATACGCATACCTAACGGCAAGATGCCATTCAGGCTCACGCTCCGCATCTTCTTTACCGAACGTTTTAACATAATCAAGCCAGTTCTTTTGATGATTCTCACTGAGTTTTGTGAAAAACTCAATTGTTCCGGCATCCGGTTGCAGCGTGACGCGCAAATATCCCTTCAGTTCAGGAAGACTCGGCTGGCGCATTGCCGCAACGCATAATGACTGCATTGCGTCAGAAGCAGCATCATAAAAAATGTCATCGTTCACGCCGCGAATCTTTCGCACTTCAGTGAGCAAATCTCCTAAACGGTTCGCGCGCTGAAACGCGTACAACAAGTGTTCATAATGCTGAGATACCTGCGTATTCAGCTCGAGCGCTTTGGTGAAATCTTTCAGCGCCGCATCATTCTGGTTTGATTCAAACAAAAGCAGCCCTCGACAAGAATACACCCAGTCATCCGCAACAAAATCTGGATGTTTAATCGCTGCATCATAATGCTCGATAATGCTCTGCCACGGAGTGAATTGAGGAGGTGGACTGAATCGCGTTATGAACTGCGCGTCCGCAAGCCGTTTGTGCGCGTGAGCGTTCAGACGTTTCGTCGGCGCGCGACTCTGTTCAGGAAGTTTTTCCTTAAGCGTTTCAGTCGCAGAAATACAGGAAGTATACAGGCCCGCGTCAAAAAAACATTGCGCTTCCTGTTCTTGATACAAAAGCACATCAGGTGCTTCATTCCGCGCAAGACCTATTTCGTGCAGAGCGAGATCATTTTTTCCCATATTCGTGTACACGTCACTGAGTAACGCGTGCAGATCAGCAGTGCCGACTTTTTGTTCGCGACGCTGCTCTCTTTTCTTGTTAAGAGTATTCGTGCGTTCAAGTTCTTTTTGCACCACTTCTTCCGCCTCTTTCTGCTGGTTCGCATCCAACATACGGCTAACTCGCGTTTCTAAAGATTCAACGTCGGCAAGTGCAGCAGTAGAAAGCGCAAGGCTGAGCAGCAACTTTTTGAGCATATTGTTGTTAGGTTATTCAGGTTTATATTGATACTGACACAGCAATAGTTAGATTCTGTTTTCTTTTCTCACAGGACATGTGTCCGTAACCTATTTATACCGTCTATTTTGATATAATAATCACGAAAAGCACGCATGATTATTTTGTATATGGAAAATAAATGAGTTATCGACGACAATGCCGACGCCAACAAATACGATCAAAACAATGGAAAAAGCATTCCAACCCTCTGAAGTAGATTTTATTCTCAACCCAACCGTCAAAAAATGGTTTTACCAACGTTACCCCTCCTACAGCATTCCCCAACTGCACGCAGTCATTCCGATCTACAACCGCGAAAACATCCTTGTTTCTGCCCCAACCGGCGCGACAAAGACGTTGACTGGCTTTCTCGCTGTTTTGAATGAGCTCGTTGATTCTGCAGAAAAAGGAATTCTGAAAGACAAAGTGTATTGCATCTACATTTCGCCACTCAAAGCGTTGAACAATGACATCCAGAAAAACTTAGTCGAGCCATTAGCAGAAATTGAAGCCATCGCTGGTAAAAAGTTAGGCATTCGCGTTGGCGTACGAACCGGAGATACGACACAATCTGAAAAGACTGCGATGCTCAAAAAGTCACCGCACATCTTGATTACGACTCCTGAAAGCTTGGCGATAATGCTTTCTTCAACGAAGTTTATTGAGCATTTAAAAGCGGTTGACTGGTGCATCATCGACGAAATCCACGCACTAGCGGAGAATAAACGAGGAGTGCATCTTTCTTTGTCGCTTGAACGATTACAATATCTTTCTGGACACATGAGTCGAGTAGGGTTGTCTGCGACGGTTGCTCCACTGGAAGAAATCGCTCAATTCCTTGTCGGACCAACACGCGATTGCTCCATTGTCGATGTTCAGTTCCTCAAACAATTTGATTTCAAAGTCTTGTCACCCGTTCCGAACCTCATTGACATCACGCATGCAGAAATGCACATCAAAATGTACGAGTTGTTGGACAAATTAATTCAGGAACACAAAACCACGCTCATCTTCACCAACACTCGTGCTGCTACTGAGCGAGTGGTTGACCACCTGAAACACAAATTTCCTTCTCGATACACTGAAAACATTGGCGCACACCATGGTAGTCTTGGCAAAGAAATGCGATTGAAGCTCGAGGACAGATTGCGTAAAGGCGAACTAAAGTGCGTTGTGTGTTCGACTTCTCTTGAACTTGGCCTTGATATCGGTTACATTGACTTAGTTATTTGTTTAGGCTCGCCAAAATCCGTCGCTCGTTTTCTGCAACGTGCTGGAAGATCGGGACACCGACTCCACCTGACGGTCAAAGGACGCATCGTTGTCATGGACCGCGACGACATGGTTGAATGCGCAGTCTTGCTGAAAGCCGCGCTTGAAAAGAAAATTGATCGCGTGCACATACCGACAAACGCGCTCGATGTACTGGCGCAACAGATCGACGGCATGGCACTTGAACAAGTATGGGAAGAAAAAGACCTTTATGCGTTAATTCGCAAAAGCTATTGCTATCAAAACCTGAAACGAGAAGACTTTTCTGAACTGCTCGACTATCTTGCTGGCAAATTCGTTGACCTTGAAGATAGACACATTTACGCCAAGATTTGGCGCGAAGACGGCAAAATCGGCAAACGAGGCAAACTCGGACGCGTCATCTACATGACCAACGTTGGCACGATTCCTGACGAATCTTTTATTACGGTTAAAATTGGTGACCAGACAATTGGAACACTCGACGAAGGTTTCCTGGAACGCATGAAACCAGGAGACGTGTTCGTTCTTGGCGGCGAGACCTATATGTTCAAATTCTCCCGAGGCATGGTTGCGCAAGTCTCCGCCTCCGCAAACAGACCTCCGACCGTGCCTTCATGGGCTTCCGAAATGCTGCCGCTCAGTTTCGACCTTGCGCACCAGATCAACCTGTTCCGCCACCACATGCTCGACCAGTTCAACCAAAAAAACAATCGAGCAGAAGTTATCAAATTTATTCATTCATACATGTATGTCGATGACAACGCCGCAAGCAGTATTTACGAATATTTTGCAGAACAGTATGACTATGCTGGGAAGATTCCTCACGACAAACAAATACTTGTTGAGTATTTTACTGACGGTGCTGAGAAAAAGATTATTTTTCACACACTCTACGGTCGACGCGTTAACGACTGTCTGTCTCGCGCCGTTGCTTTCGTGATTGCCAAGACCGAACACAAAGACGTCGAAGTCGGCATGAACGACAACGGATTCTACATCGGCGGCGATAGAACGTTGAAGCCACTTATTGCTCTCAAGTTTATCAAAGCAGAAAGACTGCCCTTGCTGTTGAGTGCGGCGATTGACGGCAGCGAAGTGTTCAAACGCCGATTCCGCCACTGTGCCACCCGTGCGCTTATGATTCTGCGAAACTATATGGGACACCAAAAGCGCGTTGGGCGACAGCAGGTTAGCAGTATGATTCTGATGAGCGCCCTTAAACGAATTAATCCTAATTTTAGTATTTTGAAAGAAGCAAAACGTGAGGTTTTGGAAGATTTGATGGACATCGGCAACACCACCAAAGTCATCAAAGACATCGAGGAAGGCAGAATCAAACTTGCGGAGATAGAAACAAAAGTACCCTCCCCCTTCGCGTTCAATATCGCGCTGCAAGGCAGTCTCGACGTCATGAAAGTCGAGGACAAACATGAGTTCTTGCGGCGTATGCACTCAATGGTGCTGGCCAAGATTGCGGGTGTTGAAATTGCTCAAGTCAGTTCACGTGAGTTTATTGAGAAATCGCGTGAAGCAAGAGATACGTTCAAGGAGCAGTTGAAAAAAGAGGCGTGGAACGTCAAACGAGTCCCTCGCTTTGCAAAACAAGAATTGATTCGCATCATTGAAGGCGAGCGTTCTAACATTGACAAACGTTTTCTTGAAGGCATTGCTAAATACCGTTCTGAAATTGAAGCAAACTGGCCTGAAGAGCTGAAGAAATTCCTTTTCACCGTTCTTGGAGATTTGCGTTCCAGCGAGTTCTCGTATGAACAGTTCTGGGATGAACAAAAAATGGGCGAACAAATTGAGGCGGATGACAAACAACGCAAACTCGTTGACCAACTGATTATGGCTGCGCGACGCTTGAAGCTAGACCCTCTTATTCGCACGGATATATTCAGATTGATTGAGGGCGAACAGAATGTCAGAACGGAAACACTCGTTTGGCTGAAAGAGTTTGCCAAGAAAGGCATTCACAAGGCATGGCAGGATGATATTGCGCGGTTCTTAGTTAAGAAGTCGAAGGAATTGTAATTATTGTTGTGCTGATTGTTCTCTCGCCTGAATATTCTCGTTTCTGAGCTCTATCATTTCATCTCTGAGCATCATCTTCATCTCTTCCCGCGTCATGTTGCCTGTAGCTAAGTTGCGCATCCAGTCATGCACGGTTTCCTTCGTGTAACCTGCTTCTTTCAATGTAGCAACAATTCTCGGATGCCTGTTCGCGAAACGAGTAACCATTCGGTCGATGAACTCGTCGTCGGCCTTCTCGTTGTCATTCATGAACGTATCCGTCGTCATCGCTTCCGCCTTCATTGTTTCCAGTGAAGCCCTTCGCATCATTACGCGCTGAGCCTTTCTTATTATTTGCTTTGCCATCACGCGACCTTCTTTGCGACTTGAGACTTCAACTTCACCCTCGCCAACCGCAACTTCTGTTGTGTCATCAACAATGCTGACTTTGAAACCCGTGCCACGCACACTTGCGGTAACGCCCGCAGTTTCGACATCATACTCTGTGACTCCGGCGAGTTTGAGCAGTCTTGTGTAGGTTTGGCCAGATGCTTGATTGATTTTGACATGGTCTTTTGTGATTTCGGTTAATGTAACTTCCGTGTTGGCGTCCAAACGTAAAATTGCACCATCTAAAAACTCAAGATTTGCTTTGGAATCTGCTTTTGTTGCAATAAGGTCTCCTTCGTGCAATTCATTACCTTCTTTTGCTGCCTTGCCATTGATTGTGACTGTGCCTGAAACGAGTGTTATAGAACCAATTGCTGCGGAAATAGTGCTTGACGCATCTCCCGATGAAGACGTCTCCGTAGAAGGACCGGTCGCAGTACTTCCTGAAGGAGCGCATGCTACCAAAAGCGCGCAAACGAGCCAAACAAACCCGACCCAAACCTTCATGCCCGCTCCATAATCAGTTCTCCTTTAAATACTCCTTGGCGTAAGCTTTAAATACTGAAACTGGGCGTATTTGGAATACATCTATTTCCTAAAAAGAGGTGATTATAGATGAAAGCTGAAAAATGTAGTTGTGGACCTGCGAACTTCCTCTGGATGATTATCGCGGTTATCGTAATGGGCGTCGGCCTTTGGTTCTTGGTTGGAGGTCTCCACGCACAGTGGGACGCATCAGCCCAGTGGCAAATGGTCTTGGCGTGGTACGCAATCGGATTCTTGATCTTCGGCATCGGAAAGATGTTCAAGAGAAAGGCCAATTGCTGCTCAGCACACTGCTGCTAAACACGAACTGTTTTTATTTTTGTTTTTTATTTATCTCTTTTCACCATGCCCGCCATAACTCTCTCAAACCCCGCATCGTTCTTTTATCTCCGCGATGGAAAAGCACTCAAAAGCATCTCGGACTTGGCCATTGTTCTGAAAACAATCACGGATGACTCTTTTGCTTATCATGTAACTTCTGAGAAGAATGACTTTGCCAACTGGATTTCAGATACGTTCAAAGAACCGCAACTTGCAACTGCTCTTCGTAATGCGCGAACGAAGAACCAAATTCGTGAAGTATTGCAACGCTACCTTGACAAAGGACACTTTGTGCATGAAACCATCATTATCGGTGGCGGCATTGCCGGAATGAGTGCGGCTCTTTATGCTGCACGCAGTCGTATGGATTACCTGATTATTTCTCCCGACTTCGGCGGACAAATGAACGTGTCTGGCGAAATTGAGAATTATCCCGGAATGGCGCACACCAACTTCGCTGAGTTCCAAGACAAATTTAAGGAACAAATGGACGTTAACGGCATTGTTTTCACCGATGAAACAGTTACTGAGATTCGCAAACTGCCTGATGGACACTTTTTGGTTGTCACGGATGCGCATCGCCACGAGACAGAGACCGTTATACTTTGTACTGGCGCTCGCGCACGCAAGCTGGGCGTGCCTGGCGAAGCAGAGTTTGACAAAAAAGGCATTACTTATTGTCACGTTTGTGACGGACCGCTCTTTAAAGGCCGCGATGTTGCGATTGTTGGCGGCGGAGACGCAGCACTCGAAGCAGCTGCTGGAATGTTGCGCATCGCCCGCAAACTCTACTTGATTACCGTCAATCCTAAACTGATTGGTAAGGCATATCTCTTGGAACGCGTTGTAGGACAAGAAAACGTAACTGTTATTGTCAATGCGAAGACGACGCGGATTCTCGGCAACAAATCAGTTACTGCAATTGCTGTCGAACAGAATGGGAAGGAAAAGATTCTGCCCGTTGAAGGCATCATTGTTGAAATCGGAAGAGTTCCCAATACTGAAGCTGCCGGTAAATTGTGTGCTATTGATTCGGATGGCCACATTATGGTCGATCGCGACCAAATGACATCTGTACCAGGCATATTCGCGGCGGGCGATTGCGCCGATGGTCACGAGTATCAGTATGTTATTTCCGCAGGACAGGCAGTTACTGCATTACTGAAAGCGCAGAAGTATCTGCAGCAGAAATAAGGGTAAAAGGAAATAATAAGAAAATAAAAAAGAAAATCTGACTTATTCGTTAACGTACACGCGCAAGTTACCCTGCTTTGAAACGATTGCCGCGTACGAACTGCCATTCTTGCCGTGTACTTTCCACGCACCCATAGGGTCAACACTCAGCTTGTCAAACTCGGCACCAATATGGAACCTTCCCGTCGGACCGCGCTTCGTGATAAATATATTTCCCTCATACAAGGGCTTTTCGATTTCCGACTTTCTGCGCTCCTCGCCACCATACACGGTGCTGCCCGCAAATGCATCCATCTCATCCGTTCCGACAACAGGAAGCTCACTTCGGCGTTCCTGCCCGACATACGTTTCGAGACGTGTCACGCGCGCACTGGCAACCATGACGTCGCCGGACGTTTTGTTGAGCAAACTCACCAAATCGCGAGCATTCTTCACAGAACTCACTTGTCTTGTCTTCACATCACTCATAAAAATCCCTCCCTGGGTAATTACCTTTGAGGGCTTTCTGTCTGTTTTTAAAGGTTTTGGCGCAATTCATTAAGTATAAATAGGCCTTTTACAACCGTTGTAACAAAACCATGGCAACACTCACAATCGGAATTGCGTTTATTGCAGGCATTCTTTCGTTTCTATCTCCCTGTGTTTTGCCGCTTGTTCCCGCGTTCTTGGGCTACTTAGCTGGTACAAGTTTGTCAGATATCAAGGAAGGACATTCCGGACGCTGGAAAATCTTCATTAACACGCTTCTTTTCGTGCTTGGATTTGCTTTTGTGTTCTCGCTGATTGGGGTTTTGTTAAGTAGCGTACTTTCTTCCGTAGCAGTTGGCGCACGCGTGTGGCTGGGACGCATTGGTGGCGTAATTATTCTGCTCTTCGCGTTGTATTTGCTCAAACTCATCAAGCTACCCTTCTTGGAACGCGAACACAAATTCAAAGTCTTCAAGTTCAGCAATACCTATGTGACTTCTTTTTTGTTTGGCGCGGCGTTTGCAGCAGGATGGACTCCCTGCGTTGGTGCAGTCTTAGGAAGCGTTTTGACTCTTGCTATTACTGACCCTGCATCCGCGTTTCCGTTATTGTTTGCGTACACGCTCGGCCTCGCGTTTCCGTTCCTTATCGTTGGCATCTTTACTTCGCAGGCAACTGCTATTATTGCAAAAGCAGGCAAATGGCTTGTTTATTTCAACTACGTCGTTGGCATTTTACTTTTGATATTAGGCGTGCTTGTGTTTACCAACCAATTGTCCTTAATTGCAAACTTTGACTTTCTGAATGGGTTCCTCCTCGGATGAAACGCACCATTACACTCGGCATCGTTCTTTTACTTATTGTCGGATCAATTTGGTATCTTGAAAGCAGAAAAGCCGATGTTCCCGCGCTGCCTGAAGGCGCGTCCTCCGTGCTTGTTGTGCCCACCTCATCTGACGTGGATGTACAAGCAGCCATTGACGCAAAAGCAAAACAGTACTCGCTCGCTCCAGAATTGATTGCCGGCGGAGAATGGCTCAACAGCGAACCACTCACTCTTTCTCAACTTCGCGGCAAAGTTGTTTTGCTTGACATCTGGACGTATTCCTGCATCAATTGCATTCGAACACTCCCCTACGTCACAAACTGGTGGAGCAAGTATAAAGATGCAGGATTAGTTATTATCGGGGTTCACACTCCCGAATTTGATTTTGAAAAAGACCCCTCTAATGTTCAGAAAGCCATAACAAAGTATGGCATTGAGTATCCCGTTATGCAGGACAACAATTATGCTACTTGGAGAGCGTACAAAAACCAATACTGGCCACGACACTACTTGATTGACATCGACGGCTTCATCCGTGAAGACCACATCGGCGAAGGCGGATACGCCGAGACTGAAGAATTCATTCAGGAATTATTGCAGGAGAAAAACGAACGCATGGGCGAAACAATGGACGTTCAGAAAGAAATCACAACACCCGAAGGCGCAGTCACCACCGGTCAAGTCGGAACGCCCGAACTCTATCTCGGCGCGCAAACACGACGCCATAATGGCGGTAACAAAGAAGGATACGCGCTCGGAACGGTCGATTACGCAATTCCTACTTCATTCCAGCCCAACATTCCTTACGCTTCAGGCACGTGGACAAACACCCCCGAAACAATGGATTTAGTCAGCGATGAAGGTTCTATTTATCTTACGTACTTTGCACGAAACGTAAATATTGTGGCTGGCGCAACTCCTGGCTCGACCATCGATGTCTATCTTGATGGCAAACTTGTTGATACCACTAGTCAAGGCTTTGATGCGATTGACGGAATTGTTGCCTTGAAGGATCAGCAACTCTACAGCATGGTGTTCACTGCAGATTCCGGCGCGCACGATTTGGAATTAAAGGTTCACGGGAAAGGCTTCAGAATTTACACGTTTACGTTCGGATAACTATCTGAACTCATTTCGTAGAATGCTGTAGGTAATACTATTAAAATATTTATTTTTAACTTTGTCCGCATCTCTGTTCACGCCTTCTTTTTGCATGCCTAACTTTTTCATGACTCTTCCGCTGCCGTTATTGCCTTCAAGGAATTTAGCATAAATACGGTGTAATCTGAGCGATTTGAATGCTTCGGTCATGACGGCATGTGCTGCCTCAGGAACGATTCCCTGTCCGCGGTATTCTTTTCCGAGCCAGTATCCAATCTCCGCAGCATCATGCTTTTTAACGTGGAGACCAATACAACCCACAAGCAAATCATCAAGTTGAATGCCGTACGTGTAATCCGTTTTCTTTGTCCATTGCTTTTTTGCCATAACAACAAATTCACGTGCATTCTTTTTCGTATATGGATGTGGGATGACAGGAATCCACTTTGACAATGAACGATCATGGCAGTATTTTTGAATAAGCGGAACATCTTCCAAGGTGAGTCTTCGCAATAGAAGTCTTTCCGTTTCAATACCCGTTTTCATATTTCTAAAAGAGCATCATTGCTTTAAAAAGCAATCGGAAAGATTCTTAATCCCTGTCTCTACTCTGTTCATTATGCACACCAGCATCACCGTCGACGAAGCATGTGAACTATCCAAACGCAAAGCCGCAGTCGTGTTCCTCGACGTCCGCGAACCCGATGAATGCGAAGTCATCAGCATCGAAGGCAGCATGTTCTTACCTCTCCATAAATTGGTTGAAGAATTCGACACGCTCAAACTCGAAAAAGACAAAACAGTCATTTGCGTCTGCCGCTCCGGAAGAAGAAGCAGCATCGCCGCAGAATTTCTGCGCAGCCAAGGCATCACCGCCCTCAACCTGGAAGGCGGCATGCGCGACTGGGCAAAACATCGATATTCGGAAGGATTGATCAGTGATGAAGACTACAAAAAAATCAGCGCATTCCTTGGCCAGCATTAAACCAGCAACCGAAGGACCCGTTTACGAAACCACGCGGCGCATGGCCATTGTACATAGCATCGCGGAGGAAGTCATATCCGCGTCCCAGGCAGTCATTCTTGGCGGGTCGCTCGCATACGGACCAAATTACAGCGTCACCCCCACATCCGACATCGATCTCACCATCCTCGTCAAAAAAGCAGAAGTCGACCGCGCCTGCAAAGCGCTCGGATTCAGCAAAGACGTCAATGCCTCAGTATCGTATGCAATAGAACAAGGAAATTGGCACGGCATACGCTTCCCGAAAAAATACGAGGGCATCAAAACAGACATTTTTATTTACACAACCGAAGGCATTGAACAATTTGTTAACCTCACCCAACCGATAAAGTTATTCCAAAAAGAAACCCCTGCTAAGGAAACATACCTCGTCACCCGATTCGACAAGTCAGACGTACCCGTCAAAATTGAAACCGTACCAACCCGAGAAGGCCACGTTCGGGTTTTTCCTCCGCTTGCCGACGGCAAATACTTTCTCGGACCCATCAAACAAACAATCATGTTCGGTCTACCTATGGATTCTAACGGATACTTTGAACGGCTACAGGCACAAGCATGGACCGCAGCAGTCTGGAAACTTATCAGAGAATACGCCCCTCTTGATTTGTCAAAAACAAACGTGCTCAACACGCATTATACCTACGCAACGACCCCCGAACGCATTCCACCCTCTTTTATCGAACAAACACAGGCAAAAACCAAGCACATCCTGCGCGAAATCAGGGACTATCTAAACAAATAAGCCCCCGCACAAATACTACACGGACAGCACTGAAGAAACCTTTTTTCTCACGGGACCGAAATAGCGTAAAAACAACGCAGCAGAAACATCATTTATGTTTTTTGCCGGTATGCGCACATCAATAGGATACGTGATGTTTTCCGTGCAGTACAAATTCATTTCGCAGAAATCTTTTGCTTTATACTTTACTTTAATCGCAATGGTAACATCGTCATGCGTATGGTCATCACTCCTTTCCGTGCGGGTTAATTGTTCCAGCTTTGTTGATGGAACCGACACACTAAGAAGATACTCATCGTTCTTGCTATCTGTTGCAAAGATAAGTTTACATTCCTGCTTTTTATCTTCCACCGACAAATATGCGCTTTCATCGTGGTTTAGAACCAGCTCAAGTTCATATTCTTCGTTTGCAAATGATGTGCGAGACGCAAAATCGTGTTTTGGTGGAGGAACACAACCCAAAACTCCGACTTTGAACGTATCAACCGCAATATGCAACAACCGTTCAAGCGGTGAAATAGATACGCTCATATCAACCGTTTGCCCGTTTCCATGTCCTCAATGTGAATCACGAGTACTGGGCACGCCTCGGCGGACTCCAACATTTTCGGAAGCTCGGCTTCAGTGATGATAAGTTCGTAAATGTCTCCCTTCTTGACGCCGCCGTTTAAATCTGCCTTGCCATCGTCGTTCATCTTCCAACGAGCGTCAAGAACCGCAACGCACGTACCCGCACCGATGCAATTGTTTCGTTCGTAGATTACTTTGTATTGTTTTGCCATGCTAAATCAACCGCTTACCCGTTTCCATATCTTCGATGTGAATTACATTAACAGGACAGACTTCCGCAGAACTCATCATGGCAACAAGCTCCGTTTCGTCAATAATGCGCTCAAAATTCGCACCCTTTGCCTGCCCATTTTTTAACGTAGCTTTCCCGTCATCAGCCATAACCCAATCAGTCGGGTTGGCAAACACGCACGGAGCAGCCCCAATGCAGTTCGCCCGCTCGTAAATCACTTTGTATTTTTTCATCGGAAAACCTCATCAAACTTTTCTTCAAGAGCCTTTGCCAATTCGCGGGCAGTCTCCATTACCGCTTCTTCAGGAGTCGGCGCCATATACCCTCCTGTCAACTCTTTGAGTTCATCAAGCGATTCACGCGCAATGCCCTCAATGGTGCTGAAAACATACACCGTTGCTTCATGAATGCGCCCTGTTGTTTTTAAAGGACTGACAATCATGACGCGAGGACTAAACTCTTTACGCGCAGTCTGGATAAACGAGCCATCTGGAGACTTCACAAAATTGCCTTTTAAATGACTTTCAAGCGAGCCTTCATAGATAAGTTTGCCGCAATATGGAAAAATCATTATATCGTACGCCATGTTTTTTGGAGCAAAAGAGCATCTATTTCAATGTTTGGGCTTTCTGTTATGACTATTCCTTTTAGCTTGAATTCCTTCCAAACGGCTAAGAGTTCTTTCCACTTCATGTCTGATTCTTTGAGGTTCAAATGGTGCTTCTCACCCTTCGGACCGTATTCGATGCCCGTGACCTGGATGTGCATGTTGTTCAGCGCTTCGCGACCCAACCCTTTTTCGTAGTCAGCAAGAATTGCTCTAAATTCTTCTGTTGTGTTGTTGATGCCGTTGTATCTTGCGTGGAGGTGTGCGAAATCAACGCAGGGCAGAACGCCCTCGATGTCTTGTGAGAGTTGGATACATTCTTTGAGGTCTCCCCACTGCGTTTCTTTGCCAGTCGTTTCAGGTCTCAGCCACGTTTTCGTCATGCCTGCGTCTTTCAGCGTCTTCATGACTTCCTTGAATCCCTTTTTGACAATGTCATACGCCTGCTCTTTGCTTTTGCCTTGGTAAAAAGCCGCGTGCCACGTAATGCTGTAACCGCCGACCTCGTTCATTCTTGTCGCGGCGTCAACCATGCGCTTCTTTGTTGCCGTAATCTTTTCCGGTTCCAACGAAGCGAGATTTACCCAGTATTGACCGTGACAAGTTAATGCAATCTTTTCGTCTTCCGCAGTCTTTTTTATCAATGGTGCTTTTTCTGCGCTGACATTAATGGACTGCACCCACTCCATCTCCATCGCGTCAAGCCCTAATTTACGACACTGCTTAATTCCGTTCGCCGTATCTCGTTTTCCTTGCCCTTCTTCAGTGGAAGAAGGAATTCCAGGGCAGCCAAATAGAAGATCGTTGAACTTATGCATATGCGTCTTTGATTTCGCGTGCTATAAAAAGGTTATGCAGTCATATTTCTCGTCCATACCCTTTAAATACCCTCATTCATCAATACGGCTCGTGAAACAGCAAACAATCCTTGAACGATTAACACTTATCACTTCGTTTAAAGTAGATGATAAAGGCACCAAAAAAGCCCACGTTATCAAGGCACTTGACGAAAAAAACACATCAATACTCGTTTATATTCCCGCAAATACGGTTTACGCGCACATCGACCGCCAACTTAAAGCCAAACACTCCTGGAAATTCTCTCCCTTCATTGACCTCGATACAAACCGACGCATCCACGCACTGTATTTGGACGATATTAAATTGCCCCGCAAAAAACAATTCGTCATGAAAGGCTTCACCCGCGGCATCATCATCATGATCAACGGCTCCGAACCCGGACAAGGCACCATTCCTCTCCATAATTACTCTGTTAAAGAAGGCGACATGATTGAAATCGTTTACAAACACGAACTGATGGCACGATAATTTTTAGAAATTCTTTAGCCCTTAATATTCCCAATAGGCCTTAATGCTGCAACAGGTTTTGAAATCCCTGCCTTTTCCATGGTCTTTACAACTTCGTTAATGTCTTTGTACGCGAAACCTGCTTCTTCCGCCAAGCCAGAGAAACTCGCGCTCTTGACGTAAATGCCACGCTTCTGCATATCCTTTTGCAGTTGTTCGCCGCTGATGGATTGTTTCGCTTGCGTTCTGCTCATGGTTCTGCCGGAGCCGTGCATGGTTGAGCCAAACGTTTCTTCTTCAGCTTTCTTTGTGCCGACAAGCAAGTAGCTGCCTGTTTCCATCGAGCCGCCAACGATAACAGGCTGACCAACCTTGCGGTAAATCGGCGCGATTTCACTTCTTCCAGGACCGAAGCAACGTGTTGCGCCTTTTCTGTGCATAACAACTTCCTTCATTTTGCCGTCAACTTTGTGTTTTTCGACCTTGGCAATGTTGTGCGCGACGTCGTAGACCAACTGCATATCCATATCTTCCGGACTTTGCTTGAAAACGATTTTGAACGCTTCCCTGATTTGGTGCATGATAACTTGACGGTTAGCAAACGCCATGTTTGCCGCGCACGCCATCGCCTTGTAGTAATTTTGTCCTTCTTTGCTGTTGAATGGCGCGCACGCTAATTCAGGATCTTTGACATTGATTTTGTATTTCTTCATCGCAGGACCAAACGTGTTGAGGTAGTCCGTCCCGATTTGGTGGCCGAAGCCACGACTGCCACAATGCACCATCACCATAACTTGACCGTCCTTGTCAACGCCAAACAACTTTCCGATTTTGGCATCAAAGATTTCGTTTTTGTTTACATGTTGGATTTCAAGATAGTGATTGCCCGAGCCTAAGGTGCCGACTTGGTTGAGTCCACGGCCTCTTGCTTTCTGCGAAACCATTTTTGGGTCTGCGTTTTCGATGACGCCGAATTCTTCCATGCGCTCCAAATCCTGCTTCCAACCGTAACCCTGCTCAATAGCCCAACGAGCTCCACCTGTCATGACTTCATTCATTTGTGGATTTGACAAACGTACAAAGCCTCGCGCTCCAACGCCTGTGGGAACCATTTTGAATAACAAATCAACGAGTTGTTTGATTTTCGGCTGCACTTCTTTGACTGTGAGATTTGTTTTTATCAAGCGCATCCCGCAGTTGATATCGAAACCAATACCGCCTGGTGAGATGATGCCTTTCTCGGGATCGAACGCAGCAACGCCACCAATAGGAAAACCGTAGCCAGAGTGCGCGTCCGCCATGCAGAACGCGTATTTCACGATGCCAGGCAGACACGCGACGTTGGATAATTGTTCGAGAACACGGTCGTCCATCGTTTGCATGATTGAGTCAGTGCCGAAAAGTCTGGCGGGAACCTGCATGCCTGACTTGAATTTCTTTGACAAGTCCCACGTAACGTCATCGACCTTCGTGAGATTGCTTAGGAGGTCTTTGTTCATACGTCCACCACAACTTGGGCAGACCAGCCGTCCTTTGATTGCGTGAGCTCGAACTCGTGTAGCGTGATTGCCTTGATGTCGGTGCCGAGCTTCATCTTTTTGGTGATGGTGCCGCCGCTCATTTGCGCGTGTAAGAGCCAGCCTTTGTTCTTCGTAATCGCGATGTGAATTTTGTTGTACACTGCACTTTCCGCGTCTTTCAAATAGACTAATTCGCTCAAGAACTCGTAGAGTAACGTTTCCAACGATGCCTTTTCCAACTCAATCGTGGTTTTGACTTTGCCCGTAACCGTTTTGAGGTCGACCATGATGCTCTCGACCGCAAGCGCAGACTGCTCAAACACTTCATTTAAGTCCTTACCTTTCGCCTCGAACGCGGTATCAGCCATTGACAGCTTGTCAAGAATCTTGAAACCTTTTTTCATGCACTCATTATGCAAGAAGGGCTTTTTAAATGTTCAGCATTTGACGACGCTTCAGCTCTTTCGTTGCGGTCAAAATCGCATCAACAATGCTTGCTTCAAATACTTCAGGAGTTAAGCCCAGCCCTTTTAACACGAGTTCAGGAAGTGGCGGCGCGACGATATTCACGAGCTGACGCGCGCCAAGAACGCGATCGTAACCAACAAAAAAGAACAATTCATCTGCCTTTCCCTGCATGATGCCATACTCAGTCTGTCGTGCTTCCCACGAATTAAGAACGTTTTTTACGTAGCTCACACAATGTCCCAGCTGCACCTCTCGCTTTCCTTCACGCAGCATGAGCCGTTCAAACAAGTGCTGCATTCCCGCGTCATCCTCTAACACTGCGCGAGCCTTTTGTTCAAGGTCTTCCGCGTCCGCAACAAGTTTGTTTGCAAGTTTTGCATCATGATTCGGCAAACCGCGATATCGGTGCACCACATCAATAAGCCGAGCCTCATTATAGTGTTCGCGCTCCGCCTTATCTGCGCCCATGAGCGCTTGGTACACTTCATCTGAAAAAGGTTTTTCCATGAGTCACTTCTTTACGCACTCTTTTCCCGCGTTACTGTTTGAGTTTTCTTTCGGTTTATAAGCATTTAGCGACGCGGTCTATACGTTTCAACACCCATAATTCTTATAAATCAGTTGTTGTGTTGACTTCTTATGAATAAACTATTCTCCTTACTGTTCGTTTTGATGTTCCTTATCCTGCCTGTTGCGCTTGCGAAAACTAGCGCAGGAACACTTTCAAGCTCCTTCCTTTGGAAAGCAGATTTGTTCTTTGAAAAAACAAATGTTGCGTTAACCTTTGACAAAGCCGAAAAAACAAGATTACACTTGCAACACGCGGCAGAACGATTGGCCGAAGCACAAGTCGCTATTGATTCGAAAAATGACATTGCTGCAGAAGCAGCACTTAACCAACGCGAAACAGACCTTGACGCAGCTTTGGTTACTTTTAACTCTTACCAGTTGGATGATAAAGCAGCACAACTCCAATTCGTTACTGAAATCCAAGCGTCCATCGACGCGCAAACCGCACAAACACTCTCTGACGACACCTATGAAGAAACAGCGCGAGAACAACAAATTGGTTTTGAAACTGCCCTTTCTGACTACGACTTGCCAGACCTTTCAGCTATGCTTGACGAAGACATATCTGTTCAGACAAACACGAATGTGCAATCGTCAAACTCAATCACGGGAAACGCTGTTGTTGATACTGACGACTCAGTTGATGTTGAGACTGCCGTTGAAAACACTGCTGAAGTCATTGAAGAAGTCGCGGAAGAAATCATTCCTGCATCAACGTTTAAAAATATCATTACGGTCAAAACCTACGGCGACGAACTCGCAAAAATACACTTGGTCATCAACGGCGTTGAGAAAAACCTTAGCTTGTCTATTGTCGATCACACTGCCATCGTTAAAGAAATCAGCAAACGAACATTCTTGTCCATTGATGAAGTCAATAAGACCGCGAAGTTCAGCACAGGAGATTAGTTCTATCTTAAGAATTCTGACCCATAAGCTTTTTAAAGCGGGTGTCGAGTAATTTTGTTATGAAACACGAAGGAACCATCGTCGAAATCCGTGATGAGACGCCGCGAGTTAAGACGTTTAAAGTGCAATGGCCTGGAATTGATGAGTTGAAATTCGAGCCCGGACAGTTCTTCATGGTCGGCATACCTCACTTCGTGAATGACAGCGGCATCATGGTCCGCCGCGCGTACAGCATCGCAAACGCTCCCGAAGACAAAGGATTTGTCGAATTCACGATTACAAACAAAGGTACGAATGGTCTTTCTTCCGAATTCCACAAAGCAAAAGTCGGCGACAAAGTCATTTGCGATGGTCCTGCAGGAGTATTTGCCCTCAAAAACCCGTTGCGAAACAACATCACGTTCATTGCGGCCGGTTCGGGCATTTCTTCATTACGCTCAATGTACCGCCACATCGCGCTCAATCGATTCCAAGGCAACATGCATTTAGTGTTTGGCTTTCACGCTCCCGAAGACTACATTTTCAAGGATGAATTGTTCCAAATGCAGCGCAAGATGCCAACCTTCAACGTCATTCCTGCCATTACTACAAACGACGCTGCTTGGACAGGTAAGAAAGGTCGCGTTACTGAGATATTACCTTCATTATTTGGCAAAGTTGATGATCGAGACTTTTATCTCTGTGGCTCGCCCCAAATGGTCAATGACACAATTCAAGTTTTGTTGGCAATGGGTGCCTTGCGCCACAACATTCACCGAGAGGTCTGGTAACATGACATTAGTGATTGTTGCCGTTACTGACCTGATGTTCCAGCCGAAAATCATCGAAGTCGCGCAGTCGATGAACGGCGATATTATTCTTGCAAGTTCACAGGAGGCAGTTCTTAGTGTGCTTGAGCAGCTCAAACCTACTCGCATGCTTATTGATTTGAACGAAAAAAAGTTTGACGCAATTGAGACAATCAAGATAGTGAAGCAGAAATACAAACTTGAAATCGTTGGGTTTGTTTCGCACGTTCAGCGCGATGTTCAGGCGCGGGCGACACTTGTTGGCTGCGACAAAGTGCTTGCACGAAGCGCGTTTGTAAATGAATTGCCGACGCTACTTGCTTAACTACTTCTGCGTAAAGGTTTATAAAGAGTTCACCGTTTTTCTTCAGTATGTCGGTTTACGAAAAACAAGCAGCGAACTTTCTCACAAAAGCAGAAGCGCTGGAAAATCTTACCGCAGTTTTGTCTGCACGATACTTTCAACCCTGCACATTTAATCCGAGATACTCCAAGATCTCTTCTGACCTGATACAGATCACAGATGTCGGCGGGTTTGTCAACCCTCTCACTGGCCAGGAAGACGCAAGAGTTAAGGATATTGGCAGCATAATCATCACTGCTGCAAAAAGTATTGTTAAGAAAGGAAATTTACACAGCGTACGACTCGGACTGAGATTCACAAGCGCTATGCTGCAGAAATATGATTTTTCTCCTGACTTTTTGTCCTCCGTTGATAAACCCCGGTGTAGGCTCTCAACAACACTGCATTTTGAAATTAATCTCGAAAATGAAAGCAACAAGTATCGTTTTCGCTTGCTCAATTATAACGTTGATGAGGATTTTTATCACGTTCGAGATGTGCCACGCAATCGCACCCAACAAGAATTGTGGCGAGCAGACGTGACAAAACAACTTGCAAAAATCTTGCCAACTCCCGTGCAAGACATAAAGAGAGATTAATTTTCTTTCGTAACCTTCTTACACAGAACATATTCCTCATCTAAGAAATTAGACTTTGAACTTCTTGATAACTGCTCTCTGCCCGAACCCGATATTGCTTGGTAATTTTTTGAAATAATGAATCTCGCGACCTTCCGCATCTTTCAGTTTTCCGCCGACAGGTGTTGCGAGAAAGAAGAGCGAAATCGTGTGTCCATAACCTGTGTCTGGACGGTAATCATGATAGCCCAAAAACTTTGTTACGTTAACCTTTAGTCCCGTTTCGTTTTTCGCAACGCGACGGAGACCTGCAGGAATTGTTTCGCCAAACAGTAATGTTTTGCCCGGTAAATGCCACGTTCCTTTATCTGGACCTTCTTCATGCTCCCCTCGCTTTATGAGTACAATCCCTTTCGGACTTTTAATGATGAGTTCCACACACAGACGCGGCACTTTACTGTAAATGCGACGATACAACTTAAGAGGGAGAAGCTTTGCCACAGTTTTCGTTAAGGAGTAAGGATATAAAAATATATTAGTTTTCCGCTGTTTCTTGTTTCGTAACTTTCTTACACAGAATAAACTCCTTGCCGAGCTGAAAGACGTGGAATGTTCGTTTGCCTTCTAAACCTTCTTCAAACTTCTTTCTCAATGTCCAGTATTCTTCGGGTTTGACGTTCGAGTGTAATACTAATTTGCCGACTCGTTCGCGCTTCAAGGGTTTCTTGATTTCTTCCATTGAGGGGCTGGACGTCACAACGCGATAGACTGCTTTGTAGAACGGACTGGTGGGCTCGTCCATCGTCGTCATAATGTCCGGTGTGTCGAAATAAATCTGATTCTGAAGTGAGTAAGTCCCTTTGTCAACGATTTTGTGCAATAACCCTGCTTTTGTGATTGCGGGGTCGATTTCTGCCAAGTATTTGAGCGCACGGGACTTTTCAGGGAATTGCAAGCTCGCCGAGCCACCAATATATTGTCTGGCAGGAAGAACGGTGACGCTGACTTCGTGCTTTACTAATTTGCCGAGGTAAATGGTAAGTCTGTTGAGTTCGCCATCAACCGACGTGTATTCTCTTTCGGTTTCTGCTGGAAGGTCTTTCATTTGCGGCGGAAGCTCGATAGCGATGTTTTTTGTCAATTTCTGAGCAATTGTGATAAAGTCAGGCAATGGCGGCGAGAAACTCGTGTCAAAGTTGCGTTCGTGCTCGGAAGCAGGACGTCCGGGATCAAGAAAGACATTGTCTGCGTGTTTGAGCGTAGGAAGTACTTTGATCGCATCCCCCGCAATGAACTCAACATTTGTAATTCCGCGCTTTTCTGCATTTGCTTTCGCATACGCTACTTTGCGGGCGTCAATGTCTATCGCAATCACTTTCTTGCACGTTTTAGAGAACGCAATCGTTTGGATGCCGATACCGCAACCCACTTCAACCAGAGTATCGCACTTCAAGCGTTGGGCTCTCCAATCAGCAACTAGTTCGTTCGTTGCAAAGCGGAGATCGTCTTCCAACATAAAATAGTCCTTCGCAGTCTTTTTGGACTTAGCGCGTGCTTTGGCAATGCTGAGAACTTCTTCAAATTCGTCTGGACGAAGCTCTGCAAAGATAGCTTCGGGTAGTTTTCCGCGATCTAAACGGTCTTGCACCTGCTGGATCATCTGGTCCGCGTCCTTTTGGTTATACGATTCAAATAGCATGTTTTCCCTGCATAGTCACGAATCAATGCATACATTTATAAAGCCTCCTTCAGAATAATGGGGTATTGATACCCAGTAAAGGGTGTCAAGTACCAAGGTGAACAAATGAACTTTAGAGACGGACCGCGCCAAATGTTTGACGCAACTTGCTCGAAGTGTCAAAAGGCATGCAAAGTACCGTTCCAGCCCAAGTCGGGTCGACCGGTCTTCTGCCTTGACTGCTTCAAAGCATCCAAGAACGAACAGCAAGCATAAGAACAACTTTTTGCTTCTAACAAACTAAGTTTTTTATTTTTCTTTCAAATTTTCTCGTTTATTCCGTTTTGTTCAATGTTTCTTGATGATACTCTAGAATGCGTTCTTCTGATCTACTCGATAGTTAAGTATCGATACACTACTTTTCTGCCTTCATCGTTACTTAACGTCACGCGGACAAGGTATTCGCCGGAAGGCGCGTCAATATCGGAATAGGCGTTAACTCTGAAGTCGCCGTCATCTTCGCTGCCGGAACGATAGTAAAAATTGAGTTCGGGAATAAACCAGGCTACTCGCAGGTTTTCCTCGTTCTCAACATCAATACTGGAATGGCCGTAAAACAGTCCATCTTCTGCAGAAACAAAAGTCTGATGCATCTCTGCAAAGGCGGAAACACTCACTGCGTTAAGTAAGATAAGAAGAACAACTACAACGCCCTTTTTCATGCCTTTTTCAATTCATTTTCGCTTTAAAATGATTATGGTGATGCAGTCAAAAAATTTATAAAGCCCTTTTTTGCCCCGCAAATTGGTGAATGAAGATGAAGTCAACCATTAAATTGCATGACGTTCCTTTGCCCTTTGGAGGCGAAACGCAACGAGCAGCCGCTGCCTACGCCCGCGCACTCGCGGAACAAAACCAGTTGATTTACGAAGGCCATAGCATTCGTATCTCCCGCATTGAAGGCGCATCCTGCTTTGCAAACTTGGAAATCATTCTTTCAACCCCTGTCAAAGAACCCGTGTACGCAAGCAAATCTTATAACATGATGTAGCATTCTTTTGTCATGCAACTTGTCACCGGAATCGAAGCGATTGATTTAGGACTTTACTTGGTTAAACACCAAACTCTTATTTTTTCTGACTTTCATCTCGGCTTTGAAGAATCGCTCAATCGCCAAGGCGTTTTTGTGCCGCGTATGCACTACAAAGACATTGTTGCACGACTTGATTTGATATTTTTGGCGTTGAAGGAACAGAAGAAAATTGTTAAGACTGTGGTTCTTACTGGCGACCTGAAACACGCGTTCGGCAGCATCCAACGCCAAGAATGGAAAGACATTCTGAACATTGTGGATTATTTTCACAAACACGCTCCTGAACTCGTTTTGATCAAAGGTAATCACGACGCCGTTCTTGCTCCTGTTGCCAACAAAAAAGGAATCACTCTCGTTTCAAACTATCGGATTTCCGATATATTGGTGATTCACGGAGACGTGCTGCCTGCAGAGCTGGATGGCGTGAAGACGATTATCATGGGTCATGAACATCCAGCGATATCATTACGCGCTGCGGGTCGCATTGAGCGATACAAATGCTATATTGTCGGCACGTACAAACGCAGAACACTTATTGTACAGCCATCGTTTAATCTTCTTGTCGAAGGGTCTGACTTGTTGCAAGAACGCTTGCTGAGTCCGTTGCTTACGGACGTTTCTTCGTTTAACACGTTCATCGTTGATGAAAAACAAAAAGAAGTACTCGCATTCGGCAAAGTCAAAGGACTCAAGTAGAGCGGAGTGTTTAAAAACTCCAGAAACGCTCCGCAACCCATGAATCCGTTGGATCCCATACTCCATCTCGACAAATACTTGGCTGCCATCATCAGTGCATTCGGCGGATGGACATACGTATTCCTCTTCCTCATCATATTCCTCGAAACCGGAGTCGTCATCTTCCCCTTCCTCCCTGGAGACAGCCTGCTCTTTGCAGCCGGAGCACTTGCCGCAATAGGTACGCTTGACGTCTGGATACTCTGGGTCATCCTTGTGCTCGCCGCAGTCTTCGGAGACACGCTCAACTACTGGATCGGCGCCAAAGTCGGACCGCAAGTCTTCAAAAAAGACTACGGAATCTTCTTCCGCAGAGAATATTTAACAAAAACAAACGCTTACTTTAATTCCTACGGCAAAAAAACAATTATTCTTGCCCGATTCATTCCTATCGTGCGAACCTTTGCTCCTTTCGTCGCCGGCATCGGCAACATGAACTACGCCAAATTCCTCGTCTACAACATTATCGGCGCACTTCTTTGGGTTACTATTTTCGTCTTTGGCGGATACTACTTCGGCAATCTGCCGTTTATCAAAAACAACTTCGGCATCGTCATCGTCGCCATCATTGTTGTGTCATTGCTCCCCATCGTCTGCGAAATAATGTATCACAAATTGTGGAAAAAAGACGTTGTTGCGAAATAATTTTTCTGTTCTTATGCAGTACAGATTAGAAATTGCCTAGTGTACTCTGACTTCCTTTTTTCTCAAGTTCGCTCAATTGAATTCCTAACACATCAAAAATGCGTTCGACAGCAGCGAGAACTTGATGCTCGATGTAGTATTCTGCGTCGTAACCTTCCTGTTCAGCTTCGTCTTCAAGTTTGATTCTGTCTCGGATTTTGCCCTTGCCCGCCATCACAATGTATTTCACAATCGTTCCCGCGCCGACAGGCATGCCTCGCTCCATCATTCGCTTTGCGGCAGCAACATGCGGACTAATGTTCTCATACTCGTCAACCGTCTTGGTCATCTGCGTAAAAATAACCACTTTGTCCTTTGGAACCAAGTGTGCTTTCAAGTCTGCAATAACCTTTTTGACATGAGTTGCGGCCTTTTGTCCGTCGCCTTCCGCCAACACGATTTGCAGCACATCTCGCTGCACATCCTTCGCGATGAATGAAGTGTTTCGTCTCACTGTTTCGAAACCTCTGATCTTGAGTTTTCCCTTGTCGTCAATCATCGCATACTTCTTTTTCGCTCCTGACTCTGATGATTTTGCTGCTACAAAGATGCCTCGCGGATAATGACTCTCGTAATCTAGCTCCATTAACTTCGGTAAATCTCTGTTGATGCGTTCCGCAAATTTGAGAGCGTCAGCCTTGTTCTTTTTGCCGAGCAGTAGGAAGACGGAATCTGTGTCTGAGTAAAGAACTCTGAAGCCTTCTTTTTGGGCTTCGCTGATGACCATGCTGATGTAGTATCTGCTGTACGCGGTGACACTTTGTCCGCATTCGAAACAATACCATCGCGCCGGCGCAAAACCAAGATAGCCATAAAACGAGTTGGATAATACTTTGAGCGCTTCGCTTCTCGCAGCAAGTAACGGGTCTTTGTTTGTCTTGATGAGCGTCTTGATTCTTGCTCTACGCGTGATTAAGTCCTCAATAATGACTGACATGAATCCGCGTTTCTTCGTGCAAAACCAATACTTTTCTTCATCAAAAGGAACGGGCTTGATACCTTCGCAGCACGTGCAGTTTACCGTGCCGATTGAGATATTATGCGACGCAATAATGCTGGGGTAGAGCGAACGGTAGTCGAAGACAACAATGTCGTCGAACACGCCTGGCGTTGGCTCGAATACTAACGCACCTTTGAATCGCTTTTGCATTCTGGCCGATTCCTGCGAGTATAATGGACGGTTCAGAATGACTTCGTTGAACAATTGCGCTTGCTTGATAATATACCATTCGACCAATTGTGAGAAACTCATTCGGTTGATGTCCCACAACGGCAAACCAACAATTTTGACGAATTCAATAATGTTTGGGAGGACTTTGATGCAGAGGTCGTATGTTAGTTTCGTGTCTTGGAGATTGTATTTTGCGAATTCGCTGAGGATTGGGTCTCCTCGGTCCCATGCCGGTGAAAGCTCATCTAAATCAACAACAGTTTTTCCTTCGCCGATCAATTCCTTTGCGACGGCGTCAAGCGTAAAGCTGTCCGTCTTCATGCTTCGCCCAATGACCTTTTTGATGAACTTGTAAATGTCAACATGTACGATGCCAGTAATGTGTGCTGATTTCTGAGTGCGGCCTTCGATGTTCAATTCGGTGCCGTCAAGACCGATGTCCAACTTTATCTTGTACTTTTCCGCGCGTTTCGCGATGAACGGCAAGTCGAAACCATCCGAATAATACCCTGCAAGAATGTCCGGCTTGTGCTCTTCAAGCAACTCTTTGAACCTCGTTAGCATGTCTGCCTCTGTCGCGACGAATTCAATGTATTTATGCTCGGTCGGGAAACGCTTCCACGTGATGACTTTCTGCAAGCCGTCACCGTACAGTGCGAGCATCAGAATCGGGTCTTTCTCCATCTGCACCTTGCCGCCCGAATTATACGTCTCGATATCAACGCTGATAATGTTCGGTTTGATGTACGTCTCGTCACCTGCTTGGCTGACTGACTTTGCTCGGAAAACAGGAACTCTTGAACGCTCGGTGTAGGACTCTGCGTCCGCCTCGATTAATGTCCATGGAGAAAGACCTTTGTCCAGCAAATATCTTCGCGTGAACTTAATGTCGTATTCGTAACATTCTTTGACGGAGTTGAGCTTTCGAACGACTTCTTTGAGCGGCATGACTGCAGTCGGAACATTCACGAAAACTTTGAGCAAATGTTGCTCGTGTTCATTGACTTTTTTTCGTATGTCTTCAATGCGAACGACTTTACATTCCTGCTCTTTATCCTTGACTGAGAAATCCTTCAATTCTCGCTTTGCTTCATCCACATCTTTGGGAAGGACAAGAAAGTAAGGCTCGAATTGGTCGTCATGAATGCAGATTACTTTCCCATCCTTCATTCGACCATACAGATGGATAACTGCCTTACCGTTCATGATTTGGTAACTAATATCCGTCAGGAAAAACTGTAGCATCATAGACGAGAAAAACCTTATCCGCTTTATTAAGCTTCGGGAAGCACAATGTCCGTTACTTTCTTTCGCGTCCATTCAGCAACCATCACTGTATCCATTACTCCTTGTATTTCCCCGCTACATGCCCGAACATAAAAACCCAAGTCCAAAGGCAAACCATGATATTCCAAAGCAGTCCGAACATATGCTGAAAACTCTTCGTGCGGCTGCGGCAACTGCAATAACATCCGCGCGCCCGCCGCAAACGCTTCATGCCGAAACTGTTCAGGCAAGTCATACCCGTAAGCTATTTTTGCAACACGATCAGGCGCATTCCTCAGAAAGGCAAGCCCGTCCCATTTACGCTTTGCCGCCACATCAACCCTCACGTCAAGAGAGGCATATTCGCAATGCGCAACAACACCAATCGTCGATTTTCGTATCGCTCGCTCAGGATTCCACGGATAATCATGCGCTTCAATGCGAAACTTATGTCTCCGAAACGGCTCATACTTACGCAGCAGTTCAGTGAGGTAACGCCTCATCGTTGGATTTTCATCAATCACCAAAATTTCGTCCTGTGCCACGATAACGAGCAGACAATCTAAGAATATAAACCTTTCACGGCAATGTTTAAATAGGGCTTAACTTCACTTTTCTTTATGTTTGACGTAATCATCGTGGGTGGCGGAGCGGCGGGATTAACTGCTGCGATTTACACCTGCCGTAAGGAGCTTAAGACGCTCGTTGTCTCGCCTGAATACGGCGGACAGACCAACATGACGTCACACATCGAAAACTATCCTGGGTTTATTACGTCAACTGGTTGGGACTTGATGGAGAAGTTCAAAAAACAGGCCGAACATTTTGGCGCCGAGACTCGCACTGCTAAGGTTACAAAGATTGAGAAGAAAGCAGAAAAGAAATTTCACGTTCATTTTGCCGATGGCTCAAAAGAAGAATGCAAAGCAGTCATTTTGTGCCACGGCAAGCTGCCTCGACCGCTCAATATTCCTGGTGAAAAAGAATTCTTGGGACGCGGATTGTCCACTTGCGCGACTTGCGATGCTCCTTTGTACAAGAATAAGGCTGTCGCAGTTATTGGCGGCGGTAACGCAGCACTCGAAGCAGTCCAAGAATTGCAACAAGTTGGCGCTAAAGTTACGCTTGTGCATCGCCGAGATACATTCCGCGCTGATGAGAGAACAGTTAAGCAAGTTAAAGCGTTGAAAGGAGTTACGTTCATTTTGAATCACGCCCCTGTTTCGATTAAAGGCGACAAATACGTCACTGGATTTGACATTGAAGATGTAATTAGTCACAAAAAACAATCGCTCAAGGTTGATGGCGTGTTTTCCGAAATCGGACACATTGCTGATTCTGATATGGTTAAGGAATTGTGCAAATTGAACGATGCTGGCGAAGTTGTTGTTGACGACGTCGGCAATACAAGCTGTGCAGGTATTTTTGCCGCAGGAGATATTACACCTGTTAAGTATAAGCAGACAGTCATCGCTGCAGGCGAAGGAGCAAAAGCAGCACTCGAATGCCACCGATGGTTAACGGGCGGAAAAGCAACAGGAACGTATACAAAATGAATAATCTTGATGAACTCTTGGCAGTCAGCACCGTCACGTTTCCACGACCAATCACTGTCAGCAATTTCGAAAACTTCTTACGAAATTTGAGCAAGGACGGCCTCCGTATCAATTACACCGTTGAACGATACCAATCACTTGATCACGGCAAAAACAACGATGGAACTCGAAAAGTCCAAGGAGGAATTACCCGAATGAACCCCCTTGTTATCTCAAGCTTCCACACCGAACCAGCCCACGATACAACTTACCTCGGGTCTATGCATTTCTTTACAACCCCCGGATATGATTTGGAAGAATTGAACCCGGATGAACTGGCACTTTTTAAAGAAGTGAAAGAACGCGCGGCGACGTATTTTGCCAAACAAAACACATAAATAGAACTTCTTTCTTTCAGTTTCTAAAAAGCGGGGGCTTACTATGCACGAAATCACTACAGCAAACTTTCAGAAAGACGTTCTCGCCAGCAAAACACCAGTAATCGTAGATTTTTGGGCTGTTTGGTGCGGACCCTGCCGAATGCTCGCTCCAATTTTCGAAAAGGTTTCAAAAGACTTCGTCGGTAAAATGGTCTTTGCAAAATGCGACGTCGATTCAAATCAAGATTTGGCCCAGAAATATGATATCCGCGGCATCCCTTGCATGGTCATTTTCAAGGATGGTAAAGAAGCTGATCGTTTGGTTGGCGCGATGGATGAGAACTTGCTAAAGTCAAAGATTTCTGCAGTGCTGAAGTAATGTTTTTTTAATTACTCTTTTTTTCCAGTTATTGCGCCGAAAATCATTAAAACAATTCCGCCAACCACTAATGGAACCATGTAGACTGCATAAGGTATTGATGAAGTAGTATACAGTCCAAATAGCTGGTCTTGCGAGGTAGTATATATTCCCGCAACGATTCCTATCACCAACAGAACGACGCCGATAATTATCAATGGTTTGTTCATTTTTAATACCTTCTGGGTGTATACTGTCAAGGGAGTATATAAGGTCTCGTCTCAATAAAGGCGAGTTCGACGTTTGAGACACGCAAAAATCTTTCCTGACTACGCCACAAAGAACGTGCTGACCAGATAGATAATGAATGCACCAAGTGCGAACCATACCAACTGAATCAATGCCTTCGGATAGTCCTGGTCGTGATGCAATTCAGGAATCAAGTCAGCGGCTGCAATGTAAATGAATCCGCCCGCAGCCATCGCCAACATAACTGGCTCGGCAGTTTCTACTGCTCCCGCAAAGAAATACGCAACAACCGCACCAAGAATCGCAGTCAATGCTGAAAGGAAGTTGAAAAACAACGCCTTACCCTTACTAAAACCTGCGTAAATAAGAATGCTGAAGTCCCCAATCTCTTGCGGAATCTCATGCAAAATAACCGCAATCGTTGTGACCACGCCAAGCTGCGGATTCACCAAATAACTACTCGCGATGATAGCGCCATCCAAAAAGTTGTGCACACCATCACCAATCAAGTTCAACAAGCCAACAGGCTTCATACCCTTGTGCATATGACCGTGATGCGAATGACAGCTACCATGATGGCAGTGATGCCAGTACAACAATTTTTCAACCAAAAAGAATAATGCCATACCCAAAAATACGTACGCAAAAATCGGCAAATCACCGCCGGCCTCAACCGCCTCCGGAAGCAAATCAAAGAACGCAGCAGAAAGCATCGCTCCCGCAGCAAAGCTCACAAACCAAAACATCATCTTGTCAAACTTGATAAATTTAGACAATAAGGTTAAAGCACCGATAAATGAGATGACGCTGACAATCAGAACGGAAAGAAGTATATTTACGAGCGCGGGAAAAGCCATGCACGAAAACCTTCTTTTCTTGTTTAAATACCTTGCGCTTCTCACTTAAGAACAACCTTTAAAAACCACCACACTCTAGCATTCTTATGCCGCGAAAAGAGGTCATT
>CAYIEN010000012.1:0-35943 GCA_964362535.1 uncultured Methanosarcinales archaeon | reverse complement strand
CACCCATCGTCAACGTCCTACTCGGCAAAACCTCATTGTCCTCACCCAATACAACAACACCCTCCGCCAGCCTCGGCTCACGCATGATGGGCAGCGTCATGGGACTCCTTTCCTACGCAACCCCCTCCTACTTCCGCCGCCAATAAGGCTTATAAATCACATACTATTCTTGTTTGTTATGGGGGAACGTTTAGCGCCAGAATCATTGATTTACCAGCTCGCGCAGCAATCCATTCTCAACTTCGACCTTGATGTGGGCGGACACAAAATCCACGACAACTACATCTACGAACTATTCGTTTCTCCGAAGGCATTCACCACCCTCACAAAACTCATCCGTCCCAAACCCATACTCCCTCATTCCACCGATAAGGGCACCTTCCACGAATTCGCGCACGAAGGCTGGGCAATCACCACCCTCGAAGGCATGGACGAACCACGACCACCCTCACCCAAACTCACTAAACCCAGCTCACTCCTCTCTGAACTCGCACATTACGGCATTACTAACAATTACGACATCAACGCTGGCGGACGCAAAACAGAAAACGGATGGGCGAACGAAGTCTACATCCGCTACGACAAACCATTCAACAGACTCGCGCAAGCCACCGATGCAAAAACCACCCACATCAAGCTCGGCGACCATTCACGCATCGAATTCCCCTACCGCGGCTGGACAATCTTCACCCTCCAAGAATCCGTTCGAAGCGAAACACAAAGGTTAAGCCTATGAGCCGCAAAAAAACACACCCCGCAATCAGCATTCTGAACGGCATCTATTGGTGCCTCCGCATGATTGGACTCTTCTTTTGGTGGTCGGCAAAATTCATGTATCTCGGACTTGCCTCTATCTCGGAATCCGTAACCGCTCTCACTGGAAAGAAGACAAACACTCATACTACGAAAGAAACCGAGAAACACGCAAAAGGAAAGCACGACGCTGAAGAAAAAGTCGAAGCAGTAACGGTTGCGCCTGCGAAAAAGCAGAAACCTTCCGCGTGGAAAGAACCCGCCACCTTCATGCCGATGGAACCTGTTTCAACTATTAAGGGCGACTTTATGCGCTTCGGCGAAAAGATACGAAACTCCTCATCTATTGTTCTTATTGCTGGTCGACGCGGCTCGGGCAAAAGCGTTCTTGGCTTCCGAGTCATGGAAAACATCACGGCAAAAACACAACGACCAGCCTATGTGCTAGGCGTTAAGCAATCTGTTTTGCCCAAATGGATAGAAACCGTTGACAACCTTGAACAGGTCAAAAACGGCGGAATCGTCCTGATTGACGAAGGCGCGCTCTCATTCAATTCACGAGATTCAATGTCGAAGAAGAATAAAGCACTCGGCCAGTTATTGGCTGTCGCACGACACAAAGACTTGACACTCCTCTTGATTACGCAGAACACCGGCATGATTGACAAAAACGTCTTGAACTTGACGGACACCATCTTGCTCAAAGAAGGCTCATTACTCCAAGAAAAGATGGAACGTAGCGTCATGAAAGACATCTACACCAACGCAAACAACGCATTGGCAAAAATCCCCGCAGAAGAACGACAAGCACACGTCTACGTCTTCGACAACGACTTTGAAGGCGTCTGCAAAGTCGGATTGCCTTCCTTCTGGAACGCAACTGTGAGTAAGAACCAGGCGTAATATGTTCCTGACTGATTTCGTAAAATGTGCCATTCGAAATCGCGTGTCATTAATAGGCTATGTTGGTCTCGGATTTGTTGCAGCCAATAAGTATTTTGAAATTATTGAAAGAACTCGTGTCAGTCAAGCAATAGGATTGGCTGTGGGGGTTGCACTAGGAAGTACAAGTTTAGGATTTGGCACGTACCATGCATATCGTCGTGCGAAAGATCACCTAGAACAACACGGAACACTTGATGATCGTTTTTTGAAGAAGTATAGCAAGGCATTCTATTGTTCACATATTGGAATAAAACTGGCTGCAGAAGAAGCAGGACTGGAATATAAAGTAGGACATCGGGTCGTATAACCAAATGAAACCCTCCTGCGAATCACCTGTGAACAATAACTAGGCGTGAACTTATTCTTTCACAAACTTGACGTTCGGCAATCCTCGAAATCCCTCGTCGCCGGTCAAAAACGGCAGCCGCAGTTCTTGCGCGAGCGCGTAACCAAGACAGTCAATATAGGACAGTTTTCTTTTTGTGTGCTTGAGCCGAAACTCTGCTGCCAACTTAATGGTTTCGGGCTCGGGCTGAAACGCTCCCGCTAGGCATTCCTGAAAAACCGCTGCAGCCAACTCGCGTTCTCCGCCCTGACACATCATGTAGTAAAGCTCGTACAGATTCATGTAGCTCGTCGCAAGACGCGCATCCTTCAGCGCAGCATAGTTCGGAGAGGCACGCACCAACCCGAAAAGGGCGTACGTGTCATAAAAGTATACTTCATTCCCAGCCGCTTCGTGACTCATCCTTCAACTCCTGCGCGGTTTTCTTTGTTTTCCAACAGCCAAAAATGCGCGAAATATCAACACCCTTCTTGACACTCACCCGAATACGATCATTGAGATGAATGCTTTCCTTCTTAACGACGTCTCTCGGCAGAATGATAGCTAACGAATCCCCCCACTTGCGCGCAATAACGTCAATTTCGGTCATAAAAAATGATATATTCATGATATATTTAAAGGTTGCGGCATAACCATTAAAAACACACCTCATACATACACTTTATGCACCCTTCCCGCGAATCCCCCTACCTTCTTGTCGGCAAGTCAAAGATGCACGGCAAAGGCGTCTTTGCGCGAACAAACATTCCGAAGAACAAGACACTGATTGAGTATACTGGCGAAAAGATTTCTCGCGCCGAATGCTTCAAGCGCGATGCCGAACAAAAAGGAGCATTCTACGTCTTCGAGCTGAACAAGAAGTGGGGCGTTGACGGCAAAACAGGCGGCGACGCCAAATACATCAACCACAGCTGCGACCCCAACTGCAAGTATTTTCGCAGAAACGGAAAAATCTGGATACGCTCAATCAAAAACATCAAGAAAGGCCAAGAAATCACGTACAACTACTGCGCAGACGGACAACGCAAATGCAAATGTGGCGCGAAGAACTGTGACGGATGGATGTAGTTACGCAGCGTACTTTCTTTCTTCGTGATACGCATCTTTCACGCGCAAATACCTTGCTAAATAATTGTCAGAAATACTATTTGTCGTTGCGAGCTGCGTCAAAATTCTTCCTTCAACAGAAGCGAGAACCTTTTCAAGGCGGGAGAGCCTTACTTCATGTGTTTTTTGAGTTTTCATAGTAATCAGTTGAGAAGTGCATTGCACGTCGGATCAATTTGTCTGTATCTGTCCTGAATGTCCGCATACACTCGAGTAGCCTCCTTAACTTCCGGAGACTTCAACGTCGCACCGTGCTGCAACGAATATCTCACGAACGTTTCGATTTCGCGCAAATTTTGAACGAGAATAGGAACATCTTCTTGACTGCAATCCTTCAATATTTCCGTCAATGCGAGTGTCTGTGCCATAATGAACCTAAACTAAAAATTAAAAAAAAAGAAAAAAACAAAAACTATCTATCTAGATAGTCTCAATGCCTAAGTCTTCATTGCGGTGAACTGCCTGAGGACTAGGCTTGCGAGAGTCATTCTTGCCAAGGATCCACGGGGACTTGACGCCAGTCACGATGGTCATGACCAAAATCTTGCCCTTCATTTCTTCCTCGACTCGTGCGCCCCAGATGACGTTTGCGTCTTCATCCATGGTTTCGGTGACTAATTCACCAACACGGTTGATTTCGTCCAACGTCATGTCCGGACCGCCAGTCACGTGAATCAAAGCGCCGGTTGCTCCAGCGTACTTGATGTCAAGCAACGGGTTTGAAAGCGCGCCCTTCACTGCTTCCTCAACACGGTTGTTCGTGTCAGAAGAACCAATGCCGATTGCGGCTACTCCGCCGTTCGTCATGATTGCCTTCACGTCAGCATAGTCAAGGTTGACTAAGGACGGGATTGCGATAGTTTCAACGATTCCCTTAATCATGGTCGCGACAAGTTCGTTCGCAACCGCAAACGCCTGCTGAACCGGAAGGTTGCCCGCGATTTGCACCAATCGGTTGTTGTCGATAACGACAACGGTGTCCGAGTTCTGTCGCAACTGCTGCAATCCAAATTCTGCCTTGTCGACTCGAGCACGTTCAATGTTGAACGGCATCGTGACGGTGCCAATGACAATTGCGCCCTGTTCCTTTGCCACTCCGGCAACAACAGGAGCCGCGCCCGTACCGGTGCCGCCGCCCATTCCTGCGCAAATGAAGACCATGTCGCTCGTTCGGAGCGCGTCCTTCAATGCCATGATAGATTCTTGTGCAGATTCAGTACCCTTTTGGGGGAAACCACCGCAGCCCAAACCACGAGTCGTATCGCGGCCAAGCAAGAATTTCTTGTCAGCTTCAGAAATATCCAAGTGCTGTTTGTCGGTGTTTACCGCCAAAATTTCGGCGCCCTTGATGCCCTTCTTGTAAAGCCAAGAAACCATGTTGTTTCCTGCTCCACCAACACCAATGACTTTGATGTTTGCGTGACCCACTTGTAAGTCATCGCTGCCATAGCTGGCCTGATTTTTCATCGCACTTTGCACAACAAAGTCCATTTTTAGTCCCTCTTTTTCCCGCGCGTACCCGCCAAATAGGGGGCTTCGCTTCTTTTTTTTGCTATCGGCATCAAAGATGCCTGTGAGTATAAAACGGGCTCTCGGGTGTGGGTTTTGGGGGGGTGGTTTTCGATAAGAAAACGCGAGAGAGCCCGTCGAATGAGTGTGTGAAACATTAGGTCTTTTGGACCCAATGCACCTTTTATGTATACTGAGATATACCATAGGCTACTGATATATAAATGTTGCGATTTGGAGCGAAAATGCCCGTTTGTGCTTTATAAATGGCTGATTTATTCACCGACGACAGAATCAAAAATAGGTGTAAACATTTATATACTGGGAGAGATAAAAACACGTCTAATAGGGGGACTACCGCGAATGGTCATATTGTTTGACAGATTCAACTTACCCGAAGACATCTTCGAAATCATCTTCTCGACAGGACAACAGACTGTTGTTGCGAGAGAATTAATCAAGTTCATGGCCGACCACACCGGCGAAATCTCCAAAACAGAAATGAGCCTTTTTGCAACGCAATTGCACGACGGCGTTTATGAGACGACACTTGAAGACGGCCAATACAAGGGCAAAAAAGTCAAATTAAGTTATAACAAAAGACAATTCTACGACAGAATCTTAACGCCCATGAAAGCGATGGGATTGATTGATTACGATCTCTACAAAAAAACATACAAGATTTCGATTAAGTTTTCTAACGACTTGATGAAAGTTGGATTGCAGTGGAAAACAGAACTGAGAAAGTACGGGATTAATCTCTAAACATGCAACCACGCATTTACGGCATCGACAATCATGACGCCTACAGTTTTATCACTGTACAAAAAATTTCCAAACTTCAAACCTGGATCAGCACCGTCCTTAAAGCCGCAAACATTCCCGTTGAAACTGGCGAAGAATCAGCCGACAAATGGATTCACACCCATGAAGAAGTACACTGGTCCTATTACGACGATGAAAAAGATGATTTGGCTATTGATCTATTCATTGCGACAAAAAAATGTTTTATCGTGATCAGCGGAAGTAAATCCAAACGGCAACGAATTCTTCAACAAATGTGCACGCACGGCACTTTTGCAAAACCGAAAACATTCAAGAAATAATTATTTAGTCAACCGTTCGCATCCATCTTTCGTAATCAAGAATGTGTTCTCGAAAACCGCGACGATAGAACCGGGTTCTTCGACTAACGGCGCGTGCGGGTGCAAAATGTTTGATTGCAACAAATCTCTTAACGCAAGATTTGCTTTACCCAAACCGAATTTAGCTGCAAGCTGTCTTGTACAGAAAGGGAACGGACCATATTCTTTCTCAATAAACTGCAATGCTTCTCTTGCGTACGGAGAACGAATCGGCCTTTTTTCAACGAATGAAAAAATGTTTGCCTGTTCCTGCTCGTGAATCATACCCTTGCCGTTCGTGGCGAAAGGCTCAATTGCAATAATCATTCCTTCCTTCAACACATCAGAATCTTTTGTCGCAATATTGGGAACGCTCGGATCATCGTGAATAACATATCTAGTAATGCCATGACCTGAAAGGTTTTTGACCGGACGAACGCCGTGCTTCAAAATTGCGTCCTGAATTGCCTTACCAATCTCGCCAGTCTTTACGCCAGGGGCCAACAGTTTTTCAGCGGCCAAAAGCGCTTCTTCTGAAGCTTTCAAAATTGTTCCATGTTTGCCTGAAAGGTCAACCGTGCAGGCATTGTCGCCAACATAGCCATCAACCTGTGCTCCGACGTCAAGCGAAACAACTTCATCATTGAATACAGCAGTATCGTCAGGCTCAGGAGTGTAGTGCGCAGCGACCTCATTGTTGCCGATCTGTGCAGGCCATGCAGGCTTCGCGCCAAGCTCAACAACCTTCCTGTCAATCTTATCACACACTTCACGCATGTTCGCGCCCTTTTTGATAAGCGATGCTCCGTAAACCAATGCCTCGTGCGCAATCTTGCCAGCCTTACGCCACAATACGAGTTCTTCAGGATTCATGAGAGGAAAGGACAAGAACGTGGTTTAAAAGAGTTACGGAGAATAACGGAATGGAACATTCAGATTTCTGAACGCCTGCATAATCCTGCTTTTCATCGGACGCGCGGAAGGCGTAACATACACGCTGATCACGGCCTCCAACGGCAATGAGTGCGGCATGTGCACCGTCTGCGGAATTACTCCTGGAACTCGGTCAGAACCAATAACTGCATCAAGCATATCCTCAGGAAAATCAAACTCAAGCACCGCGCCGCCAAACTGGTCATTTTTCTTGTTCTCAGCAATATCAACTGCAACAAAAAGATGCGGAGTCAAGCACACGCTCAACGCATTATCACATTGCGCATCATCAAGACAGAATTCCTCAAGAAAATGATGCGCCACAGCAGTTCTCGCAGGAAGACGCGTCAATGCCTTATTCGCATACACCGTTCTGATACGCTGAAGAATCGGAGCATACAAAGCACCGGTTTCTGCAATGGCTTCAATGTTTTTCAGCGGAGTGCCGTGGTATAAGATTGCCATTTTTTTGTTGTGAACTGGGTTTGAATAAAAACCCTTACCATCCATCCTTGCGGACAGATGGTAGGGGAAAGAGGTGTTGAGTGTGAAAATAAAAAACCAACAACCCTTGCGGGCTGCTGGATTTGTGCTAGCTTTTTGAAGAGCTAAACACGGGAGGTGTTGAGTGTGAATTATCAGTACAAAATACCGATAACTTTTCTTCGAAGCTGGTCGGGTCTGACCTTGAACGGGTCGGTGGTCGGCAAATTGTCGCCTTTCATGACAAAATACAAGCCGTCAGCGTCCGTCTGGATGTCGGCAACGCGGTGCACGATGAACGAACCCGCGACTTCATACGAAACGATATCACCGATTTTGATTGTTGACGGGTCTGTTACCGCAACTTCGATTCCAGTGGAATCCGAATCAATGACCGGATCCATCGAGTTAGTGTCCTGAAACACCGCAGGCACTGCGCCAATCACGTCGATTTCGATGCGGTTGGGCAACACATGGATGTTTCGCAAACCCAAGGTGTCGCTCGGGCTTGGCACATCGGGCGCATCTGCAAAGAGCGAAACGCTTTCCTGAACCTGCTCGAGAACGGGAGTTGTGCCGAAGCTCAAACCCGTGCTCATGAGCCAGCCGGCGATAAACGCCAGCGCCAGTGCGATAATAGTGCTCTTTTGCATTGTGCCTCTTGTAACTACTCAGTAACAGCACTAATATATAAATATTCCTATTAGTAGTCACTTGAGAGTAGGTAAAAGAGAAAGCTTTAAATAGTGCCTAATTGGAGCTCTAAATAAGACGAAACGACGACAGAACAGACGAAAGAGCAGACGAGAAAAGGTGAATACATGCAAGCAAACGACTCCCTCCAAGACATCCAATTTGCCGTAGGCAAACAAGCCATTCTCCAAGACCAATTCCCTATTGAATCAGTCAAACGAATCGCGTCCTTCAGCTGCACTCCGTTTGAAGACAAACTCCTCTGCGCCGTTGTTGTGATGGATTACCCTTCTATGAACTTAGTTGAGCACAAATATTTGCTGAAGAAAGCCCCCATGCCCTACGTCCCCGGCTATCTCGCATTCCGAGAAGGCCCCTTAATGCTCGAACTCTACTACCAGCTCGAATACGACCCCGACGTTTTAATGGTCGAAGGCCACGGAGTTTCACACCCCGCACGCTGCGGCATCGCAACATACTTGGGCGTTGAGTTGGCAAAACCCTGCCTTGGCGTCGCGGACAGCGTACTGTACGGTGAAATTAGAGATACTGAAATTTATGCCGACGACCAACTCGCAGGATTTATTGTCCAAACCAAACAATTCGCGAGACCGCTCCACGTGACAGCAGGACATTTAATTTCTCCAGGTATGGCCGCCGAATTAGTCAAAAACTCAATTCGCTTACCGCACAAAATGCCCGAACCCATCCACGTCGCACGAAGACTCGCAACAAAAGCCAAAAAGAATATGACTGAAGAAGGAACATTGCCGGAGGCAGACTAATGTTCAAAACCCCCTTTTTCACACCGCTGCAAGAAATGCTCGCCCTGCACGGATTTCCACTCGGAGAACCCGTGTATCGCGGAGAACTCGTGCGCGCGTACTGGGAACGCAAACTCGGACAGCCCATCAGCGAAGAAGACATGGACGAACGAGAACACGAACTCGAAACATTCAAACTCACCTACACACTACCCTCCAACTTACGAACGCGCCTCACCCAAGGCATTGCCACAAAAGATCTCGAAAAAAACATCATGCCCGAACACCCCGACAGCAGATTCTCCGTGCGCAGACACACCGCGCAAAAAGGAAACGCCCTCATCACGTACGACCTCCTGCAAGACACCGAACGCCGCGCATTCACCAACGCCCGACTGCCAAAACACACCGAAAAAAAACTCGCACACAACGCCTACCACGGCATTCCCATCCACGAAGACTTCTGTATCTATCTCGCAACCAAAAACGGCTGGACACTTGAAGATTCACTCCTTGCCACCGTCGGCAAAGACTTCGCGGCCAACACCACCTCAGGCATCTACGTAGACTACGCAATGGTCAACTACGCAGAACAAGCACTTAAACAAATCGCGGAGACACCATGACTGACTGGAACGGCATCATCGACGATTTAGAAGCGCAACTGTGGCGCAAAGAAGCACTCACCGACACCGAACTCGCTTATTTGCTCGACGAACAAAACTGCATGAAACACAACCATCCTGATGACAAAAAACGCACGAACGAATCTGCTGACAAACTCTACGTGCACGCGCTCATCGATCACATCCTCTACTTCAGATCTGAAAGCCCGCAGCACCACAACCCCAAAACACTCCTACGCGCTGCTGCAAACTATACTGACGCAGGCGCATACGACCAAGCACGCGTACTCTACGACGAAGCCGAAAACCTCGGTATCGATTCCTTCATCATCAACACATACAAAGAATGGCTCGGTGAACACGAACAGCTTGCAATCAAACACGCACGAGCACAGGCAACCGCATGAAACTCACACCGGTAGAACTCATCATTGAAAACAAACTGCAGACCACCTTCAGTGAACCTATCTACCGACACGAATTGCTCCTCGCCGCACACACCGATGCCGCAATGGTTTCAGATGACCTCAACCTCGCAAGCATGTATCTCCTCACCGAAGGAAAAACCCCTGAAGCAACACTCATTGCACACATCCTCCGCACCGGCGGAGAAAGCAATTACTGGCTTCTCAAAGATCAAGAATGCATCATCGTGCAAGAACGAAAACTCATCATACCAACATCCCCCTACGGACCCATCACACTACGCTCCCGACAAAGCATAGACATCCCTCCCTGCAACCTCGACGCAACTACCTCCCAAGCGCTCGACGAAATCCCACTCTGGGCAATCCAACAAAAAAGCCACCGCGAAGCCCTCGTCGCCGAAGTAAATGACAGCGTCGTTCCCCGATTCATTCTCTGCAGCGAAATCACCCCTGGAGAAGAATACACCATCAAAAACGGCATGAGCTCAGAATTCTCCTACGAACGAACCGAACATTACACTCCTGAACGCTTCGCAACACATTTCCTCAAAGCCATCGAAAACATCAACACCCGCACAAGCAAGGAGAACGCATGACACTCACCGAACACGCCATTGAAGATATACTGCAGCGCGACTTCGGACTGCCCGTCTACCGTCACGAAATTCTGTTCTGGGCACGCGTTGACCAAGACTCACTCGACACGCACACCAAAGCAAGAATTGCGCAGATGCGCAAAGAAAAAAACATCACCGCACACATCCAAGCCGCAAAAATTGAAGCCGTCACCCCTGATAATTACGAACTCCTGCACGACACGTACAAAACAGTCAAGCAACGCATACTCACCCTCAACATCGCGCCGTTCCAACCCATCACCATCCTTTCCCGCGAACAAATCAATAGCTCACCAATCGCCTTAGACCGCGCATCACCCCTCGTTATCGACAAATCAATTGCGCTGGCACAATACGAAGGCCGCTACCACGAAGCCCTCGCCGCATTCACCTACGACAACGGCGAACGCGCAGAACTCATGCGTGCAAACGCCACACCTGGAAAACACTTCAACATCCACTATTACGAAAACGAACGCATGCAATCACTCGTTGCCAACAAATACAACGCAGAAGCAATGGCAGTACACTTCCTCCACGAAATCCACAAGAAACTCAACCGCACCATCAGAGCATAATCACTTCTCAATTCCTTCCCAACTCATTTCCAAATGTTCACACCTGATGGACGTGTCAGCATACTTTTTGAATCCCTGCTTCATCGCGTCCGTACTGAAAAACATGTCGTCAAACGCTTTAAAATTCGGATCCCAACGGAACGTTACTTTTTCCAAAACACTGCGATGAATCAGCATGCAGCCAAGACCTGCAGAAAAAACTTCCTGCACTCGCGGAGGTTCCAAATCATCCATCTCCATCTGCGCAACATTCCCATTATGAATCATGTAGAGTAACGGCCGAACAACTCGACCAACCAATTTTCCATCTTGCATCTTCTTGAACTCTTTCGTATAAACACCCGTAATGATTTTTCTTTTCGCGGACAATAATCGGGCTAACACACCAGGAGGTGGAATGACATCCTGCTCGAGCGAGAAAAACCAATCATACCCCTCATTCAGGACTTTATCGCGCAACACGTTACGGCACGCAACAATACGCTCTCTCGCAGCGCCAGTTAACGGACCTCTCACTGCAGGAAGACCTACCTTGACAATCTTCGCAACATACTCTTCTGTCTGCGAATTGTCAACGACAAGAACATCAAACTCTCCTTCCATTGCCTTGATGCCTTCCGCATATTCTTTCAAACAGTACGCTTTGTGGTCAGACGTCGGACAACCAACTAATATCTTTACTTTATCAGGCATAAATCCAAAAAGAAAGGAGATAGAATAAAAAGTTTCTGCTTTACTGATTCGCGCAAGCTTCGGCAGTCGAACAAATATTTGTAGCACCAGTGGACGTAACACGCGCGTTCTCTTCCGAAACTGCGGTCGCGGGCTGCTGATTTGCAGTCACAACATTGGTCTGTGAAATATCATTCACCACGACATTCAAATCATTTGACTGCGCTTGCGAAGCGTCATTCACCGTCAACGCATAATTCGGATTGATAACAATCTCACGCTGCGCAGTTAAACCGTTCGCAACCGCGAGATTCGTCGGCTGCGCAACTTGCGTGCGAGCCAAAAACGCCGTCAACGCAGCCTCTGGATTCTGCTGCACCGCAACACGATCAAGCGACTGCACCTGCTGCAGGACAACCTGCGTCTGCGGAGAAAGCTCTTCCGCAACCGGTTCCACATATGTATACCTGTCCGCCGGCGCGACATTACTCAACACAACCTGAAACGGAAACGCTGACGAAGTCGGATTCGGAATAACAATCGTACGAACAGGACGCGAAAGAGAAGATTGTTCCACCAACGAACCAGTATTGTAAATGTTAAAACGAATCTGTGAATTCGGCTGCACAACACCCGTCAACTGCACATCCTGCGTGCTCGCAATACGGTTTGCGGAATACTGCACGCCATCCTGCACAACCAATTCCTGCTGCAACGCCGCCTGGAACGCCGCAGGAGTCTGCCCAACAAGCGACGGCAACGAAGAAACAGGAATGATACCTGCCTCAGCCGTATTCACGTCAACCAACGCCAACGCATCCTGCGAAGCATCATACGCATACACAATATTCGTGGCAGGATCCGTTACAACCGTCGGCGGAACATTCTGCTGAATATTCTGATACGTTGTCGGAACTGCAGAAACAAAACGCACATCACCATCAGAAGAAACCACAAACGTGCGCTCCTCATAATTTTGCGGAGGAATCGATGGACCCGCAACAGTAACAATCACCGTGCCATCAACCGCGCTGACAACATTCGCGTCCAAAATATCATCAACACCAAACACATCAGGATTCAACGGAATCGAAGAAACAACACCTGTCTCGGGATTCGTCACGTCAATTCGGTCAACGTTTGTGATCGCAATAGGAACATCATACTGCGTCCCCGTCACCGAATCAGAAACAGGCTCCGAAGGCAAAGGAGTCTCTTGAATATCCTGCACTGTAGTGGGAACAGAAGATATTTCTGTAACTGCACCATCCGGCGCAATAGAAAACACATTCTCCTCAAACTGCGGAACAACATTCGTCGGAACCGGACCCGCAAACGTCACCTGCGTCTGCCCATTATCAGTCACGGTTTCTGCTGAAAGAATCGCCACAAACCCTAATTGTTCGCTACCCAACGCATTCACCGACGTAATACCCGTCGCAGTAAGCAATTGACCGCCACGCTGGTTCACAAGAATAACACCACCCGCAACCGGAATCGTCCCGACAGACGGAGGCTGACAACCCTGCGTAATACTCATCGGCGCATTATTCGCCCACGGAGCCACTACCACAAAACCATCCCTCGTCGTGAGAGCAGGAACCGGAGCCGCCATCGACGGACCGTAAAAAACCAACACGCTCAGCGCAAACACCAGCGTAATAACTGCAGCAGTCATCAAAAAATTATTCGTAGCCGGAACAGTCTGCACCATCTTTTTGAGAATGAACTGTATGTTCTGTTTTAAATAACTTCCGCAGACAGGTTCAGTCACCGTTTCTATATTTACTCAATTTTTAAATAAAAATTGCTCTCCAAAACCTTTATATATCATTATCAGATGACTTCCCTCCATGAAAAGGGGGGGATTACTTGTCATACTATTAGTCTTCTCACTACTCTTCTCAGCCAGCGCCAACTCACAAACAACATCTTCAGGCAGCTCAACAGGAAGCCCTACTTCAATACCCTACTGTCCATCCTCAAGCACAGAAAGCTGGCAGCCACCCATTGGAGAAAAAACAACTCCTTCCGGACCAACACAACCCGTCGGACCAGAACCCTACCGCGGCGGAACCGAAACAACCGGAAACAATCCTCCAACCGAAGCACTCCCGCCAGAATGCCAGTGTGACAGCCAAAAACTCAGCGACTGCGGAAATACTCCCTCCTACGCAGGACTCCCTACGGGAATACCGCAAGATGGCTCCGTCGAAGTCTGGGTCATCAAGTGCCTACCCCGACCGCCCTGCCCCAACGAATTCTTTACTAATCCGTGCCCCACTACCGGATGCGGATGCGGACCATGCCCCCAAAACCAGTTTGTCGGACCATTCTCCGAAAAATACGTTTATGACATTCCCTTCGATCCCCCTGTAGACCCCGCGCCCGAAGAAGGTGGCGGCGGAGGCGGAGGAGAAGCGGAATGCGGCGGCGCAGGCGATAACGCTGATGAAGTCATGGGCATGCACTTGGTTTTCAGCGAAATCGGCACTACCAGCACGCCAACACGAGCAATCACGAACGCTGACGCTGCACGAGAACCCACCACAACCGAAAACGTCCTGAGCGCTATCGCAGGAACATTCAACAAACCCTACCAACCCACACGCACCTTCTGGGAACAACGACTCATCAGCGATGCAAATGCTCACGCACAATCAGTCATTCAAACAGCACAAAAAGACGCGGAAATCACGCGCACAAACACACTCACCTTCGCACGAGACTCGCGCGATGAAGCACAGCCCACCTTCTTTACCAATCTCCAACACTCCATCGCGAACATGTTCGCGCCCGAAATAAGCGGGTCACTCATCATCGACCCGCTCGGAAAGGCAAAACCCTCAACCACCGCATTCGGAACTGTTTCACCCATCGCAACAAAAACCGTCAGCGAACACCCCGTCGAAGAACTGTATGATGCACGAGTCGCAGGCGCAAACAGCAAAGTAAGCCAAACTATCGGCGCGGCAAACGGATGCGGCAGCGCAATCGAATCCGCAGCACGCGCCAACGCACAACAACTCGCAAACCTCGAAGACGTTGACCTTCCAAACATACCTTCGCGTACGATTGATTGGGAAACAATCGACCCGCAACAAGAATGGCGCGGAGAATTCATCGAAATCCACAACCCCTCCCAAAAAGCACTCTCACTCAGACACTACTACCTCACGGACGGAACCTACGTCAGCACAGAAGACAAAGCAATCTTCCAAGAACAAGCAAGAGCATACCAAAACTGGCACGCACAAAAAGAAGCAAGAGCTATAATTACGCAACAAGTCCCCGACATTAATCCGAATCAACTCACAGGTAACTATTACTGGCTCATCACCACCGACCCAAGCAGAAGCGGCGGCGGAACCTGGGGAGACTTCCACGCCCAATTCCACCCCGAAGCAGTCATCGGACCCGGAGAAACACAAATCATCGCGCTCAGCGCAACCGGATTCAAAGACGTCTACGGATTCTTACCCACCTACGAAATCATCAACACACATCCGGACGTCATGGATGTTATTCCCGCCTACCCTGGCGCGATTGATTACGATATAATTACTCCCCTTCTTTCTGATGTTACAACTGAAGGAGAACTGCTCGGCGAAACCATCAAGAACCCCTCAGGCGCCGGAGAAATGCTCGCCATGTATTACTGGAACGGCGAAAGCAAACTCGTCCAAGACATCGACTACGTCGTCTGGGGCGACGAACGCAAAACCGGCGTAGACAAAACAGGAATCACTATTGGTAATGAACACTACCTCTGGGACGCACCCGTCCAGTTTGATGGCGACGCAATCGACAATCCCGTCGATCTCGAAAGCACACGAACGTTTGCAGAAAAGAATAATTTTGCAGTCGCTGAAACAAACAGTCTTGCCGCACGCACGTTTGATACCTTTACCGTTGACACACTCACAACAACCACCATTCGCACATCAAATACGGCATTCGCAGCACTCAGCGCAACAGACACATCGAACACACTTGCAACCGTAACCCGCACCGACACAACTGACGTTGCCGTCAACACACGCATCGCGGCAACAAACACGCTCAGCGCAAACGACGCAGTCCACGACTTACTCGCGGGCGAAACACTCGCAACCGCACTCACCAACAATAGACTTCCACTTAGCACGCTCTCTCCACCCGTCAAAGAAATTCCTGCGGCCGAAGGCTGCCACGCAGAAAGTCTTACTGCAACTGCAAATCTCGCAGAAACCGTTCCCGCAGATGACTTCGACGCCGCAGCAGAACGCATCGCGCAAGGAGGCATCTACCAAATCCCAATACCTGTACCGCAACTTTCAGGACAACCCTCACTCGATCTCGAACCGCACCCCTACCTTCCTGGCGTTTTCAGCGTGTCAAAAGATCAAACGTTCAGTATCGCCACTATTTTTGGAAGCTCACCGGAAGAAGCACTCGAACAAGCCTGCCCTGACGCCTCCGCAACTAGCATCACGCAAGCCAGCAGAACACTCACAACAAAGAACGTCGTTGTCAACATACCTGACATGCCTTCCATCTCGTTCCCTGACTTAAACTCACGACCCACTACCGTCTTGCTTCCTGGAGGAACACCGTTACTCACCTACGCAGAATTTGTTGATGGTAGAGGAATCCACGACAATACCGAACTCGCAGCCATCAAAAACAGTGTACAACTTGCATCACTCAAAGAACGATTACCTCCCCTCCTCAGCAAAACAGCAACTGCTCGCAGAGACGCAGCCCTCACCACCCTCAATACAAACACACTCACTACAAATCTCGCGACTCCACAAACACTCGCAGCAGCCGAACTCGAACAAGGAATCATTACCTACCAGCGCGACCCCTGCCAGCCAGAAAACGAACCTGACGAAGAAAAGTCCACCGTCAAAATCAAAGAACTCAACCCCGCACCCGTTGGCAGCAAAACAGAAATCACCGGCTTGTCAGTACTTGACATCACCGGAGCACAAGTCATCCAAAAACAAGGCGCAGAATCAACACCCGGAATGCTCGGCAAAATACACCAAGAACCAAACTACGACAAACACTGTGAACACAACGGCATCGCCATCACCAAAGAAGGAAACGTCGTCGAATGCCACAACGAACAAAGCGAAAACCTCGCTGAATCATTCCAACGCGTACCCGCAACTCCCGGAACACTCGGCACGTGCGAAACACCACGCGGAACAGACAACGGCATTCTCAACGGACAAAATAGAGATGGAGCGCTCTCTGAAGGCAGCGGAGGAGGTGGCGGCGGAAGTTCGCGCGCAGGAACCTACAACGGCATCACTCGCGAAAACGCAGCACGATTACAACAAAACTTCCTCCTCAGCACTGGACTCTACAATGATTTGCTCAAAGACTTCGCGACATTCGCAGCAGGACAGGAAAACAAAAACCAGCTCTGGGAACAATTCATCGCGGGCAAAGGCAGCCAACTCACTGAAGAATACAACCAACTCTACCAAATGATGCTCACCGGCAGCGAGATTGCCGGACTGAGCGACTTCGCACTCCAACACAGCATCGACCCTGACGGCGACCACATCACCCGCGCCGCCGAACGATTGGTGCGCGATCCGCAAGAAAACTGGAACGACGCACAAGACTCCTACGACCACGCCGCAAACTGGCTCGATTACACCCGCGACAGTCTTGACCGCGCAAAATCCTCAGGGGATAAAGAAGATATTGCTCGCGCGCAACAACGCTACGATGAAGCGCTCGCTGACGCGAACGCAAAACAACAAGCCGCGGACAGCGCCAAAGCACTCTACGAACGACTCGAAAACCCCGCACAAGGAGTAAGCAGCGCACAACAAGCATACAATCAAGCGGACGCGAAAGCACAAGCCGCACAAGAAAAGTACAGCAACCTGCCTGACGGCTCCGACGAATACAAAGAAGCCTACGCAGAATACCTCGCAGCCAAAGCAGAAAAAGCAGCCGCGCAAAAAGCACTTGACGACGCCAAGAAACAGCTTGAGAACGACCCCACTGGGGCGCTCGCCAAGAAAGAATACCTCGAACAACAAGCAGCATACGCCTCGCTCGTGCATTCCTACGGATTGGATGTCGGCGGCGCAATAACATCTTCGCAACTCGCGGACTTCTTTGAAAAGCAAGCACTCCTCGCCGCATTCGGCGGACCCATCGATGGACTCGACCAAGAAGCATTCGAAGCCCTCGCCGCACAAGCACGCGGACAAGGATTCAACGACGCACTCCATTCCTACTTAATGAATCATGTTGACAACATCATAGGTAAAGTTGACAACGCTATTCAAAACGCAGCAGACGCCGTTGACAGATTACAACAAGCATACGATGACGCGAAAGGAACCGACGACGAAAAAGACGCACTTGACGCGCTCGACAAAGCAAAAGAAGACCTCAAACAAGCACAAGACTACGCAGCCGCCGCTGACGAACTCCGCGACCAGCTCAACAACCTCGACCCCGACGATCCTGATTACGAAGCAAAACTCGAAGAACTCATGCACGCATTAATGAAAGCACTCGCTCACGCGCAAGCCGCAAAAGGAATGCAAGGCTCATTCATTCTCGAATTCGAACCCGTCTTCAAAATCCTGCAAACAACCGTTCTCTGCGATGGCACGGGTGAAGGCTGTCAAAAAACAAAACTGTGCGACCACCAAGAACTCGACTATTACCAGCTCAACACCATCGATGACCGTGACAACGACGGCATCCCCGATGCCGACGATGATGACGCAGACAATGACGGCACACCTGACGAAGATGATCAAGATGATGACGGTGACGGAACTCCCGATGAGGAAGACTCCGACCCATTGAACCCCAACACAAACACCCCCGGACCCGGCGGCGCAATGGCCGACGCGGCACGAGGCAGTGGCGGAAGTGAAGCAGAAGCCACCGGACCAAGCATGCCTGATTTGCCTGCACCATCCGACCCTGTCGAACTCCGCCAAGAACAACGCTCCTGGACACATTTGCGCGCCATGACCGAAGCATTACCACAAGAAACCGGAGCGCAAACTACTGACATCAGCGCAGCTGCGACTGAAGAGGCGCTTGAACAAGAAAAGAACGCACAAGCCGACGCAAAAGAAGACCGAATCGCACAACTCAAAGACTTGCTCGCACGAATCAAGGAACTCAAAGCCGAAGAAATTGCGAAACTCAAAGAACTCCTGAAAGAACTCGGCATCGAGTACAAAGAAGGAACGATGAAAGACCTCATCGACGCCTTCAAAGCACAAGGTCATTTCTTGCTCCCTGATGGACGCATCCTCTTGCCAGACGGACGCATTTTGGAATCACGATCACCCGAAGGACAAGCCATCGCGAACGCGCAACAAGCACTCGGCGCAAAAATCAACGGACACCAAGCAGCACAACAACAAGCACAACAAGAGTTCAACGACGGACTCGCAATCAACGGACTTAAGATTGAAGGAAACCAATGGTATTTCGCAGGAATACCAATTCAGAATCCTGCAGAGACTGGCGGCGCACTCATTGGCCTTGACGGAACACTCTACGGCACGCCAACATTCGACCTGCCCGGCGGAAGCGTCAATCTCGCAGAATTCATCAACAACTATTTCGCTCCCGCACAATTCGTCAACGCAAACGGACAACCCGTTCCCGCAGGAAACATCATCTGGTCTGAAGGCAAGTATATAGATAGCACCACCGGACAAGAAGTCACCAACACCAACCCTGGCGGAGAATTAACACGCATAGGTTTGGCACAAGCACGCGACTTCAGCGACGGTATGACTTCATTGTATGGTGGATTCAAGAGCGCAAACGGCATTCCCATCAACGCAGCAGACGTGAAATCCATTGTGATTGGCACCGACGCAACAACCGGACAACCCATTTACGGACTGGTCGGCCCAGACGGACAACCCGTTACTGCGGACGGCACGGGATTATATTCTGACCTGGGCGTTGACTTCGGCGGCTTTGACGCAAAAGGACAAGCCATCCTCACCTTTGAAGGAAAGAATGTCATCATCGACAAAAACGGCAACGTCCTCGTTCAAACACCTCTCTTTGATGCGAACGGAGAACCTGCAGGGTTCACATACAAAAACTTGCAAGGCAACGCCGTTGTCTACGGCACCGACGGCGTACTGTACCATGATGTCGGCAAAAGCATTTCGTTAACCGGCACGGAACAACAAATTGCGGACCAACTCTCCGGATACGGTATTGACTTCGAACTCAGCGGATTCTACATGGACGGAAAGAAAGTCGATGTGATCCCTGTTGTTGTGCATAGCGCCGATGCTCCCTTTGGCAAGACTCTCGTTAACATAGTTGATGCGGACGGAAATGTGCTGATGACTATTGACGGCAGCGTCGCAACACAAAATGGCGTCGACAGCTACTTAACTGGCGACGTATCAGCCATCTTCGACACGCTCCGCAGCTACGAACTACAAGAAGCAAGAACCACTATTGAACTTTTCCAGACCATCACCGGTGAATATTCCTTACGCGTCGACCAACTCGACGGACTCGGATTGACAAGCGCAGAACAAGCACAATTGGCTTCTGCAATTACAACGGCCACCATGCATGACGTCCAGCAATTCATGAACGACGGACTGTACGCGCTTGCCTTGAGCGCGTATGAAGCAGCAGGATTGCCAAAAGACAGCAGCACGTACCAAACATTATCACTCATTACGCAAGCACAAAACGCGCTCGCAAACGCAGGCGACACCGTAGAAAGCAAAAGCGCAGCAATCACCGCAATCAACGCCCTCGCAGACGCCGCAGACCTCGCGGGACTCGATGGGGTGGCGACATATCTCGACGCCATGACAAAAGCGTTGTACGAAAACGCAGCACTCCAAGTCAAAGCGCAAGAAATAATCGCGAGCGCGCAAGTCTCAGTAAACGAAGCACAAGGCGCACTCGAAGCAATCAACGACGAACTGAAAGATTTGAAGCTCAAACAATCAATCGGCAGAACAACCGACGACTACGGAACACCCATCAACGAAGCCATCGCGGCTCTTGAAAAAGAAAAAATAAAGTACGAACAACAAGCAGTCTTCAACCAACTCCTCGTCAACACCATCGGCAAAACACCCGAAGAAATCAGCGCAGGCCTCCAACAAGCAGCGCAGAGCGCTATCGACAAAAAAGATGCTGCAAACGCACAGACAGAACAAAACGAAGAAGGCCTTGACATTTTCGAAGGCGACGTTGACACTTCCGAACAAATCAGACGAGACGACGCGCGCACCACCTTCGAAATGGACATGCGCAACGTTGCAACGCTCGCCGCGGCAAGCGGAGACACAGCCACACTCAATTACATTATGAGTTCAATCAAAAACAACATCGGGTATCAACTCGAAGTACGAAACGACCAAGACAGCCAGCTCACCACCGACGACAATTATGCAGCATGGATTGAAGGAGAACTCCGCTCGTCAGGAAGCCTGCTCGTCGAAATCGCGTACCACCAAGCACGCGCAGAAGGCCTTTCACCAAACGACGCAATCCTCGCATCACGCACCGCATACCTCGACATCATCATGCAGCAACGCGGAATCACGGAAACCGTCAATGACGCAGGATTCGCAAACTACCTTTCAGGCAGCGACCTCTTCCACAACCTCCTCACCGGATTTGACCAAGCAGTATACGATGCAAAACGCCAAGAAGAAGGCATGAGCGCGCTCACTGCAGGAGCACTCGCAGGAATACAGGCAGCCAAAGCATTCTACGTCCACGACGCACTCCAAACTGCAAGCACACTCAAGGGAGAACAATACACGCAGTTCCTGACCGAACTCTTCTCGCAAAGCATCCAAATAGACATGGACCTCGGACGCTACGAAAGCGAACAACTCATCAATTACTTTACGCAAGCTGGAGTCGGCGTTGCGGCGGATGTCAACGCAAAAGCATTCCTTGCCTATCTTGGAGACTATTACGGATTTGACGTCGAAACAACCCAAGAAGGAATCCAAGCATACTCTGACTACCTCGACCAACGCTTCGACAACTACAACGCACTCATGCGATTACAAGATGCAAACTATGATTTCAGTCAATTGACTTCTGCGGACAAACGATTGCTCGGCACGTCATTTAGCACCGCACTTGCGGGAAGCAAACTCGACACGAGTAGCTACTTCGACGGAACATTCGCCATGACCGGAACCGGACAAACCATCGAAGGACTCGCATCCGCAGAAGGAATATTATCCTTTGTCATTGCCGGACCCCTTGCAAGCAAACTCTTAAGCGGAACGGGAAGCATCTTCACTACTCTAATTGGCGACGAAGCAGTCAGCACCTTAACATCCCCCATCAAGAGCGTCGCAGGATTCTTCTTCGACAAAGTCGCGGGCGGCATCGGAAAAACCACTGGAGGACTATTCGAACGCGGCATCCTACGAGTGATCAGTCCGTTCAGCAAATCAATCGCACAAAAAGCATCCATTGTTACCGGCAAACAAGTAAGCTTCCTCACCGGCGAATTCGTCGTTGAAGAACTCGCGTACAGCGGCGTTCTCGGAAGCATGGCTGACGGCATGCATCCCGGACTCGGACAGACCGCGGACATATTAGAACTCGCGTCAGGCCACGGCACGACTGCGTTCAGAACCTCCGGAGCAAAACTCGGCGCGACCTCCCAATCCTACATCTTAACACCAAGCGGTACCGGAACAGCCTACACCTTCAAAGACAGCGTTGCCGTATCACAAGCAGCAAACCAAGTCGCACAACAACTCGGCGTTGAAATCACCACAAGCATGGTGCAACCTGACGGCAGCTTAATCGTACCCACATCCCAAGGCACATTCGTGTTCGCGATTGAAAACTCGGCAACCTCAGACTCCTTTGCAGCACTCCAAATGCCCGAACCCGTCTTTGTCTTAGCAGACGGACCCGCCATCTACCAAGAAATCGGCGTAGGAACTTCTTTCGCAGACGCACAAGCTTACGCCGAAACGTTGCCTGGCTTCCAAAACGCACGCATCGAGACCGCGCCATTCACTGGCCAACAACAACTCATCGTCACGCGACAAACAACCGTACGCGGCGTAACAGCCCCCACTACTATCATCTTCGGCCACGGCCAACCGACAGGCGTTCTGACAGCGGAAGACCTCTACAACAATAACTATCCGACATTCGAAGGCACCACACTCGAAGAAACACTCAATGGAGTCTTCCCTGGCGTTCGCGTACACCGCACAGCAAATCTCGTTACGAGTGAAGGATTCCTCGAAGAATACCGCGTACCGCAAGACATCATCACCATCGAAGACACCCTCATCCTCCAAGGATACGAGGTTGTACGCTACGATGACAAGTTGTACGTTAAGAATGGATTGAACTCATTCATCATCAATACTGGTGAAGCGATTGTTGCAGGAGATATAATTGGACCCATCAGCATCTATCTTGCGCACGAATCGCTTGTTACTGCAACAACAACATATGAAACAGAAACCGGAATAACCCTCCAACAGCACGAGACCTCAGACCTATCCGCGTGGCGTAGTTATGCAGTTGGCTTTAACGACAATGCACGCACAGGAATTACTGCCGAAGAACAACTCACCCTCCAAACACTCCAAGGAGCGTTTGTTGCCGACCCATTCGGCGTGCCGCTCAATACCATTATTATTACAACGCCCCTGTTCGCCAACCCTGACGGCACACCCGTCGACTACAACGCCGTCGACCTCGCAAACAACATCAACATCTACAACGGCAAAAAAGTCACACGCACCGGCTACGCAATCGATGTGTACACTGAAAATAACGTACAGATTGGCGCGTTTGGAGGAGATGTAGTAACGGAAACAACCGCCACGAGAACCCAAGAAGCAGTTCCCTCACTCGAAGAAACAATCATCAACGAACAAGAACTCGAAATTACTGACGAATACCTCCAAAACGCCGTCGAAAACATCATCTGCCACTCACCCTGCGCCGTCGCTCCCGGTCTTTTAAACAAGATCGTAGCACTTGAAAAACAAGGCAAGCTCACCCAGAATGCCAAGGCAGCGCTTACCGCCATCGCGGAAAACCCTGACTTAGTGACCAAACTCAAAGAAGAACTCCGCATGACCCAATCATACGCCTTCCTTGACAACGAACTCGTCAAATATGGACTTGCCGAACCCCTTGAGCAAGAAGTCCTTGAGAGCATCTTCAACGATCGCATATCAAATTCTCTTGACGACATCATTATTGAAGGCGTACAAGTACGCGCAACAGAACTTGACACATTTGACGAAGTAGTACAAAAACTATACAACGTCCAAACAACAGAAGGAACCGTTGTTTCAGGACTGCATCCTGAAATTGTGCTTAATATCGTCAAACGACAATTGACACCCGACCGTATTGACGCTGCAATTGCAGAATCAACCGGCAAAAAACACGACTACCTGCTACGCGTCAGAAACACCATACATCCTGACCAAATACAAATTGCACAAACCGCATCAGTTCAGGACAAAACCCAAGCCAATTTTTACTACACTATTGTCGGTGAAACAGGCGAAACCATTTTGGAAGTTCACCGCAAATATACAAAAACTAACGGCATTGAACTTTCTTTGCTCAAAATCACTGGTGCGTTCCAAGGCTTCGGTATTGGCGGAGCAATTTACAACGCAGAACAACAACTCAACAAACACCTGAGTGGATTTGACAAAACAGTAACCTCTCAGTTTGCCAACCCCATAACTGCAAGATTTGGCGTTGAAAAATATTTCGCCTATTTGTGGTTCCAAAAAAGCGGAGCAAAGGATAATCTCCTCAGACAAGTACTTTTCCCACACATATTTGCAACAAAATACGGTGAAATCCCTCGCGCACTAGGAGCCATTAACACTTATGCGGAAGGTCACGTTGACTACGATACTGAAGAGGGTCTGAAACAAATAGTGAATCTTATGCATAGGGGTTCCGGTTCCCCTGGCGGGTCGTATGCTGTTGGAGAATATACTGCCGAAGAAGTTTTGCTCAGCGCCGCAGTAACACAGTTTACTGAAGAACAATCACCTTCACTCCTCGAGGCCATGTTGGAAGCGGGATACACTCGCGAGGAGATTCTTACTGCGCAGATTTCTCTGCGTACGCTCGTTTCAGAAATGAGACCACAACAAAATGCAGGCATCCAACGAGAAATAACGCTCCTGACCAAATTCCTTGACGCGTTTGAGAACGCACTGCACCCTTCCAGCTCAACCGCAAATACCGTTTCGGAAGGACTCCCTGTTGAAATTCTCAATCGAGGAAACCCCACCGCAGCAACAAGTTAATTGTCCCTGAAGGGTAGTAAATAAACCGAAAGGCTTATAAAGGGGAGTTTGTTTAATTGACACATGGCACCGAACGCTCCAGAGGCAACTATCCTCTCAGATTTCAGAAAAGAGTACTCCCGCACCCAGGACACACTCAAGGCAAAAACCTCCCCTTTGGAAACATTCCCTCAACCCACAGGACTCACTTCCGCAACACGCGCCTTTGAAGGAATTGCCAACGAATACGGCTATGCTGTTTCGGACATCAAAGGAAGCCCGCAATTCTATGATCCACAACTCATCATTTTAACATACGTCAATCGTATGCAAAACAAAAATTCGCTTGAAAACATCCTTGTCAAAAGCGTCAGGTACTGTGCATTCCCTGCCAAAACAATGCTGACTGACCTCGGCGGAAACGCTGAAATGCAAGGCATCTCAATGGTTCGCGGCACAAAACAACCCCTCATCATCACCAAAAACAATCAAGCGATTGAAGCTCCGCAAGACGCTCCTTACTTCAACGTCTGGCATTCCATATACCGAACCATTTCCGTCACACTCCACGACACAAAAAATGCAAAAGAAATACAAACCGCAGAAAAAACATGGCTCACCGCACCAACCTCAGCACATCTTGCCCACTACACTCAACTCGAACAACAACGACTCAGAGACACACTCGTTCCCGCATGGCGCCAGCACACAAACAGCACCCCTCTTGTTGTCGCGCTCCTTCCACTCGCAGCATGGCTCACCTACAACTCCCTCCTTCCCACTAAGAAATTGAACGTCGACATCCTTGTATTGGCACCCAAAAATGCACAACTTCCGGTGAGCTCATGAAAACTTATTTTTGCGACAAATACACTGCTGAAGAACGAGCAGGTGGCACCAGCGAATGGACACACCTCAAACCCGCAGAAGTATTCGCCCGATTACAAAAAGAACCGCACTGCGTTCCTATGACTGTCAGAGCACCAATGACTCTTGAACATCTCGCACTCTTTCACAACAAAGAATATCTCGCACAAATGGAACACGAATGGCCGGACGAATTCATGGCATCACGATATCGCGCACAAGGACAAACCGACGCCGCACTCGAAGCCATCAACACCAAAGGATGCACAATGAATCTCGCAAGTGGATTTCACCACGCAGAACCAAACCAGTACCTTGGATTCTGCATGCTTAACGGACTTGTATTAGCACACACCGCGTTGCAACAACAAATCCCATCACTCAGAACCGCAGTCTTGGACCTCGATGCACACTTCGGCAACGGCTGCAGAACGCACGCAGAAAAAGACAAAAACTTCCTGCACCTTGACCTCCAAACCGGAAAATTCCCTGCCAGAAACGCCAAAGAATATCTTAACGCGGTCGACGTCATTCTCACTAAACTCAACGCATGGAAACCCGACCTCGTTGAATACAACGCAGGCATGGACGTACTCACAGGCGACAGAATCGGCGGCGGATTTCTCTCGCTCGAAGAAGCCTGGGAACGCGATCAAAAAGTATTCTCATTCTGCAAAGAAAACCAGTATCCTGTCGTGATTTGCCTTGCGGGCGGATACCAAGATAAAGCAGTCACCGGTCACGTAGGCACCTTCCACGAAGCAGTCTTGCACTTTGATTGATTTCTAGAATACCCACGCCAACGCAGCCGCTAACAAAGCCATGCTTCCCAAGTCTCCGATTGCCGAAGCCAACGGAATCAAGTAGTTGTCCGGATCGTGACCTTTCTTGAAGACATACTGACTGCCGAACATGCTGAGACAAAACAATACTCCGAACAACAAAAGTCCTGTGAATAGTGCAAACGCAACGGTTTGGGTGAGCAACACCCAATGGAATGGAAAGCCACGCACCCAACCAATTAAGTAGGCAACGCACGCGATGAAAATAGAGGTAATAACGGTCACTCCTAATACATCGCGGAACAAGTGACGCACTAACTCAGACTTCCACCACTTACCCTTAATTTTCTTTTCATACAACGCACTGGTTAATCTGCTCGTCATAACGGTGCCGAGACCGCCCGTCATTTCGTTCAGCGCAGGGAATAAAATGAGCAACGGAAGTAAGATGATAAGTTTGTCCTGCAACACTTCCAACCCAAAACCACCAATCGAACTAATAATGCTGCATAGGACAACGATACGAAGACTTTCATGCAGAATTGTTTGCGTAACGGGCTCTTTTTCAATACGCTTTAATTTTCGAAAAGGCCTTCCCAATGTTCTTTGTACGCGGTCTTGTTTCATACAATCAACACCGCCACAAGCAACGAAACAATACTCACCACATCGCCCACCGTCGTAATGTACGGCCCCATAATGTCATCCGGATCATACCCGTGATTGAACAACCACACTGTTGAAGCGAACGCAATCGGAATCATCAACACGTTTGAAATGAATGCCGCGATGAGTGCGATGAATAAGATTTGCGGAGCATCAATCCCGAAAAACATTTTCGTTGCGATATATGCAACCAAACCAAGAACAAGACTTACAACAAGCGCAAGTAAAAAACTCGCATGAATGTTTTGTTTGCCAAACATACTGCGCTCCTTTGACGCGCCCTTCTGTTTTTGGTGCAGTGCCGTACCAATTCGGGCAGCCAACGACGCAGCAATACTACCACGCATCGCCAAAAAACCCGGCATCAAAATAAACAAACCAGGAATCAACGCAAGTTTATCGGTCGAAAAAGCAAGAATCGTCCCCGCAGCAAGACCGCCCGTAACAGAAATCAACTCAGCAGTCAGCATCTCCTTGAAATCATTCATTGTGCGCTAACCGTCAACACCGTATCCACCGGAACCACCTGCGTTTCCGTCTCCACCGCCGGAATCGGCTGCCTCGTCGATGTGAGATAGTTCAACTGCAACAACTGCGCCTGCGCGAGCGTCACCGCGTTCACCGCCACTGGCTGAACTGGCGCTGCCCACTCCAAATCGTTCACCGCACTGCTCGAAACAACCTGCACCAACGTATACGTGCTCGTCGTCGGAGCAAAACCCACCACAGAATACTCCTTACGATGCGCGTACACGTTCGCAATGGTCCAGCTTCTTGCCGGAGCAGATTGGGCCGCCTGCGCCGCCGTTATGACCGTTGGAGAATAATAAACGTTAACATCAACCTGCGTCGCCGCCGGAATACTTCCCACCCACACAAACTCACTCGTCGTACCCACACGGTACGCCGCCCACTCAAGACTCGTCTGCGTCGCCGACTGCAACCGCGCCAACGCCGCACGCTCCGCAGGCTCCGTCACCGCAATCGTCGCCGAAGGATTCTGAGTCACACTTTGCGGAATCGAAAGCACGTCACCATACCTATCCGTACCGACAACCGCAGCAGAACCAATAGCCGCTGAGACTTCACTCGCCACCAAAATAGCAGCAGCATCGGACGCAGGAAACACGCTGACCGGCGCCAATGAATACGGCGCGTCCGAAACCGCACCCAACACCGCAACATCACCCAATGCCGTCGCGACCAAAATTTCGCCTGTCACCTCATCAATAACCGCAGTTTGTACTTCGGGATGTGCTTGTGTTTCCGAAACCGCAACAAGATTGCTTTGCACTACTGGACCGAACGAATTCTGCATCGGCAACGGGAACGTCAACGGCACCTGCGCAAAACCAGCCTCTGTTGTTCCTGAAATGATTACTTGCAACGGTTCCTCAGAAACATCAATCGCTGCTGCCGTAAACGACGTCAGACCAATATCTTCCGGAACCGCAACTACTTGTTTTACGCCGTTCACAAACGAATACACATGATTTTTCGTGACAATAATGACTCCGCCCTTCCTGTCCATCGCGACCGTCGAAAGAATCGGGTCGGCCAACGTCGAAGAATACACTGCGTTATCCGCAGGATTATACCAATGACCGTTCGTCAACGGCAACGGACTCACCACACTGAACTGTGTCGCGGAAACATGTAACGACGCGAACAATAAATAGGCTACGAGCACTCCAAACGCTCCACCAAAAAACAACAAACGAGCATTCTTCTCGGCATTGAAACCTGCGATGGTTAATGCTGCAATCACTGCGACAACGATGACAACGGGAGAAATCGTGTGCGTCTGCAACCAGACCGCGATGCCTACAACAGCGACCAATACTCCTGAACCAAGCCAAAACTTCTTTCGTTCATCCGAGTCCAAATGCAAACCAAGAATCGCAATCACTGCAATAGCCGCCAACGCAACAAGACCCAACCACAACGGACTTATTTGAGAAAATGCACTTACCAGTGGTTGTGTTTCAGAAACAACCACCGCCCACGCAACAACACCCAATACTGCAAACGAACCAAGATAGTATTGTGCGCGTCGTGTACGCAAACGAGAACCTACAATGAAAACTCCTAATGCTAAAACACCAATAACCGCAAGACCCCTACTTGCAGAAACAACCGCATCACCCTTCGCCAACACACTCGCAGCAACAAGAAGAACACACAAAAACATCAGCGGGAGTAACTTCAACCATATCACCTTTTTCACTTCATAAGGCTCTTTTCGCTTTATATATGTTACGGGGACTCCATTTAGAAATGCTTATAAGTGGTTCTTTGAACATTTACGTCATGTCGTGGGTATCATTTCTCATCGAATCACTCAAACACCCATTCAAAGTAGGGGCACTCACTCCTTCATCACCACACCTCGTCAAAGCAATGCTCGCACCCGTAGATTGGACGACTGTGAAAACCGTTGTGGAGTTCGGGCCAGGCACCGGCGTCATGACCCGAGGCATTCTTCGACGCATGCGCCCCGATGCGAAATTAGTTGCCTACGAGCTGAACAAGAAATTCATCGAGAAATTAACAGGAACAGACGCAAGGCTCACCATCAAACAACAGAGCGCAGAACTCATGACGGAAAAACCTGACGTCATTATTTCCAGTTTGCCTTTAGCAGCAATGCCTTCCGCCGTTGTTGAACGCATACTTACTCGTGCAACGATTGCGAAAGTGTTCGTGCAATTTCAGTATACTCAGAAATTAGAAACACGACTCGCGCAACACTTTACGTATTCACGACGCTGGATTGCCAAAAATATTCCGCCTGCGCATGCGTATGTGTGCCGACCTAGAAAAACCACGACACGACAAAAATAGACACGGAAATGATTGCGCTCGCGATGCAATACTCGCACCACTTCTTCAGCACAAACGCCTGAATACTTAACAATCCTAAACCAGCCAACGCAGCCGCACCGCTGACAAACAACCGAATAGTGATGAACGTCGGACTCAACGCGAACAATGCGCTCCACAAAATAAGGGCGTAGTATAACATTCCAATAACTTCATTCGGCACTCCAACTAAGGTGTTGTATTTGCTTTCCACAACCGCATTGCATCCTTTCCCAATAATGCAGACCAATTGCTGATTATTCTTCTTCGTATAATAAATATAAAAAGAAATCAAAAAACCTGCTAATGCCAGCAGGGCGAGCCAAACGTTCATTTCAGACCGACCTTGCGATCGAGGCTTATTCTTCCTGCGCCAATCGTCATGAAGACAAGAAACGCAGAGAGATACAAGACTGCGAGTTCTCCACCATTACTGAACGGATTCCAGCCGGCGGGAGCGTGCGCGATAAACCACGCACCAAGCATATCTGCCGCGCCAAGCATCGACGCGTATCGCGTACCAATGCCGAGAACGAGTGCTGCGCCGACAATAAGTTCTATGATTCCTGCAAACCAGTAAATACTATACACGGGAACGAAACCGCCTTCAAAAAAGCCGAACTTCATCAAACCATGACAGAAGAATAACACTCCGAACAAGATTCTCGAGACAAGAACAAACCATTGACCGTGCTTCGCAAAAAACTTTTCACACATACAATTCACCTCTTGATGCATTTGTTCGCGTAAGAATTGTATAAAAAGGTTGTGACTGCCCAAAACGGGGGATTTATAAAGAGAAATTGCTCTCGTTTAGAAAAAAAGGTGATACGTTGGATTTCGCAGTCATAGGAGCAACAGGATTTCAAGGACGCATTGTATCCCGCGACTTGCTTGAAAAAGGTTATCGCGTCTTGCTTTGCGGACGAAGCAAAGACCGAGTAGCGCACTTATTGAAGAAACACCGCAAAGCCACATTCTCTTTTATCGAATTGCGAGATAAAAAAGACACTCTCAAGGTACTTAAAGCGTCAAAAGCACCCATTATTGTCAACTGCGCTGAAGGCGACTGGAACCTTGACGTTCAAAAAATTTGTTTAGAATTGAGCAAACACTATCTTGACTTAGGCTCAGACCCTGCCATGACGGCAAAACAATTTGCACTTCATGCAGCGTTTGAAAAGAAAAATTTGTGCGCGTTGACTGGCTGCGGTTCTGTGCCAGGCATCGGCAACGTAATGTTGCGCCACGCCGTTGAACACATGGACACTGTCCGCGAAGCCGACGCAGGATTTGCCTGGACCGCAAACAAACCCATCTTTGTACCCCCCTTTTCCATCATCACCGTCATTGAGGAATTTACCGATCGACCTACAATCTACGACCACGGCAAAATGAAGAAACTCAAAGCATTAGCTGGCTCGCAGAAAAAACGCTTCTGGTACATCGGCGAACAAAATGAATTCTTAGCACGCCACCCTGAACCGTATACCTTTTCCCAATACTTGAAAGGCAAAGGCATCAAAAAGTCACGATTTTACTCTGGCTTTCCGCCGTTTTCGTACAACAAAATCCAAGACTTCATCGACAACGGATCTGCCTCGAAAGCATTTGTTAAGAAAGGAGTGCGTAAGATTGATTTGTTAGCCGAAGCCATGAAAAACACAAAATTGCCGAAAGGGTATTTGGAAAGGGAGAATTTGTGGATCACCATCTGGGGCACACGCAACGGCAAAAAACACACCATCAAAATGAACTGCTTGGTTCCCACTTTGCCCGGTTGGGAAGAACACGGATGTAATATTGATACGGGTTTGCCTTGTTCCATCATGGCACAAATGCTCCATAAAGGAGTCATTACGAATGTCGGCGCTCGCTCGCCTGAATACTTCGTCCCCGTCGAACCATTCTTCAAAGAACTCAAAAAGCGTCATATGCGCGTCTTCGAAAACGGAAGACGCCTCAACTAAAGGCACAACCTATTTATTCTTGTAAGACATTAATTACCCACTAAAGAGGTGACTGATGAAACTCGACGAATTAGTCCATTTTGCGCGCACCCACAACGTACGCGCGATAGCCAAAGGAAAACATCCCTCCTCAAGGCATACAACGTATTCTCTCATCGTTGACACGTACACCCAACCCTTCGCGGACGAACTCGAACGGTTCGAACAAGACCACAACACTCCCGAAATACAAATACTCCCCATCCGAGACTACTTCCTGCACGCCTACCGCCAGCAACGAACAGAAATCTGGCGCGAAGCAAAACTCTCGCCCGCAAACATCAAAGAAGAACTGGTCAATTTTGCCAAACAACATGTATTCGTGAAAGAACTCCGCAAAGGAGTCCACGACGAAGAAGGATTCCCCTCCTGGTACTTCATGGCCGATATCGAACAGTACCGAGAACAATTTTTCACGTTTGCGCCACAACTCGCAGAACTCTCCCGCAACCTCGCCCACCGCGGAGCAAACGTCGACGTCTGTTACTGGGCAACCCCCATCAATGAAACATTCCTCGGAAAAAAAGTTTGGAAACGCGCGTGAACAACAACGTCACCTTCATACAAGAACGCACAACTGCGCACCTCCTTCCCGCATTGATTTCAGAACTCCAACGCTGGAGACCCGCCCTGCGCAGACTCAAACTCATCGGACAAGATGCGTCTAAATATGAAGGACTCGCGTACGGCAACCTCAGCCAACGGCTAAACAAAAACGAATTCGTCATCACCGGAAGCCAAACCTCCGGACTCGAAAACGTCACAGAAAAACACTTCGTCATAGTCCGCGAATGCAAACCGCGCGAAAACTACGTGCGCTCCGAAGGAATCATCAGCGCATCATGCGAATCAATGACACACGCAACCATCTACGCAACGGATTCTTCCATTAAATTCGTTTTCCACGTCCACTCACCGCACCTGTGGAAGCTCGCACTTGCCGGCAACATCTTCATGACGCGCAACGCCCGATACAGCAGTCCCGACGGCGCGGCAGAAGTCGCACGCTGCTTCAAAGAAACAAACATCAGTAAGGAAAGAATCTTTGCGATGGGCGGACACTTAGAAGGAATCATGTCCTTCGGCGAAACTGCAGATGAAGCGGGAGAACGGTTGCTGCACTATTTCTAACGCAATCTGATAGTCTCAAGAACTCTAGGAGCAGCGGTTTCGATGTGGTTCTGTTTGTGGATCGAGCTTGCTAAATCCAAACATCTGCTGACTTCGCCGTGCACAATAATGACTTTCTTCGGACGGGGTTCGCAACTGTAAACATAACTCATCAATTGCTTTCTGTCCGAGTGGTCCGAAATTTCGAGCTTGAGAACATCCATCTTAACAGGAACAACTTCTGTCTTGCCGCCAATGTTAAACGTGATTTCAGATTCACCGTGCAAAATTCTGTAACCCAACGAACCTTCAGGCAAATAACAGGAAAAGACCATGCTGTTGTTCGGATTATCCGCCATGTTACGCAAATATTCCAAGCTCGGACCACCGACAAGCATTCCTGACGTCGCGATGATGACGCACGCGCCTTCTTCTTCCAACACTTGTTGACGTTCCTTCTGCGAACCAACATGCTTGAAAATTTTACTGAGGAACGGGTTTTGGTCCTTGTGGAAAATTGATTTTCTAATTGTGGCGTTCAAATATTCCGGATAGGCTGTGTGAATGGCCGTAATGTCCCACACCATACCGTCAACGTACACAGGAATTTCAGGAAGTTCTCCTCTCGCAACACCATCCGCGAGCAAGACCATCATTTCTTGCGCTTTACCTGTGCCAAGAACAGGCATCAACACTTTTCCTTTTCTGGCTAATGTGTCCTTGATGGACTTCATCAACAAATCATCTTGCTCTTTCAAAGGAGGGAGAACGTTCATCTTGCCGCCATACGTTCCTTCAATAATGAGTGTTTCGCAGCGCGGAAATCGTGCGACTGCCGGCTCGAAGAGAATGCTCTTGCCATACTTCAAGTCGCCGCAATAAACTAAGTTGTGCAAACCGTTACCAATGTGCAAGTGCGTAATGCTCGAACCCAAAATGTGGCCTGAGTTGTAAAACGTAATTCTGATGTCAGGCGTGATGTCCGTGACTTCTTCCCAGTCTAAAGTGATTGTGTGCTTGACCTCTTCCTTAATGTCATCCATGTCGTACACTAATTCTCTGTTTTCGCTCTTCGCAATCTTGACGTAGTCCAATTGGAGAAGCGCCATCATATCTCGCGTAGGCGTTGTGCAATAAACCGGACCTCGGTAACCATACTTGTAAAGATAGGGAATGAAACCTGCGTGGTCAGTGTGCGCGTGGCTCAAAATAACTGCATCTAAATCTTGAATGTGGAATTCAGGAACGTCAAGAACCGGATACGGCTCGTTGTTGTCCGAAACGTTCACACCGCAGTCCAACAACACTCGGCTTTCTTGCGTTTGCAAAAAGAGACAGCTTCGACCGACTTGTCGTGCGCCACCAAGGAATGTCAGTCTGACCCATTCCTGTTTCTTGCCGCGCATCCAGCCGTCATAAATTCGGTGACCTGTCTTGTCCAAGAACTTTCTTCGATAGTCTGCTTCTTGGAACAAAACCGCGCGAATGTTATCAATAATTTGTGACTTGATCGCCGGCGTTCGTCGAATGACCGGAACCCAGTGCGTTTTTGCCTTGATTTCTCGGAGCAAATCGCCGCCCTTACCAATCGCGAGACCAGGCTTTTCTGCTTCAATAATGACCATGCTTCGCGGAGCGTCGAAAAGAACCTGTGAAATTAAGCTTTCAACGGGCAAAATCTTTTTGATTTCTTTTTCTGCTCGATCTTGGTCCATCGTAATCGACGGGTCAGGACGAAGCTCGATTCGCTTCTTGAACTCGCCAACTGCTTCTCGAATGATCCCCTTATCATCAAGCAAGAAGTCTTTGTCCTTTGTGTAGAGCACGATGTTCGCGCCTTCAAACGCAGCTTCGTGAACCTTGCCCTCAGGCAACATTTTCAAAATTTCCTTAATAATATCTGCCATGTGTAGTATAGTTTTATTGTTTTAATGTTATTATTTTATTACTAAATTATTATCAGTCTCAGATAATCGTGAAATACTAAGGGATGCAGAACGCGGAAAAACTAGATTTCCAATTTCGGTGTAACGTCCTTGTCAACAACCCACTTAATGCCATCCATCGTAATCGTCAACACATCGCAACCGTTACCAGACGCGGTGTCACGCTGAATCGCGGCATTGATGGCCTTGACCGCGCACTTGACTCCCTCATCAACACTCAATCCCTTCTTATAGACTGTTTCCAAAACTCCTAACGCGAAAACACAACCCGAACCATCGGACGTGAATTCCTCAATGACCATAACGCTACCGTCAATGCCGATTTCGTACGCGTGCGTACCTGCTTCGTCAAGACCTGCGATCAAAAATCCTGTGATGCCCGGCATGTACTTTCTAAAGTTATTGTACACCATACTCGCGAGCAAGTTTGCCGCTTCCTTCACGGTCGAATGTCGCGTCGTTTGAATATCTTTGAGCTTCAATTCTGCCGAAAGCAATCGTGTGAGCAACTGCACGTCCGAAACGGTTCCTGCAATCGTGACCGCAACACGGTCGTTAATGATGACAATCTTGTGATACTTCTTGTTCGCAACATAACCCGCTGTTACACGTCTGTCTGCGCCAAGCACAACACCCTCTTTGCAAACGATTGCAACGGTCGTTGTTCCTGTTTTTATTTGCTGTTCAGTCATACAGAATCACTATGGAATTAATGAGCAATGGGAGGTATTTAAAGGTTTCGAACAGATGTCCCGGCATCTGGAGCCGGAAGTGACTCGTGGAACATGCAGAACGAACACGTTCTGCTGTTCAGCCGAATCTTCTGAT
>CAYIEN010000011.1:0-41159 GCA_964362535.1 uncultured Methanosarcinales archaeon | reverse complement strand
CCGTGTCCGGACCGTTGGACTTCCTTAAGAAAGCCGATTATTGTGGTGTTGTTGGTTACTTTGGGTATGTTTGTCTTTGTCAGAACGCGAAGAAGAAAGATTATCTGATTTTTTGTTAGTTTTGTGCCATTTTTGTTTATAAACAAAAAGAATTCGTCTCCTCATAACATTTATATAGTGCGATGGGCTGTTTTCAGTCATAAAAGAGGGTTGGAATGAGACGTGGACAGATTACGGTCTTCATTATCATAGGTGTTCTTGTACTGTTAGTTGTTGGAGGAGTCTTGTTCGCGAATAGTCAGCGTGTGCAGGAACAGAGCATTCCGAGAACGGAAGCGGTGGCAGAGGCAGCCCAACCCATCCAAGATTTTATTCTTGCGTGTATGTCATCCACTGCAAAAGACGCGATTAAGCAGATTGGCGACCATGGTGGTTATTCTTCTATTCAATCAATTGCGAACGTAAAAACAAACCCGACTGCTCCGACAGAAGCCGACGCGGTGATGTTCAGTGCGGATTCGCAGTATGGTGTGCCGTACTGGTGGTATTTGAAGTCAAAGAACACGTGCGAGAAAGATTGCGAATTTGCATCAAAGCGCCCTGCGTTGTTCAAGCGTGACGGCAGTCCGAGCATTGAGGGAGAATTAGAGCAGGCAATGTTGGATTCGTTCCCTGCGTGCGTGCGAAATTTTGAGGCTTTCAAAGACCAAAAGTTTACGGTGGAAACCATTGGTAACCCGACGGTTCGAGCAATCATTACGAAAGATAATGTTGTTATGGGTTTGCATCAGGAATTCAAGGCAACCAGAGACACGGACACGTATGTGTTAAAGGACTTCGCAACAACCGTGCAGGTCCGTTTGCAGGACGCGTATAATCTCGCAACAAACATTACTGTCTTAGAATCAGAGAATGGTTTCCTTGCGAGTCATGCTCGACAATTGATCGCTGCGTATTCGAAAACAGATCCGCTGTCATTACCTCCTATTTCGAGTATTGAGTTTGAGCTTGGTCCGGGAACCGTTTGGGTGAAGCATAATGTGAAGGAGTCGTTGAAGAACATATTGCAGTCGTACGTTCCGTTGCTGCAAGTTTTTGGCACGAGAAATTATCATGAACTTCCTGTTGAGTCAGGCACCAAAAATACTGAGACGGTGAAGGCGTCGTTGAATAGAAATGCGATTTTGCCGCAGTTGACGCCGTGGCCGTATCATGAAGCATACATTTCATATCAGGACAATTGGGAGCCTTACTTCGACCTAAACTGTCGTGGTCAGGTCTGTCGTCCGGATTCGTTCTTGAACCAGTTGGGTTTTGTGTTTGGCATTCAAAAATACAATTTTGCGTATGACTTGAGTTATCCAGTATTGGTGGAAGTGAGAGAGCCTGAGGCGTTTAATGGTGAGGGTTTCTCGTTCCGTTTCGCGCTGGAAGGAAACTTGCGGGACAACGATCCCTTGACGAGCGAGTGGCAGCCGTTGCCGGTAACAGAACAAGATTCAGGTTCGTTGTTGTGCCGTGAAAACCAGAAGACATCGGGCGAATTTACTATCAACTTGCATGAGAGTTTGCATGGTAAGCCGACGGACGGTAATATTGTGTTTTCGTGTGGTCAGGAGTCGTGCAATATTGGTGGCACGGCAAATGGTTCACTCAAAACAAAACTGCCGCGATGTGTTGGAGGCAGTTTGAGCGCAGTAAATGCGGATTATGTTGTTGACCCGATTGCGGTCAATACGAATACGTTGCTTGAACAGAGTGTTGATTTGGGTATGCACGCGATTGTTGATGTGAAAGCAAGCGCGGAAAAGTATCGCACGAGAAAGGATGTGGTTACGTCGAGTTGGGTGTTTGATCCAGCTCCGGTGTTGTTCACGAAGTATGATCAGTCGTTAGTGACGATGCAGAGAAAGGTTGCGAGTTTCAATAGTTTTGCCAGTATTTGTGGCGCGCCGATTGAGATTGGTCCTGATTTGACCGAGATGCGTTTGGCTGCGGGTAATTACTCCGTCACGATGACGTCGTTGTATCACGGGAATATTACGTTCCCGCCGACGAGAAGGTGCGGGGATCATTATAATGAGTACACGTTTAATACGCAGCGCGCGGTGACGGGAGATCCGCGAGGGCCGATTGAGGTCGAAGGTAAACGTGATTGCTTCTTCGTGCCGGAAAAGGCAGTTGCGTTCGGTAATGTTCCGCGCGAGAACCTTTCGGTTGATACGGATAATGGGACGATTACGTTGACTGCGCCGACGATTCCTGTGTCGGACAAGCCGTGTGTGTCGCAGAAGCCGTTCCCGGCGGGCAGTATTCAGTTTGATTGGGAAATCACTCCGCAAATGCTCGATCATGCTCGAAAGGTACAGTTCAAGACGATGGCGATGGGTGCCGAAATCCCAGGAACGTTTTTAATCATTGAGGATCTTGACCAGATTAATGAGTTGCAGAATTATGTTGATGCGCAGCCCGCGTTGTTTGAGCCGGAGGTTACACCTTGAGGCGTAACATGCGATTCATTGCGGTGTTTATGGCGTTGTTGATTGCGTCGTTGCCGATGGTTTTTGCGCAGTCTTTGGACGTTACGAAGTTTTCGGGAACGCAGAACATTCGCAATATTGCGAAGACGACGGATACGTTAGGTATCACAGCGCACGTTTCAATTCCGGGTGATACAGAGATTACGCCGAACCAGGTGCGTCTTTCGACGGAAGAAGGGGTTGTGTACTTCTTTGAGTCCTGTGCGCAAAGCGTTGGCGAGGGAGTGTTTGACTGTTATTTCAGCATGGACATCAGCAGTTCGGGTGGTACGCAGGGTTATGCTGTGTTGTTGTATAATGATGATGGTGGTTATGTTGTTGGGAAGTTGGAAGTGTTGACGAATGATAATGTTGATCCTGATTTGTTAAGCTTTTCAGCCACGCCGGTTACGACTGGCATTAGTACATCGTTGAATTTCCAAGCGAAGGATTACGCATTTTATCCGGGCGACACGACCGCTTGCGCGGGTGTTGGTAGCCTGAAAGTCTACGAGAATTCGTTGTCGAGCACTCCGGTGGTTATTCCTGTTGAGCCGAGTTGTGACGTGACAAGTTCAGTCACATATACTCCAAAGGCGACGGGTTTGATTCATTTGTGCGGTGTCGCTGTTGACCGTATTGGGCGTACGAGTGCTCCATTGTGTCAGGATATTACGGTTGACCGCAAGGGTCCTGATTTCAAGTCGTTCCGAGTTTTAACCGCAGATGGTCTGGATGTGTATTCAATTCCGCCGACGGGCTCAATTGCGTCGATTGAAGTGCAGGTTGACGATCCTTCCATTGATGGTGCCACTGTGCGTGGTGATTTTGGAACGTTGGCAGACAATGGGGTTTACAATGACCGCGCGCCGATTTCGATTACGACGGACAATCCGCATACGTTGACGTGGCTGGATATTCCGTTGAACAAAGTTTCTCCGTGTTCGTTTACCGTGCGAGCTTCAGATACACTGGGTAACGCGGGTTCGAAGACGTTTACGTGCACTATTGTTTCTGATATTACTCCGCCGCAAGTGTTAAGCGCTTCGACGGGTTTCACGACGAGTGATGGAACGATTTTGTTGGGTAAACAGGGAACGTTTACGGTCACCTTCAAAGAGGCAGGTATGGCTCGTGGTAACGCGATTCTTGATGCGTCTGCGCTTGGTCTTGGTTCTGTTCGTGCGGCTTCGTGCAAGAATGTTGGCGAGAATTGGGATTGCGGGTGGACATTGCCAGCAAACGTTCCGTCAGGCAAATATTCCTTGACTGTGCAGCCGGACACGACGGATGATATTGGCAATGCGTTTGGCGATTCACGAGTGTTCAACATTGAGTATGATGCGGTTGCTCCTTCGTTGCGTGACGAGCCAGTCGTGCTTAAGGTCTATCATACTGCTGCGGATTATGGGGATCAGGCCGTGAAGGGCGACGTTCTCGAATTATCGTACCCTGTCAACGGCGCAACTACAGCAGTTGCGGATTTCACGGAGATTGGTGGCGAGGAAAATACAGACGGTTCGTGTACGACAGAGAATGACACGACGACGTGTATGTTTGCGCAGGAAGTGTTGCAGAGCGGTCCGTACACGGCAAAGATTCCTGTTTCGTTCCTTGATGATGCGGGCAACCATGTGGATTCTGTTTATGAGTTGAAAGTATTTGGTCTTAAGTCTGAGGCGAATCCGAATCATTGGGCAAGTAAGGTTGATTGTTCGCCGGATGTCATTGATCGCAGTACGAGTTCGTATTTGAATAACCAAGTGTATTGTCATGTGAAGTTGACGTCGAAGATTACGAATGCGGAGATTGCGAATGTCGCGATGGGTCCGTCGGAAGAGTGCGTTGGGGATTTGGATGGCAGCATTGCGGACGTCAGTGTTGTGAACGCGCACAGTACGGATCCGTATGTGCGCGTGTTGCTGGCAACAAGAGAATATCCTGAAAAAACGCTCACCGTAAAATGTCCGATTAGTATTTTGACGAAGATTGGTGATTCGTTCTTGGAGAGCCCGGAAACAGAAATGGTTCCTATTACGGTGCAGTTCGGTCTTGGCGCACAGGCATCATTGGCCCAATCGATTGACTCAAAAGTGCAGGATGCGGTCGACGAAGCCGATGCGTTGAGTAAGTGGTTGACGACGGCGAAGAAGTTTGTCGATATTGCGGACAAGATTTGCATGATTCGCACAATTGTGTGGGACATTATTGGTGCGCTTGAAGTTATTGTTGCGGTGGTGGGTCTTATCTCTATTGCGGCAAAAGCAATTCCTGGTGGAGAGGCAGCGACCAAGCCAACGTATATTGGGTTGTGCAATGGGAAGGAGACGGTACAATCTGTTTTTGCAGGGAAAGCAAATGGAGTTGCGGGTGGTGCGGGAGATATTATTAGCGGTATTGATTCGTTGTTGAAGCCGTTCTGCAACTACATGAATTGTCAGACGTTGCAGGCGGTGGCTGATATTGCGGGCAGCACGGGTGCGGGTAATGCGCAAGAATTGCAAGGCGCGGCAAATACGGTGAACCAGATTTACGGCAATCCAAAGGAAAGTATTGTGGGTAGCGTCGCGAACTTGTGTATTCCAGGTATTATTTACAATGTTGATAAGTATCGTCAGATTCAGTGCCGTTACGCGGTGTGTTTGAAGCGTGATGTTGGCGAGGCTGGCGTTCCGATGAGTGTGTGTGAGGACGACAAGGCTTATTTGTCTTGCTTACTTGTGTGGAAGCAGGCGTTTGCGCTCATTCCGTTTGCGGGTCTTGTTGAAGGATACATTAATCAGTTTAAAGAAATTGTTACAAATCCGTTCGCCGCACTCGCAACGCTTGTCGGGATCGTGTGCGGTCAGGAATTCTGCGAGCTTGAGGCTCCGCTTTTCACGCTGTGTTCTGCGGCGAAAGTGTTCAACGTTATTGGAGTAGTACTGAACGATTATAACACGATTAAAGAGCCAGGCTATTGGAGTATTGGTCAGGGCGCGTGCGACGAACTCAAGGAGTTGGACTAAATGAAGCTGTTTGCGTGGATGGTCATTATGTTGATGATGAGTTCAGTTGTTGCGGCGTCTGCTCCGACGAACGAGCAGGCGACAGGTGCAAAAGTCATCAAGAAATATTACGGCCCCTTTGTTGAGGGCGTGCCTCCCTTTTTTTACGCAAAGTATGATTCGGTCACGAAAGAAGTAACGTTGCTCGTGACGCAGCTGGGAATTTCCGATCCTGCATATGATTTGATAAGTCCTGCTGATGCTGCGGTGTTGTGGGATGTTGGTACTGCTCAGGAGATTATTGAAGAAGAATCAAAATATGATCGGCGCATGCTTGTTTTGCCAACGCCAAAAGACGAAGCGGATGTGAACGCGGGTCCAGATGGGCAGGAAGTAACTCCGCCAATAATTCCGGTCAAATCGGGAACGTTTGTCTCCAGCGATGGTAACTTTCAGAGCAAGGTGAGTGGTAATTCGGTCGAGTTGCAATACAAAAAAACAATTCCCATTCTTGACGATAAAGGAAAGGAGACTGGCAAAACAAAGGATGTGTACGTGACGTTTGGCAAGGCAAAAGTGTCAAAGTTGCAGGAGCAGTACGCGACGCAGGATGTTTCGTTGCTGCTCAGCGATCCTGATTTTATGAATGCTGCTGTTTTGTTTGACCAGAAACAAATACAAATTGATGATGCGATGCGCAGTGACGGTGTGTATTATCATGGGGGTTCGAGTGAATTGTTCTTGCAGGACTCGGCGGTGTATAAGAACGGCGACGGCTCAACGTCATTTATTGAGGGCGATTTTGAGTTTGACGAGAAAGGTCAGTTGCTTTTGGATGGTAATGTGCCGAAGTATCAGAAAGATGATGATTACACAATTGCGACGTATAGCAAAGGTAAATTGGTAGGTATTGTGGACAAGGATGTGGATGCCGTGGACGGTTCGGTGCTGTACGCGAGTGTTATTTTTGTGGATGTTTCTCCGCAGGGCATTCCATCCGCGCCTGTGTACCGTGTTTTGACGCAAAAGGATAATGGGCAAGTGCAGCAGGTTGATTATCCGTATGTTACCATTCCGGGAGCTAACGTGGCCGGAGTTCAGTTGTATGCTGATGATAAAGGCAACAGGATTTTCTATGCGCCGGACACAGGCAAGTATTATGATAAAGAGGGGAAGGATTTGAATGATGCTTCGTTTGTTGAGTCTGACAAGAAAGGTGCATTTGACAAGGCGAAGGAGTTAATGAAACAAGACAGTAATGTTCGTGCGTCACAGAACCCGACGCATTTGGAATATCTTGGTCGTTTGTTGACGCAGGACTTTTTCGCGTTCCTTGGTCAGGTATTTGCGGGTTATCAGCAGTGGCGTGGTCTTGGTGCGTATGGTGGTTTGTTTTTGAAGGACCAGATTGGTGAGTGGCGCGCGGATGTTGATGAGTTGTTCTGTAAGGCGTATCTTGGTACTGATTGTGTTGTTGAGAAGTTGTGCGAAAAGACGTCTGCTCGTTCAACGGGAGATAATGTTGTTGTGACGTCTTCGCCGGCGTCGGGAATTAAGGCTGCTGCGTATGTGCAGGCCGAGCGTTCCGAGCCCGCGATTTTTAAGGACGAGAAAGGCACGCACGAACAGTATCTTTACAAAATCACTTATTACGCGTCGAGTCCAGATAGTGAGAATGCAGTCCAGCTCACCTTCAAGTATGGTGGCGGTTCGTATGCGTGGTATCCTGAGCCGGTTAAAGTTTCAAAGGGTGGTGCGGTCAGTGCGCAAGGTACAAGCGCGATTGTGGCGTATAGTGACAAGAGATACACGGAAGTGTGCGTTGAGTTGCAGAACGCGATTGAGACGGGCACGGGCGGAAGAGCGCATAACGCATGCACTGAAATTGTGAGCAGTGGTGTGAATCCGAGCGGTGAGGATCCTGAGGTGCCGGTTAATGAGTCTGCGGTGCCGTCTGACGTAGCAGATGCTGATGTTGCTGATGGTGAAGACGCAGCTGAGCCGGAAGAAGCTCCTGTTTCGCCTGGAGCAGGATTCTAATGTCATTCTTTTCTTATTTGAAATCGACAGGCAAATCATTTTTGCACTCATTCAAATTTAAACTTCCGTTTGTGTTTGTGCTTGTTTACGAATTGTTGTTTGTGCTTGGTCTTGCGTTGTTGTCGTGGGTGTTGGCGCAGGTGTTGGGTTCTATCGCGACGAATATTGGTGATGTGAATCCGTATCAGTTTGGCGCAGAGACGATGACGCAGATGCAGACGTTTTTGACGAACAGTGTCTTGGCTGCCGTATTGTTTCTCTTCGCAGTGTTCATCTGGTACGCGATCGTGCAGGCGTTGTGTTGGGGTCACGTCCTGAACAAAACGTTTTCTGCGAAAGCGATTGCTCGATTTGTGCTAATGAATATCGTTTGGCTGATTCCGTGGACGCTGGTGAGTTGGTTTGTGATTGCGGGCGTGAAGGGTAATTTTGCGGTCACAGCAGTAGTTGTGTTGAGTGTGTTGTTCGTGCATCTTTCTTGGTTGTATCAGCGCGCGGTGTTGAGCAACGGCATTAAGAAATCAGTCAGCATTGCGTTCAACACGGGGTTTGGTAACGGATTGACGTTTATCATTCCATATCTTCTCGCGCTCATCGTTTTGTGGCTGTGGGCGCAATTGTGGTTCGTGATAGTTGTTCTGCTGCAGTCTAGAGGCATTTTGTTGGAAGCGGGTTCGGCATTTACGGCAGTATTTTTAGCTTGCGTGATTTTGGCGCCGTTCTTCGCGTGGCTGAAGTTCTACTTCAATTTTTATTCAAAAATTGAGTAAAGTCCTTCTCGTTCATGCTCCGGAACCGAATAGATAGAACGCTCGCTTCGCGATCGTGTTTAAGACTGTTCCCTCGCATTCACGAAGTCGGACGAGTTGTCGCGTTGCTCCGTGGTCTTATTTCTTCCCCGCATGTTACTCGTTCCTTGCAGTCTTTGAGTCGTTCTTACTTCGAAGTCTAGCAACACAAAAGAAGCCCTTTACCGTCCACAAACCGTTACCTTTATATACTGTTTAAACATACGTTTAAACATATGGCTGTTAAAACAATCACGATAACAACGGATGCGTACGAGACGATGTTTCGCTTGAAGCACGAAGGCGAAAGTTTCAGCGAATTATTCTTGCGTTTAGGGAAAAGAATGACGTTAAAGGACCTCGCTCCAATGTTCCAAGGCTGTATCACAAAGGAGGAAGGAGCAGCGTGGGCAAAACGCGTTGCGGACGAGCGTAAGCGTTCAGGTAGATCGATGGAGGCACGTCGTGCTCGTCTTGGACTCTAGTGTTATCATTGAGTATTTGCGGAAGGGCCCTCGCATAAGTGCTCTTCTTGAAAAAATGAATGACGAATCGCTTGTCACAACAAGTATTACAATTCATGAATTAATGCTGTCGGGGAGTGAAGAGGAGCGTTGGAAAGTCGAACAGCTCATTCCTCTTTTTGAAGTATTGCCACATACGTCCGCTGCAGCATTGGAAGGAAGCCGTGTTGCCCGATTGATGAAGAGCAAAAGGTTGAATCCGGCCGATGAATACATTGCGGGCATTTGTTTGGCGAACAAAGCAACGATTGTCACATTTGATCAGGATTTCAAGCGCGTTCCAGGACTAAAGACGCTCGGAATCTGAACGAAAGCGAAAATAATCAAAATAAAGCTCAAAATAGTCACTATATATACATCAACAAACATTTATAAAGCAGTAGATGAGTGGTTTATGAAGGGAAAAAAGATGGTGAGAGGCCAGATAACCGTATTCATAATACTAGGTATCGTTCTACTGTTGGGAGTTTCGACTGTGGTTTACTTCACGAGCCAACAGGTTTCGTTCAGGGAAGGCATCGTTGTTGACAAGGAAGCCCAGCCGGTTTACGATTATGTTGCGTCGTGCATTTCCACGATTACGGAAGAAGGAGTTACGCGACAAGGTCTCCAAGGCGGTTACGTGAACATTCCGCAGGATATTGAGCGTACTCCGCCGAGTTATTTGCCGATGGATAGCCGAAACACAATCAAAGTGCCGTTGTGGTATTTTGAGAATGAAGCGCGCGTGCCGACGTTGGCGCAGATGGAGTCTGATCTTTCTGGTTTTGTGCAGGAAAATCTTCTTGGTTGTTTGGACAACTTTAAGGCATTCCAATATCCTGTTGTCGCGAACGCGACGCCGATAGTATCGACGGCGATTGGCGACAAAGTTACGGTTAAAGTTGATTATCCGGTTGATATTCAGCGTCCTGAGCGAACGGTCAGCGTGACGCAGTTCGTGTCCTCAGTAGACGTTCGTTTGAAGGAAGCATACGACCTCGCAGTGCGAACGATGCAGAAGGAAGACGACAACGCATGGTTCGAAAATCTCACGATTGATTTGATGGCGGGCGATTCGGACATTCCGATGGACTCGTTAGAGTTTGATTGTTCTCCGAAAAAATGGCGTTTGACGGACATTCGCGATACGTTGCAAAACACGTTGCGCGCGGTGATTCCGTTGGTGCGCGTGCAAAACACGGTTTCTGCGCCGTTCGACGAGAAAGCAAGTGAGTATGAGCGCGTCAAGAAGTATACGCTGAATGATTTTTTCCAGAACCGATATCCGAAGAATGTTCCGGCAGACCAGTACGAGTACGCAAGATTGCAGTTGGATGTAGGAGCTCCGAAGTCGAAGTTGAGTGCTGGTTTTTCGTATCAACCTGAGTGGGGTTTGGATATTAACGCGCAACCGAATGACAATGGTGTTCTTTCGAGCAGATTAGGTAAAGGAGCATCGAAGTATTTGAGTTTCTTGTGTATTAATCAGTATCACTTTACGTATGATGTTATTTATCCGGTGTTGTTCTCGGTGCGTGACCCGTTGGCGTTTAAGAATAAGGGTTTCACGTTCCAGATGGGTTTTCCCGTCATTATTAATGATAATCAGGAAGCGAGACAGACGTTTGGTTATCGCGAATTTACGGGTTTCGAGCAATCGACGGGTTTCTGCGACCAAGTGGGCGACCAAGTTGTGGAAGTCAGAGCGTCGGGTTACGAACCTGAAATTGGAGTTGTCGAGTTGAGTGGTGTGCAGGTTGATTATCAGTGTGTTAGTCAGGCGTGTACGCTTGGTTCGACGCACGCGGACAATGGATACTACCGATTGACATCACGATTGCCGCAGGGCTGCATTTCGCCGCGATTGACGGTTTCGAAGCCTGGCTATTTGCCTGCGAGTAAGGTCGTTACGGGCAACCTGATGCAGTTCACGATGCCGAGATTGCACGAATTCAAAATCCAAGTGGTCAAAGATGAATACAGTACTGATACCAAGAAGTTCTCTCCGTCGCGACCGTTGAGCAAGGACGAACAAGTCACGTTGCATGTGCATGCGCAGAACACGACGTATGATCAATACATTGCGTTGCCGGGCACGAACGCGACGGTAAATCTTATTGATGGTGCTGGAACGTACCAGATTGACGCGTTGCTTTCGGTGTATGACCAAGTGATTGGCGGCTATCAGAATGAGGCGTGGACGCTTACTGCAAGACAGCTCGCGGGCACGGACACGTTGACGTTGCACGTTATCGCGGTTACGCCGGTGAAAGACGGTCGCGAATACACGCTTGCCGTCGGCGAAGTCATGAACAACGAAGATAATGCTGAGCCTTTCGCGCCGGTGCTGTCATGAGAATCTCTCCAGCAGTAAAGTTGTTGTTGTCCGTTTTGTTGTTCGCAACGCTCGCATCATCGGCATTCGCGCTTTCAATTAGCACGTCTGACTCGCCGATAAAATCAATTACGGAAACGACGGCGCGAATTGATTGGTCGACGGATATTGGCGCGACAAGTCGTGTTGATTACGGCACGACGACGGCATTAGGATTAGTTAAGGAAGATTTGGCGTTTATCTCGAGCCACTCGCTCACACTCACCGGATTATCAAACGGAGTAAAATATTATTACAGAATCACGAGCATTGCGGCGTCGGGCGATTTCGCGACAAGTCCGGATGACGGTACCTTTTACTCATTCACGACGGGCGCGAATGCCGAAACCTCACCTCCAACATTCCTTAATGTAAAGCCGACGGATTTCGGTGACACAACAACGACGTTGAGTTGGAAAACAAACGAGCCTGCGTCAACCATTTTGTATTTCGGCGAAGGTACGTCATTGCAACAAGTTACAGATGCCGCACTTGTTATTGATCATGTTCTTACGATTCCGTCGCAGTCGGGACGAACCTACACGGTTGTTGTTTCTGGTTGTGACTCATTCAATAATTGCGCGAACGCGACAACACTCACGATTCTAGCAGGCGCGCAGAACGGCATTCCGCCTCTTACTGCAGATGTTCCTGAGTTTGTGAAAGAAAACAAAGTCACGATTCGCGGAACCACGAGACCGTATGCGAAGGTTGAAATCTTTTTGGACAATTTGAAGCGTCACACCGTTACGGCGGCGGGCGATGGTTCGTTTGTCGTGCCGAATGTGTTGTTGAGCGCGACCGAAACGACGGTTAAAATCATGGTCACAGATGTTCTTGGTAATACGATTTCGCAGGAATATCCGGTCACGATTGACAACAAGCCTCCGATTGTGACGTTTAACGAGATTCCTTCTGTTGCGTCGGGAACGCCGTTGACTATTTCGGGAACGACTGATGAGCCGGTTACGATTTCGTATCAGGTGAAGAAAGAGTTTGATGCGGTTGCGCCGGACAGAGTTGCGGGTTTGAAAACCAGTTCTATTAAGGCGAATGAAGTTGACTTGGAATGGACATCGAATGCGGAAGCTGATATTTACGAATACGCGGTCTATCGTGATGGCGTTCGCATCGCGACGACGGACAAGACTGACTTTACTGACGGTACGAGTGGGAAGTCGACGTATGAATATCGCGTTTCTGCCGTTGACAAGAGTTGCAACGAAGGCGCACAAAGCGGTTCAATTCTTGTGCAGACTCCGTCGGGAAGCACGGTTGATTCGTCACCGAAAGAAGTTGGTTTGACGTGCACGTCTGATGTTCGTACGCTGGAAGTTTCAGGGCCGTTCTCGTTCGGTGTTGATTTGTCTGAAGGCGACAACCAAATCAGATTATCCGCGGCGGACAAGGGTGGCAATACGCAGGAATTGTTGAAGACAACAAGATTGGATCACACTCCTCCAACGTTTGAAGAAACAAATCTTGACCGTATCAGTCCAACATACATTCCTGAAGTCACGGTTGAAGGCAAAGTGTCCGAGAAGGCAACGGTGTTTGTGTACGTGAATGGTGCGGCTGATCCGCAGACGTTTGAAGTCACTGACGATGAAGGCAATTTCAAAATCAACGTGTTGTTGAAGTTGGGTTCGGCAAGCGTGGATAAGGGTTTGGACAGCACAAACCAAGTGACGGGCGGAGTTGTCATTGAGGCAGGCATTGGTAGTTCAAAGAATACCATTCGTTTGGAAGCGATTGATGTTGCTGGTTTGAAAGCGACCGCTGGTCCGACGGATGTTATTTACGCGTTGTGCGGCGAAGGCTCGACCTTTAGTGTCGATATAGGCAGCGCGTTCCCCTCGGTTGTTACTCCGCGAGTGTTGATTGATGGTATGCAGCAGATTGGTTTGCCCGTCAATATTTCCTACAGAGGCAAAGACCAAGTGCTTATCAAAAGTATTAATGTGGTGAATCTTGCTTTGAATTTGGATCAGGAAGATAATGCGGATAATGGTATGGCGCAGGCGCAGTATTTGAAGGATCCGAGAAATCCGTATTCTGGTTATGTGCAGATTGCGTTTGCGGCGCAGCCTCCGGAGGATGGCCAGACGACTGCCGAAAAGGAAAAGGAGTTGTTTGAGAAGAATAAGGGTAAGTGTGTGACGGGCGCGAGTTGCGTGAAGTTGTTCTACCAGATTGATATTGAGTATCAAGAGTCTCGCAAGAATGTTGCTGCCCAAACGACCGCGACAGCAACGCAGAGCACGGTTGTTCCGACGAATGGCCGTCAGAAGGTGTGTTTGCCGGTGGAAGTGTCGATGGATGTGCCGTTTGAGCAGGGTAAGTTTATTCCGGATAAGGCGTTGATTAAGACGAGTGCGGTGTTTGGTGACGCGATTGATATTCTTGACAAGATTTTGAAGCCTTTGACTGTTGTTGGAGAATACACGATTTATGCGTGTTTCGCGATTACTGCCGGTCAATATGTAACGCAGATTGGTGAGTATTACCAGTGTGATATTGGTCCGTTGCTTGGTGGCATTGCTAGTGATGGCAAATTCAATCGTGCAGTTGCCGAGATTGGTAAGTGTGAGGAAGTGTATGGTGAGGGTGGTTCGGAGGATAAGCCGGAGAAGCTCGAGCAGTGCAGTCAGTGTCAGACTGCGATTAATAACCGTTTGAATTTGGTTGACGCCATGCGTGAAGTTTGCGACAGAGTTGCGTGCCCCTCGGCTCCGACGTTGCAGTCATATATTACGAGCAAGTCAGGCAGTGTGAAACAGGTTGAGGGTGTGACGGACAAGCAAGGCAATCCTTATTATTCAGGCAGCAGTTGTGGTTTCAAGGGCGGTGAAGTGTTGAATGCGGCGACCGCGGGCACTCCCTCGAGTTCAGGTGCTGAGGGTCCGACTGCGCCTAGTGTTGCGCCGTCAGGTGCGGGTTATCAGGTCATTAAGCAGAATTATCTTGATTATGTCGCGCACAAGGATGACTCGTCAAGCAAAGAGGCTGATGCAAAGTCTGGTGAAGTGAATTGTGCGGGTCCGCATCCGGCGAGCCCTGAGTGTTGCGGGTTTGAGTATGAGGATGAGTGGAATAGTGCGTGTGGGATTTCAGGAATTGCTGACGCGACGGATGTCGTGTTGGATTCGTTCAGCGAAATTAAGGAGAGTGGCTGTTATGCTGCTCAAAAAGCGAATCAGGTTGTTGATTTTGAGAAGTCGGCGAATGTCAATTGCGGCGGGTTTGGCGGGTTGATTAACGCAGTTTCGGGTATTTGTGACAAGAACAAGGCAGGTTCCTCGACGAACGTGGTTCCGACGAATATTCATTATACAAAATCGGCGGTTACGATTAATACGCAGTATGACCGTCAGGCAGTTATTGTGATTAAGGGTGGTCCGTCAGGAGAGTTGGTGAGTGGTTCGGGGGACTATTTCATCAAGCGAGGGTATCCTCGTCAGGAGTTTGTCGCGGGGGATGTTACGCCGACGGGCGGAGTGGAAGTTATTAACACGAATACGCAGATTGCGATGGATGTTGATTTCACACCGCTCTTCACCAATTATAAGGAATCGGACAAGGCGGCAAAACTGAAAGAATTTACAACGGCATTCTGCGACGATCAGTTGGTGAAGTCAGAATGCACTCAGGACAAAGCGTCTATTGTTTTTAATCAAATTGTTTCGGCAATTCAGACGGGTACGAAGCAGTACATTGTGAAGCCGAATGATGAGGGTATTATTCGTAGCGTGCAGTGTGTTTGTCTTCCGGCGATTGCGGGTTACTTGCAGCACTGGCGCATTGTTTTGAGCCACGTGAAGACGTGTGTTGATCACGCGAGAATTACGGGCGAGGGTGCTTCTGGTGCGTGCAAGAAGGCGTATAGCTCAAAGATTTGTGATGTATTATATGATGTGTTGCGCTGTTTTGTGAAGGCGTTCAGCACGCCAGGCGCGGGCACGGATAAGGGTCGCGATGGTGACTTGCTTGATGTGGTTGGTATTTTCACGGAGTCGGGTAAGAAAACGCAGGATAGTATTCAGTCAAGATATGGTAAGACTGCGTTGTTCAGTACGATGTTCTCTGAGAATAATTTGGTGCATGGTGCGTGTATGTTTGCGTTTACGGGCCAGTGGGCTATGAACGTGGATGGTTTGTTCCAGCAGACGGTCAAGGATATTCCGTTGGAAAGCATGGGCTTGGTCTGGCCGGCTGAACGAAGATTCTTGGGTTACAACCCTGTTACCTCGCCGAAGGGTTTGACATCGTGGGATTACAATATTGGTGTTGACTTTATTGCGGGAGCGGATGTTGAGTATTCGTTGCAGTTGCGATGCTCGAACAGTTTGAAGTGCGACCCGAGCGATGGCTACAAGGGTGGTCAGGGCCGTCCGGCAGGCGCGTGTGACTGTTACAACAAAGAGCCGAAGTTTGTTTATGTGACGAGTGATGAGCTCGGTTCAGGAAGTCTGAGCAAGAATGGCGAGATTTCGGCGGATATTCATTTCCCAATTCAGGCGGAAACAGAAGATTCTGTTGTTCGATACGACACAGCAGTCTTTACGTATTCCTACAAAGACAGCAATGGCGATACAATAACCCCTCCGCCTCTCGAAACGCCGATTAAATTAGTTGGCGCGGATGCTCCAAACTTCTGCAGCTTGCAAATCTTAGGCATTCCATATTTCAGATGCACGCTTGGTGGAGATTATGTCGGTGCGAAGTTTACATCTGATCCGAAGGCAAACGCAGTGCCGTTGTTGTTGAAAAAGACGCCGTCGTTCACGATGAATGTTGATGTGTTTGGCAATGTTGACGCGCGAGCGACGGGCGGCGTTTCTTCCGGTCAGAATACGAAGTATTTGACGTACGAATTGCGCAACGCTTTGGGTACTCTTGTCGCGACGAACAAGCCGCAGAACTCTCTTGATCCGGCGAAGGGTTTGGCGATCAACAGCGAAGGAGACAAACCGTACTCGGTTGGTCCGAGTGTTGCGTTGTCGGAGAATATGTTTGTTGGCGGTTCCGCGACGTCGGTGTTTGCGGACGGCATCAGTTACAATGACAATTCCAAGTCTGCGTCGATTACGCAGCGTGATTATGCGAAGCAGCGCATCAATCCAACGACCACTAAGATACTGAAGGAACCGAATGCGGGTACGACTGTTGCGCTCGTGTTTGTTTTTAAGGCAAGTGGTGCGTATGATGTGTATCGCGCGTCGCAGGAAGTGTTCGCGACGTCATTGACAAAAAATGCCGCGACGGAAGTTGATGGTAAGTGGGGCTTCTTTGGTAAAGCATTGGCGGCGAAGACGGGTGACAAAATAGTTCCGCTTGATGACGGTAAGGTTACGAACAATGCGCTTTCCTTCACGGATTCAGCAACAGGTGCGCAGTTCACCATCGGATTCCTTAATGCCAACCAGATTCCTGAAGTGGGTGGCGAAATCTTTGTTCGCTACCAGAAGGCTTCCTCGTTGCTGTGCGACCCGAACAAGGTCGAGCTCTGGAAGGCGACGTTTGAGTTGTTTGACAGCAAGAAGTCCGCATACGGTGGATTCTACGTGCCGAACTTTGCCCAGCCTGCGCAAGACGCAGAAGGCGTGCCGCAAAAGCGCGAAATGACCGTCGAAGCGGTCTGCAGTGAGACGTATGCGGGTGGAACAGCGAGTGCGTGGCCGACGGATTATCCGGCGCAGTGCGAGACTGATGGTGTGAAGACATTGACGACACCGTGCTATTGCGGTACGCGCGCGGAAGCAGATGCGTTGGCGGCGAGCGCGAGTCTGAATCCGAATTGCGGTGATGGAAATATGGTAAACCAGGGTAAGAAGTATTGTTATTCGGCGGGCAGTACTGCCGTTTGTGATGATGGTGTGCGAGCAAACGCGAAAGTAAATTGGGCAATACTTGTTGATGAAACTGGCACGTATCATTATTCTGAGAATGGATTAATTAAAGTTCCTGAAGGAAAGTATGCTTTGTTTGCTGAAGTGACTTCATTAACGAACTATACGATGAGTTATGATGGAGTGCCCGTCAATGTTGCACTTGAAACCGGATTTGAATTTATCGCTACGGGGGATCGCCCGAAAGAAGTTTCAATATATGATAAGGGAGCGAACCTTGGCGAATTTTGGAATGCGAAGACTGGTTCACACACGATTATTTTAACTGATGATGATTCTTCTCATCAGCGATTGTTCAAGTTTAATGTTGTGGTAGAGTAAAATGCACTCCGAATTTCTTCATTCTCTAAGAAAGAACTGGCCGTTGTTGTTTTTGGTTATCATTCTTGATATCTTCTTCCTGTACGCGTTTGGCAAGGTCTACATTGCTGAATTCCAAACGCTTTCGGTCCACATGTCTCGGATGAATGCGTTGTTGCAAGATAGTCTCGGCACGTTTACGCAAACTGAAGATACGAATGATTTGCAGGTTGATTTTGTTGAGTTTGACAAAGTGATGAGATTAATCTATCAAAGCATCGCCCGAGTCTTACTTTACCTGTTCCTGTTTTGGACGCTGTTTCAGGGCGCGAATTGGTATTTCTGCACCAGAATGGCGCAGCACAATATTGCGGTTCCGAAGTTTATTGCAAGATTTGTTTCGGTCACGCTCGTTGGCTTTTTGGGTTTCTTAGGTATTTTCTCAGGAGCGATTTATGCGGCGTATAAATCAACCGAAACGCCGATTCCGTTTATCGGTCATGACGGGATTGTTATCATTGCGGTTACGGCATTGCTGGTGTTGTTGTATGCTGTCTTCGTTGCGTATTCGGTGCCGTTGAAGCGCTGGTGGCATACGTTCAAGAATTACAAGGTCGCGATTACGTATATCTCCATCATCATTCTCGGAGTACTGTTTCAGTACAGTTTGGTTTGGTTGGCGCAGAAGGATGTGCTGTTTATGCTCATCGCGGCGATTGTTGTTGTCTTGCCCACCTTTGTTTTGGCGAGAGTCTTTTTCATCAAGCAGTGCGAAGCGTAGTGTTCTGAGAAAGAAAGCGTTACGCTGATTGTAACATAATGCACCTGACTGCGACATTTTAGTCACATTTATAAAGTATGACCTATTAGTCCCAGTATGAATGATTTAGAAAAGACTATTGAAGAAAAGATTAAGCCGTTAGTCAGCGACGCGATGCAGAAGTATTTAGGCGTCACAGTCAAAGAATTAGAGCAGGACATCAGCAAAACACTGAAGCATCCGATTATGGACGTGCCTGACGTGAGCATTCCGTTCAAGAAGGCAAAGAAACTGTTCAAAAAGAATTATTTGGCAAGACTCTTGCATTCGCGAGCAGGCAACGTGCTTGAAACCGCAAAGGTCGCGAACATCGACCGCAGAAGTATTCACAGACTCATCGCAGAGCTGGACATCCCTATAAGTAGCCTGCGAGAACCTCTCTCATATGTCAGACAAGATGTACAGCACGTTATTACTTCGGCAATGCAGACCTACATTCCGAGTCTCAACCCAATCAAAGTAAAACAGTTTGCGAAATACACACCGACGCTCAGCCGTAACATCGCGCGCATCATGCCCGAACAGCCATTAACGTTAACTGAGGCTGAAAGAGAATTCGAAAAAGAATATTTGCGCAAGGCGTTGGGTTTGTTTGACCATAACATTTCGAAAACCGCGAGAGCAATTGGATTAAGATTCGAAACGCTTCACCGCAAATTAAAATCACTTGGAGTGTTGTCCCAAATAAGTGATTGATTCTCGTCGACAACGAGTGTTCTGGACTACAATAATGTTTAAATAACGTGTGAGTAGGCTAGTATTATAGCGAGAGAAATAGCCCGCGAGTTCTCGAGCGTGTAATGAGGTGTTTAGATTATGAAGACCAACGTGCTTGCAATCATTCTGATGTTATTAATCGTCCTCGCGGGCTGTCAATATTTGAAACCGGCGTTAGCGCCGAATACTGACTGTGCGGCAGGTATTGTTGATCCGAAGGAAAAGGCAGCAGCTACACCCATTACTGGCGCAACCACGGCAGTTGTTCCGAAGCAGGAAACCAGCAGAGATGGCGTTCCGGTCAAGACAGTGCAGGAAGGTCAGTTGGTGAGCTTCCCGAACTTGAAGGCAACGGACGCGGATGGCGACAAGATTACGTACACATTCACTTCCCCGCTGAACGCCCAGGGTCAGTGGCAGACGAAGGTTGGCGATGCCGGTGAATACAAGATTGTTATCACGGCTTCTGACGGTAAAACGTCAACAAAGCAAGATATCATTCTCAAGATTGTTGCGGGCAATAAAGTCCCGACAATCGAATTAAGCGACGCAACAGTTAAGGAAGGCGAACAAGTCACGCTCGCGCCGAAAGTGGCCGACGCAGATGGTGACAAACTTACCACAACGTATTCTGGATGGATGTCATCGAATACTAAGATGACGACGTTCTCGGACGCAGGAACGCATGATGTCACCGTTACAGCTGACGACGGCAAGGGCGGCAAAACCTCCAAGACAGTCAAAGTAATGGTTACGGATGTCAATCGCAAGCCGGTTATCAACCAAATGCAGGACTTGGCAGTGAAGGAAGGCGACAAAATCGAACTCGCACCGAAAGTGTCCGACCCTGACGGCGACAAATGAACCGTTACTTTTTGCGCTCCGTTTGACGCAAAAGGAGTGTGGCATAGCCAGCAAGGCGATGCAGGAGTCAAGAAGATCACGGTTACGGCCGACGACGGCAAGGGTGGCGTGGCAAGCATTACCTTCCTTGTTGCGGTTGAGAGCTCAAACAGCGCTCCGGTCATTACTGGTCCGTCATCGTTGAGCGTCAAAGAAGGCGAATCGATTGACTTGACAAAGTCATTCACCGTCACGGACGCAGACAAGGACGCGGTCACGGTCTCGTACAGCGGCTGGATGACGTCGGCGACAAAGACGACGGGTTATAGCGATGCGGGAACGTATTCGGTTGTCATCACGGCAAATGACAAGGTCAACACACCTGTCACCAAGACGGTTTCGATTGTCGTCGCGGACAACAACAGACCGCCCACATTCGACAGCGGCTCGTTTAATTAGTTCTTTTTTATTATTTTTATTTTAGTTTCTTCTTGTTTATGTTATTTTCAGAAATAGTGTGTTGTCCTTCCCGCTACAGCGCGTGACTAAATAGTGTGTTTCTTCTTTAGTTGTTATGGAAAAACAACCTGCAGAAAGCCATTTTCATTATGGCAGAACAACGTTCGTGCAAAAGGCGTTCTACATCGGTCTCGGTATCACAGCCGCACTTGCAATCCATAGTTGTTCTCCGAATACGTTCAATAGCATGTCACAATCATATGAGCGCATGAAGGACAAAGGGGCTTCGCTCGTGGACAAAGTATTGGAGGGTAATAAATGACAAACACAAATGGAACGTATGAGGCAAATAAAGGAACGTCGGTTTCGAGCCTTGAAAGCGAAGTAAGTACTTCGGAAATCAACAACGCGTGTGCTGACGTGAGTAATTCACCCAGAGATGCGCTTACGAGTGCGCGTGCGAGCAGCGATCAATCGCATGCGGCGTATGTCGCAAAAGGAAAGCCACAGGGAATTTTGGGGATTTTAGTTACGTACATAACTGATCCTATCGGGATTACGAGCGCAGAAAAACGATGGCAGAAAGATTATGACTGTATAACCGAAAAAATTTGTGCCGCGGACCAAAAAATAAAGCGCGCAGAAACAGGAATTCAGACGCTTCTGGAAGAAGGGAAGGTGCTGAATGAAAAAGTGCGCGAAGTGGAATCGGTGAATTCCCGTCTTGAGGCGCAGCACAAAAAGATAACGGAGGATTTCAACCAGTTGAAATCGGATTATCAGCGGGCGAAGGATGAGTATGGAAAGCTTCCTGATGAGGATGCTGGAAAAGGTAGCATGGAGGAACGCTTGAAGGGATATGTCCGAGAACTGACTTCTCTTGAAGTGAAAAAGCAGGAAACCGGGATTAATCGTTCACGGACAACTTCGGCGATCACTATTCGAGCGCAGGAGCTGAAGTATAATCAGGAGCAGTTGTTGGAACAGCAGAATAATCGTGCTGCGCTTACGGAGCACCGTAACATGCTTGAGTGTGAACGTATGGAGTACGCGCCGTTTGTACGCAAGCCCGTCGGGGTTTCTGAAAAGGACGTGCTTGACACGGTTTCGGAGGGGATCTCCGTTGTCAGCAACATCAAGTCAGGCACTCGCGAATTGATGAATGATGTGCGCGATGCAAAGGATTCTTCGATTGAGGCGGTCGCCCGCATTGGTGAAACGTCTGAGGAGAATCGCACGGATCGTTTGGAAAAATTACGGAAGCAAAATCACGAGTACAACCATCGTATGGATGTTCGGGCGGCAAAAGTGCGCAAAGACCTGCTTGAGTTTTGAGGTGCGCAATGCCTGAAACATTCGCCATCGACGCGTCCCTGCTTGACCGAAAGGTCAAGTATTGGAGTGCGAAACTACAGAGCGATTTTCGTTTTGACGTGGAGATGGCGAAGCGTGACGGTTCGCAGGCGAGGCTAAGTTCGCCTGCGGCTGTTGCGGCTGACAGTATCGAGAAGTTTTTGGGCACGGTGAGCGCGTTTCGCGAAACGTTGCGCTTGAATAACCTGCCTGCCGAGGTGAGCGCGCATAAGGAGGAGTTCCGCGATGTATTTGCGCAGTATGCGGGAGCTGCTGCTGCGTTGGGATCGCTGGAGAGCGTCGCAGAGATTCCGCTTCCGGGAAAGCAGACGATAGACTTGACGAATGGGGATGTGTCTGCTGTCGAGATCGTAAGGCGCTATCTTTTAGGTACTGCTCCGTCGCGTTCGGGAGCGCAGTTGCTCGGTGCAACAAAGGATTTGTATGGTTGGGTAGTGCGTGAGGCGTTGCAGCAAAAGGACCATCCTAAATATGCTGCATTGGTAAAACAGGCAGAGTCGGTTGCGGTAAAGATTGGTGAAACGACGATTGCGGGTTTTTCGTGCAGAAAGTATGCTGCTGCAAAATCCGTTGCGCTTCCGGAAGTTTCGCGCGATGCGTATGTCGGTAACGAGGTTTTTCTTGATACATTGAAAGGTGTGATGCGTGAAGCGCTTGATTATTGTGTGAAGGAGCGCAAGAATCCGAACGCGGCGGATGGTCCGTTGCGGCAGACGGTGACGGTATGGGGACCTCCAGGTACAGGTAAATCTGAAGGTATCAAAATTGTATTGAACGAAGCGCAAAAGATTGCTGCTGCAGAGAATACTCCGTTTGTCATTAAGGAACTTCGCGGGTTTAAGAATGAGTATTACGGCAAATCAGAGCAGAATGTGCGCGAGTTGTTTGAGGAAGTGCATCGTGGTGAGGCGGTGTATGCGCTCGTGGCTGAAGATATTGATACATTATTCTTTGCGCGCGAAGAGCTCGATAAACGTCCAGAGGATAAGGGAGTTCTTGGTGAACTGATGAACCAATTGCAGGGGTTCAAGTCGGGTTGTCAGGGTAATTACGTGTTTATCGCGACGTCAAACCATCCATTGAATGGGGACAGCGCGTTGATGGATCGTTTGCGTCAGTGTCAGATTGAGGTGAAAGGTCCGCAGAAGCCGACGGAGTACGTTTCTGTGTTTCAGGCAAAGTTGCGTTCAGGAGTGCAGAACGGTTACGTGAAGATTCGTGACTGGATGGAGAGCGCGTTGATTGCGCACCAGCACGGACTTGTTCCTCGGGACTTGCACAACATTTGCGCGGGAGTGAGTGCGAATTCGAAGTCGTATGAACGTCCGTCGGGTTTTGGGCAACAGGTAAGCTACGCGGAAAAGGTGTCGATGTTGGGAAAGCTTCGCGCGATTATTACGGATAAGGACGTGAAGGCGGCGACGTTGGCATATGTTGCGGGATTGCGCGACCAAAAAGGGGCGTCGCATGCGTGATTCTTACGTGTCGCCGGAGGAGTTGGACTGCGTGCTGAAAAACAGGCTGTACCAGGCGATGAAGCCAGGAATTGAAGCAGTAAAAGCGCTCGCGAAAGCGCCTGCAGGACCGATTGTTGATGGCGAGGGGTATGTGTTGCTTGATTCGATTGCTGAACAGATTCCGCTTTCGGAACCAAAACTTGATGTCAAAAAGCCGGAGGGGTTATGACTAAACCGTTGAAACGCAATATTGAGCATGTGCTTCGAGCATACGAAGGGACGGCGCGCATTAATGGGGAGTTGCGTTCTGAAGTTAAAATTTTTTATGAGCACCAGGAGAATCATGATGTGTACGTTGCAGAAATGCGTCGGGCTGCGCTATTTGGCGGGGCAGAACCTTTTGTGCAGCTGGTGCAACGAATGAATCCGCTTTTATCACTTGCCGTGAAATATGAGGAAGCTCCGAAGAGCGCAGAGTCTTATTTTATTGAACAGCTTAACGTGACAAAAAAGCTTCGGGCGCAGGTAGTTGCGACAACAAAACAGGTTGTTCCGAGGCTGGAAGAGCGCATGGCGTTGGCAGATAAGCAGGAGTCGCGAGCGGTGACGATTTCTGAGCTTGAGGGAGTTCGTGAGGATAAGGAAACACTTCTCCAACAGTATGCGTTTTTGAAAAAGTTTGGTGCGAAATCGTATTTTCTTGAGGAAGAAGTTATGCGACAAAGTAAGCGGGATGAGCTAGGTCATTTACTGGATGTGGTTGCGCAGTATGCTTCTCGCGAACCTTCTCCCTCGGTGATGAGCGCATTATCCTATGAGCGTTCTCGTTTGGCTACGGGACGATTATTTGATGGCGAAATTCGAAAGAAGGCAAAAGGTTTCAAGGAAGGCGTTCTTCGTTGTGATGAGTTGGTGAGAGAGATTGATAGTTATGTTGCTCAGCCTGAGCGGGCGAGGTGTGAACTTATTGTTGTGCGTGACCAGCACGAACAATTGTTACGACAACAGAAAGCGTTGGGGAAGTATGTGTCGGGGAAAGCCTCAGCCGAGTGTATTCAGTTGCTGGAGGTAGTGTACGTTCCACGTCCGACGGAGTTCGGGTCGTATTTGCGGCGAGAAAGCGTTCGATTGGCGAAAGAGGTTTCGTCACTTGCGGTGAAGGTGGGAGCGCATCAGTACGCTGCGGCAAAGAAAGAGTTGGGAAAGTTGTCGGTGCAGGTTCCGCAGGGAACGATTGACGTGAAGCTATCGTGTGTCGAAAAAGCGATTGCGCGTGCAGGGGAATTGTCTCGGTTGTTTGTTGGTTTGGAAGCACCTGAATTGGTTGAGTGCGAGGCAAAGAAGGCTGAGTTGTCGCGTGTGTATGTCTCGTTGAAGACGAAGTGTGTGCCAGTGGAGAAAGTAGTTGCGTCTGTGCCGGTGTCTGTTCCGACTTTTTTTTCGCGGGTTGCGGATATGGAGTGTCCGCAGAGTGCTGATTTGCGGAAGTTACGAGAAGATTTGTTACGCGGTTCGCTGAATGACCGTTTGGTTGCGTTGCGTTCGTTTGGGGAAAACAAATCGTTGACTGCGCAGGAAAACGCGTGGAAAACTGAGTTGCGTAAAGCGTTTGAGCAGGACAAGTATATTCCTGCAAGTATTGGTGTGGCTGAATGGAGCTGTATCAATGCTGCGTTGAAGTGAAACTCGTCGTCCCCATTTAAATACGAACATTTATAAAGGCAGTTTTTGGTTTAAATACTACTATTCTAACGAGTAGCTAAACACATGACGTTTTCCGAACTACGCTTGCCCGAACCGCTGTTAAAAGCAGTTACTGATCTTGGTTATACTGCGCCGACGCAGATTCAGATGCAGTCGATTCCGTTGCTCATGCAGGGCAAGGATGTTATTGGGCAATCACAGACGGGTTCTGGAAAGACGGCGGCGTTTGGCATTCCGATGTTGTGCAAGCTGTCTCCGAACCGCGGTTTGCAGGGCTTGATTTTGACGCCGACAAGAGAATTATGTCTCCAAGTCAGCGATGCATTGCGAGGCTTCTCGAAGTATATGCCGTTCAAGATTGTTGCCGTGTTTGGCGGTGTTGGTATTGGCCCGCAGATTAACGCGTCCCGTTCTGCAGATGTGATTGTTGCTACTCCTGGTCGTTTGCTTGACTTGATGAACCGCGGCTTGAAGCTTGGCGGAGTCAAGTACCTCGTGCTTGACGAAGCCGACCGTATGCTTGATATGGGATTTATTGATGACGTTGAACGAATCATTCAGCAAATTCCGAAGCAAAGACAAACCGTGTTGTTCAGCGCAACACTTTCGCCTCGTTTGCAGACGCTTGTGAAGAAGCACATGAACATGCCTTCCACTATCCAGACAAAGTTGCAGGTTGACAAGACGTTGCTTGTCGAGCGCGCGTACCAAGTTGAGCCGAATGACAAACTATCATTGCTAGTTCACTTAATCAAGAGCGAAACTGCAGGTATCGCCGTCGTGTTTTGCAAGACGCGACACGGTTGTGATAAGGTTGCGAAGCGTTTGAAGTCGCAAAAGATTGACGCTATCGCGATTCACGGTGGTTTGGCGCAGAACCAACGAACGCGAGCGATTGATACTCTTCACGCGCAGGGCGAAGGCGTTCTTGTCGCGACGGACGTTGCTTCTCGAGGCTTGCATATTGACAATATTTCTCACGTGTATAATTATGATATTCCGCAAACGCCGGATGACTACGTTCACCGAATCGGTCGTACGGCAAGAGCTGGCGCGAAGGGTGACGCAGTCACTTTTGTTTCATCTCAAGATGTTCGTGACTTTAGAGAAATTTTGCGAACCGTTAAGCGTGAAGTTCCTTTTACGATTTTGCCGAAGTTTGAAAAAATTATTATTCCGTACACGCCGAACGACAGACCGTTTCACAAACCCGCTCAAGGCAGTAATGCGCGCAGACCGTTCTGGAAGAATAAAAGACGAAACTAGTTTTCTGAGAAATTTTTAGAAGATAAAAAAGATGAAAGAAAAATATCTATTCTAGTTTTCTTTTCAACTTCGCGAGTTCTTTTTGTTCGTCGCGGGTTGCGTTACCGTCTTTGCACTTGATTTCTAGGAGTGCGATTTGGTCTTTGATGACGCGTCTGACTTTGTTCATTCGGTTGTGGTCTGTTGGCATATGTTGTTCCTCTTGGAGAACGTGAAACAGTTCGCGGACTCCTGAATGCTTTTAAAGTAAGAAGAAGGCTTTATTAGCGTTTTGGTCAGGAAGTAGGGGGCGTGTTCGGACAGCTTCCGGGGGTCCATGACTTGACGTGTTCATTTTTGCAGGCCGTGCAGGGGTTGCTGTATTCGGTTGCGCAGGGATATCTGAAGCACTGGATGGTTTCGTCGTTCCAGCCGCAGACGGGTCCGTATTCTTGCGTGCAAAAGTCCGCAGTGCGTTGTTCGGCAGTGCAGAGCGTTTCTTTTGGAGTTGGTTCAGGCGTTGGTGTTGGGGTCATACAGCTTACGAGAAGTAACAGTGTGAGTCCGAACAACGCGTATTTGTGCATAAGGAGGTATGAGTGGTATTTCTATATAAAGTTTGCATATAGGTTTTCGAAGAGTTTAAATCGGTCTAGTGTTGCAGGGAAAACATGACTGAGTTCACTCCGCATTCTCGTGCTGATTGGCGCAAGTGGCTTGAGAAACATCACGAAAAGGAGTCGATGGTGTACGTTGTAAAGCACAAGAAGCACGTTGGGAAGTATTGGATGACGTATCATGACTTGATGCATGAGGCGATTTGTTTTGGCTGGATTGACACGACAGTGAAGACGCTGGACAAAGACAAATACCGCATTTGTTTCAGAAAGCGCACGGATAAAGCAAGGTGGAGTAGTAACACGCTCAAATACGCGAAGATGATGATTGAGCAGGGCTTGATGAGTCCGCAGGGTTTGCAGAGATACAAAGAAGGTTTGACGAAGAAAACCATCGATCACGCGCATCCGAAGCGCACGCATCCGGAACTATTGAAAGAATTAAAGAAGCATCCGGCAGCATTAAAACACTTCAAGAGTCTCTCCCCTTCCTCATTCAAAATCTTCAATTGGTGGGTGTATAGTGCAAAGACGGCCCCGACAAGAGAGAAAAGAATAAAAGCTACCGTTCAGAAGTGTTTGGAAGGGAAGAAGAACTACATGCAGTAGTGAAGATAAAAACCGAGCGAGGTGCTCTATGACGTATGTTGATGGTTTTGTGTTGCCAATAAAGAAAAATAAAATCGCAGAATACTGCAAGATGTCCCGCGTGATGGGCAAGTTGATGCGGAAGAACGGCGCGATTGGCTATTACGAGTGCGTTGGCGACGAGTTGAACGTGAAATTTTCTTCGCTGAAGTACAAAAAGATGGCGAAGGCAAAGGCGGGCGAAACCGTTGTGTTTGCATTCATCATGTACAAGTCAAAGGCAGACCGTAACAGAATCAACCAGAAGGTCATGAACGATCCCAGTATGAGTGAAGGTTGGAAGGACAGGCCTGTGCCGTTTGACATGAAGCGTATGGCGGTCGGCGGATTCAAAGTTGTAGTTGACGAGTGAGGTATAAAATGAAAAAAGCAATGAATATTGTGTTGTGGATTTTGCAGGTGTTGCTTGCAGCATTGTTTGGTTTTTCAGGCGTGATGAAGTTCTTCATGACTGCTGAACAACTTGCATCGTTGCCATTTCCGCTTTGGTTTTTTTGGTTTATCGGCATTGCTGAAGTTGCGGGCGCGCTTGGCTTGTTGTTGCCGGGCATGTTTAAGGTGCATCAGCACTTGACGCGTTGGGCAGCAATCGGCTTGGCCATTATCATGGCTGGCGCTGTTGTGACGACGCTGTGGCTCGGCATGGGCGTTGCCTCTGTGTTCCCAGGAGTCATTGGCGTGCTTTGCGTCATTGTCGCGAAAGCAAGAAAGTAAGTCTTTTTTTTTCTCTTTTCTTTCTATTTTATTGTAACTCAGTAGTGGTAAAAATAGAAAGATTTATATAGGGTATTCTGATTCTACCGTCTATGGAAACAACTTATTTGCCTCGCTACACCAAGGATGACATCGAAGCACTCGCTTCAGCAAACGTCAGTCCGGATGTCGCGAACGCTTACACTCTTCAAGGTCAAGATCGCCTCCGAGGTGTCAAGACTATCAAGCTCGTTCGTGCAGATGTGCCTGCTGAGAAGGCCAACGTATTCTCCACGCGTTTCTCAATCGATGACGTTGTCGCACTCAAGGAAGTGGATCCTACTGTCGCGAACGCATTTGACCGAAAATTCAGCGCAAAGCAAATCGCGACCCTTGTAAAAGAATGCGAGTGTGTGGCGGATCGTGCAAACAAGTATGCTTGCCCTCCGCAGGAAGCAGTGGCTCTGGTGAGGGCAAAGATCGCGCCAGAAACTGCGGAAAAATATCTTCCGCGAGAAAGAAATAAACGCAGTAGTTCGTTTTGGGGAACAGCCCCTTCGATGAGCGGACAGGTTATTGTCGCCATTGAATCGGCAGGTGGAAACTTTGAAATCGCAAATAGTTATGATAAGCGCTTTGACAGCCAGGAGGTCCTTACATTCATCCGTCAGGATATTGTGCCTACCACAGCAAACGCATTCCCTGCATTTGACGGCGCGGACATAGTGCGCCTGATCAAAAGCGGATACACGGCAGCCCGCGTTGCCGAATTCAAAGACTTCGGGCCGGAATCTCTTCTCGTGTTTAAGGATGAAGGCATCGGTGCCAGTTATGCCAATACTGCAAGACAATTGATTGATAGTCACTACGGTCGAAACGGGCTCCGTAGCGATCAAGTAAAAGATCAGATTCTTCTCTTGAAAAAGATGGGCATCGGTCTTAAGCGCTTGGAAAAGCTAGCGCAAAAATTCGCGAAGTAATATATCTCTTCTGTCCTTTACATCACCTTATTATAGCCCCCTCTGCACAAAGAGCATATGCAGTTCTCCGCCAAGATTGACATTATCGGGATTAATCCGTATGTTCCTGTTCCTCTTTCAGTCTTGAGAGCATTGTTTCAGAAGTCGGGGAAAGAAAGAGGGCCTATCCCGGTCCAAGGAACGATTGACGGGAAGCAGTTCAAGCAAACGTTGGTAAAATTCTCAGGTGCGTGGCGACTCTATGTCAATGGTGAGATGTGTAAGGCAGCGTCAGTTCAGGTTGGAGATAAGGTCAACATTACGTTGGCGTTCGATCCTGTTTCTCGGTTGATTCCGATGCATGAGTCTTTAGGAACGGCGTTGGATAAGCACGAGCTTCGTTCGGTTTTTGGAAGTCTTCCTCCGCACCGTAAAAAAGAAATACTGAGATACATGCATTCGTTAAAATCCCAAGAAGCGATTGACCGAAGAGTCGCGTTCGTCATCAAATATCTCTCGGAACACAGCCGTGAGGGCATGTATGACTGGTTGGGCATCAAAGAGGATACGGAAGAACAGAATAAAAAAGAATGAATTCCTTTCTACCTGCGTTTTTTGATCGACATTATTTCTTGGAGGAATATCCCGCAAGTCCAGGGTGTTTGGCTGCTTCCTTGATAACTTTCTTCAATGTATTTAAGTTGACGTCTTCTACTTTTTTGAGTCGGATGCAGCTTCGGCCAACGCTTACTTTTCCTAATTCTTTTTTGTGGCTTTCGGCGATGTATTTGCCGTTATGAACGCAGCAGACGTAGATGCTCATGTAGTTTTTTTGGTTGGCGAGAGAAATCACGGGCCACATGAGGAGTTCGTTTTTTGAGTTTTTGTAGGGGAATTGTCCGTAGCCGAGCATGTTGTACGCGAAATGTGGCTTGAGTGTCGGAGCATTTTTCTGAATGAATTGGTGAAGAAACTGCACGTCTTTGCGTCTTCCCTCAGGCACGGCTGCAAGATAGTCTTTGACGGTCTTTGCTTGCGTTGGTTTGAACATGTTCATGGTGTGATCCAGGATTTTTCTCCCGTGTTTAAATCTTGAGGGGATAGTATTAGTAGTTCGTTGCCGAATCTTTTTTGCTGAATCTTTCTTTGAACGTTTCAAAATACGTAATGAGAAGTGGCAGCAGTATTGGCCCGATAAAGATGCCGACGACACCGAACAATGCTCCGCCGCCGATGACTCCCATGATGACGATGATTTGGTTGATGTTGGCTTTTTCTTTGACAAGCTTGCCGAGGAGGAAGTTGTCGATGGTGCTGATGATGCACAGTCCGTACAGGAAGAGTCCGACTCCTTTCCACATGATGATGGGGTTATTTGTGTAATAGCCGCCAATGATGAGGCAGATTGCCGCGGGTCCCCAGACGAGTGCGGTCCCGATGGTGGGGAGTAATGAGGCGAATGCTAAGACGAGGCCTAGAATGATGGGGAAAGGGATTCCGAAGAGGTAGAATCCTATTGCTCCGACGACTCCTTGGACGAATGCAACGAGTATTTGTGCGTAGATGACGGTGTGCGTGATGTTTTTGAATTGGTTGATGAGTTTGTTTTTTGTTTGTGTGCGCATGGGAAGAATATCTGAGATTTGTGTGATGATGGTTTGTCTGCCGTGGAGGATGAAGAAGCAGAGGATGAGTGTCAATAATATTTCTGCGACAATGAGGGGGATGCGGAGGATGAAGAGGGTTATTTTTTCTTCAATCAGGGGTACGAGTTTTTGGAGTTGTTTGTCAACGCCGAAGGTGGCGAGTCGTTCTGAACTGATTTTTTCGACTTGGTTCATGATGGCGCACACTTTTGAGTCTGCGCTCGTGCAACCGTATCCGAAGATTGCTCCTTCTTGGATGTTGCTGGATAATGAGTCGTAGAAAATGTATCCTTGTTCGACAACTTCGTAAGTGAGGAATATGACGGGAATGGCGGCTATAAGTGTGACGATGACGATGGATAGGACGATGGAGAGCGAGCGATACCTTATTTTTTTCATGATTCGCTTGTAGAGCGGGTAGCAGATGTAGGCGAGAAGTACGCTGCCCAAGAGAATGGTGATGACTGGGCGTACAAGAACGAAGAGGAGGATGAGTGCGAGTATGAACACGATAAAAGGCACTACTTTTTGGTATTGGTTGCGATTTATCATATCAGTGCTTCAGGGGGTGTTTGTTAATAAATTGTTACATTGACAACAAAATAAGTTCAAGGAGTGTTTTTTTCTTGAGGTGTTCGCGTGTGCGGGCGATTTCGTCCTCGACCGGTTTATTCTTCGAACCAGTCGTCATCGGCGTTCTTGGGTTGTTGGTCATATGCGTGTTCTGCTCCGCTTTCGAAGCCGGAAAAAGTGCTTTCATCGTCTTCTGCGAGTAAGTCTGCTTCTTCGTTAATGTCCATGAGTTCTCTTACTTCTTCCCAGGTGTGTAAGTCCTTGAGTTGATTCATTGTTCTTTTTTGCATAAAGCCACCTCTCCCCAAATGTTTTATTCGTTGATGTTTACCATCACCTTTGCTTTTCTTTTGCCGGGCGATGCCGAGTATCTGTCGCTTTTGTTTTCGCGCGTTCCTTCCGCAAAGCGGTAGTGTCGCGTAATCTTGATGTGGGCCATGTCTTCTAACACGTCGCCTGTTTTGTCCTTGAGCAATCGCATTTTGTGGATGTTCATGCCTTGGATTTCGATTTCGACCTTTCGGATGCTCGAGTGGTTCGGCGTCAAAACGATTGTTTTGTGTTCCGGACCCCATTTTTTCTCAAACGTTCCTGAGGTAAAGTTGAACTTTGCCAAGGGGATGTTGACCATAGGCGTACAGTCTGACTTGAGGTAGACGATGTAGTCTCCGTACGTCATGATGGGCTGCGTGTCTTTGCCTTCGTTTTTGCTGTCGCGCTCGAACTTGTCTACATTCTTGCGGGGGATGTAGTAGAGTCCGTCTTTTGCGTTGATGCAGCTTTGTATGTCTTTGAGTTTTCCAGTGTTTGTTTTCATAGTGTTACCTTCTGAAGAGGTCGTTTCGCGAGTTTCTGCCGACGAAGTAGTAGATGACTGCGGTGATGATGCTGAACACCAATGCGCAGAGTATCCACAGTATTTTCATGCCGGTGGAGAGTCTTGTGTTGTTGACGAGTACGTCATAAATCACCCAAATTGCTGCCAGTAGGGCGATAATCCAGATGATTCCGCCGAAGCCGAATGGTCCGCCTAGGATTCCGTATGCCATTTTACAGGGGTCCCGCAATGGTCGGCAAAACGTAGCTGACGATGCTTGCGAATACCCAAATGATGATTGCTACGACAAAGGACTTGACGAGTCCCATGCTGTAGAGGCTGCTGAGTGCGATGAGCCATGCGATTCCTGCGAGTATGGCTGCGATCCAGCCGAAGCCGAGGAAGTAGCTTGCGAGTGCGAAGATGACTGCTCCTGCGAGGGAGGCCATGAGTGCTGTTCCGAATCCTTCGCTTTCTCCGAAGAGTTTGGTGGCGAGGAAGATGACGAGCGCCGAGATGATGAGGCTGATCAAAAATCCTAATATGATGCTGGTTGTTAGTAACATGTGTGTGCACCTCCGTGCGATATTCTGTCTTTTCTATTTTCAAAAGTTAAAAAAATGTTCAACAGGAAGCTTTCGCTTCCGTGTTGAAATTATGACTTCATGATTTTCTTGCCCGCTTTTCGGTTCTTGATGTGTCCTTTGCCGCCTGCTGATTTGGCTGCTCGTTTCTTTGCTGCGGTCATTCGGCCGCCTCTGCTGGATTTTGCCATGGTTGTTTGTTCCTCCAATGTTTTGTGATTAAGTTATGCTTACTCTGAGTTCTTCGGTGATTTTGTTGCCGTTGAGGGAGAGCTTAGCATCCTTTCCAATTTTGAGTCCTTCGCCAATGTTTCCGTCGATGTCCATGCTTTGTTTGATCGACTGGCTTGTTCCGCCGCTGATTTTGACGTCGGATTGTGTGTTGGTGTCAACTTCTGCGTTTGTTCGTGTTTCGAGCTTGATGACGGGTGCGAAGATGTAGAGGCCGTTGCCGGTCATGTGTAGTGATTCGTCCGCGATGAAGTCGAACGTGATGGTGGAGGTTTGGTTTGCTACAATTTGTAGTTTACCGACGAGTTTGAGGTCGTCAGAAGGCAATTTGGCGACGTGATCGCCGTTTTCGTCCGTGATGATGACTTTGGTGATGTGGAGTCGTACTTGGTCGTAGGTTCCGGCGCGGAGCTGTGTGTCCGCGATCAAGACGCTATTTCCGGATGCTTTGAGTGCGAGTAAGTCATAGGTTTGCGGTGTAGTTGAGGCCGAGACCCAGCCGGTTGCGTGGTGTGCTTGGACGCTATCTATGGTGACTTTGACTTTGGTGACCGAGCCCATATCTGCTGCTGCGTCTGTTAAGACGAATGTTGCTCGTCCTGAGTTGGTGCCGGTGCATGCCGTGAGCATGAGCAATAGGAGCGCTGCGAAAATGAATGTGTGTGTTTTCATGTGTTTACCTCAGTATTTTCTTGCCTGCGGGGCGGTTCTTGACGTGTCCTTTGCCGCCTGCGGATTTTGATGCTCTGTTCTTGGCTGCCGTCATTCTGCCGCCTTTTGCGGAGTTGGCTGACTTTTCTGCTTTGGCCGCGTTTTTGTTGCGATTGTGATTCCAGATCGCTGCGCCGGTTGCGCCGATGACGGCTCCAACTCCTGCTGCTATGGCGACGGCGGCTTTGGGGCTGTTGCTGATGGCGTGTTCTGTTTTGTGCTGCGCTTTGCTGATGCTGGCGCGTGCTTTCTTGGTGCCTTTGACAATGCTGTTTTTGACGTTTTTGTATCCTTTCTTGACGTTGTTGTATCCTTTCTTGACGTCATCGGTGCTGATGTGGATTGTTTTCATGGTTGGCCTCGTCGTGTTTATTCTCGTTAGTGTCTGGTGAGTGTAAAGTGTAAAAATAAAAAAAAGAAAAAAACAAAGTGTTTTTTATGCGGTGAAGCGTTTGTGGTCGTTTGCTTCTTTGATCCAGTTTGCGACCAAGTCGTGACCGGGCGTGTTTCCCTGGATTTTGATGTCCAAAGAGTCCTGTTTGTGCTTGATGAGCTTCAACAGTTTTGCCGTGTCGTAGCGCTTGAGGTCGTCGATGCTGTGGACTCCTGAGCGTTCCAACAATTCCGCGTATTGCGGTCCGATGTCGTTGACGCTGGAGAGTTCAGCCATGTTTTGCCAGCTCTTGACGCTTGCCAAGGGTGCGCTGGTTTTCTTTGCGATGTGTGCTGCGTCTGCGTGCCACAATTGTTTGGTGTTGTTGATTCCCATTGCGTGGAGTTCCTTGTTGTAGACCGGGCCGATGCCTTCGAGGTCAATAACGGGGTGTACGTCGCCGAACGGGCTGTTGTGCATTTTGTGGTGCGCGACTTTCTTCTTTTCGTGTCGTGTTGACGCGAAAATGATCATGCCGATGATGGCTAACAATACTGCTGCTGCGAGTACCCACCAGAGCCAGTTGTTGCTCGTGATGAGTGTTTGTGCTGCGGTCGGTGTTGCGACGGGTGCGGTGCTTCCTGCGAGCGTGGTGATTTGGGTTTGCTGCGAGGTTGTGCTGTCCGTGTTGAATGCGTCTTGTCCCGTGGTAAAGCTCCAGATGTAGTCTTGTCCGAGGGAGTTGCCTGCGAGGTCCTTTGCTCCGGTCGTGACGGTGACGGTGAAGACGTTGCCGTAGACTTGGCCTGCGCTGAGGTCGTAGTTGGGCATGAATGTCGCCGTTCGCGTGTTGCTGTTGTACATGACTACTTTGCTGATTTCTTCTGCGCGGTATGCGCCGGATGCCGGAGTTGTTCTTCGGAATACGGTGAACGTGTCAGCGTTGATTGTTGACGGGTTCATGTCTTCGCTGAACGTGACTCTGATGTCTTGGTTCGGCGTGAATTCTTGCGCGTTGTTTTGCGGATAGATTGCCGTGACGGTCGGTCGCGTGGTGTCTGCTGCAAAGACAGAACCTACCATAAGTATTGCTAATAGGCCCATAATTAATGAGGCCGTTAAAAATTGCCAATTTTTTGTTGATTTCTTGTTTTGTTTGTTCATGTTTCCACCCCCGTGGATTATTTGCTGTAGTTACGAATTGAAGAGAAACAAATTGAGTGTTCTTGGATGAGTGCAGCACGAATACTGCAGGGAAGAACGGAGAGCGTAGGTGTTGTTCGGCGCATCATTGTTCATCCCCAAATAAACAATATGTTTCCTTCAAACCAGCTAAAGATAGTGAAGACGTTGAAGTATAAGAATAGGGTGACATAAACGAGGTGTTTATCGCGAATACTGCCAGGATGAGTGAGGCGGTCAAAAACTGCAAAGTTTTTTTCTGTTGTTTATTCGGTTTGTTCATATGTTCCACCCCCAGTGGATTAATTCAAAATGTAAAAAAAATAAATGATTACTTTTTCAAATAATAGTATCCGCTCAAGCCGATTCCGACGATGCCTGCGATGATAAGTGCTACAATCCACCATGCGGTTTTGTTTCCGATGGGGCTTGTTGCTTGGCCGGTGATTTGGTTTCCGCTCGTGAATTCGGTGCTGTCTTGCACTGTCGGTTCAGGCGTAAATGCTACTTGGCTTGCAGGTGTTTGGGCAGGTACACAAGAGCTGATGTCCGTCGAAGGCACTGCGTTGTCAGGGCTTTCGCAGTTTCGTGTGCGTGTTGCGTCTGAAAAGCAGGTTGACCATGCTGACCATTCGGCGCAGTTTACGGTTACGGAGCTTCCGCCGTTGTTGGCGGTTTCGCTTGAACTTCCGCCACCACTTCCACCGCTACTGCCGCCGCTGCTTGAGTGTGAGTCGGGTCGCGGTGCGACGGTGATGGTAAAATTGCTTTCAGTGCAGACTATTGCGTCGCAGGCGTTGATGCTTGCGTAAATGACGCCTTCAGCCGTCGGGTTGAAGTTGATGAGTCCTGTTGCGTTGTTAATGTCAAATTCAGTGTTGTTGTCGTTGTACGTCAATGCTGCGCCGTCGCCGTGGAATCCGGGGAGGGTGTAGCTGAAGTCAGTGCCGACGGTTGCGGTTTGGTCCGCGACTGCCGGGCTGAAGTTCGGCACGTCAGTGACGGTTGTTACGGTCACGAAGATCGTGTCGCTTGCGTTTGACGTGAAGATTCTATCGGTTGCGAAAAAGGTGAGGTTTCCGATTCCGAAGAAGTTTGCCATCGGTATGATGGTGACGATTCCTGACGTGTCATTGATGGTGACGGTCCAGTTTGCGGGAGCCGTTACGGTCCAGTCCAAATCGGCGGTGTCAACATCGGTGAATGCGGTTGAGATGTTCAAGACGGTGTTCGTTGTGTCTTCGCTCATCGTGACGTTCGCGATGGGGCCGACATAAACAGGTGCGTAGTTGAGAGTAACGACGCCAGTGGGGGAGGTTACTGCGTTTCCGTCTAAGGTGACTGCTGTTTGTGAGAGTGCGTGTCCGTTGAGTGTTGCGCCGGTTCTGACTACGATTTCTTTCAGGTCGATGATGTTTCCGTTGAAGGTCGCGCCGGTTCCGATGGTTGTTGCGTCGGTGACTTGCCAGAAGATGTTTTTGGCCAATGCGCCGCCTGCGAGTAGAATGTCAGTGTCGGAGCTGATGTCGAGTGTTCCTGCGACTTGCAAGATCCAAATGTCTGTTGAGCTGCCTGAGAATGTAACGTCTGCAGGGATGATGACTCCGGTGCCCCACTTGTGGAGTCCGGGTGCGATGATGAGTCCGCCGATGTTTCCAGCACCGAGTTCGGTGGTGGTCGGTAAGGAGCGTCCTAGTGCGTTGGCGTATGCTGTTTCCATGTCGCCGATTGCTGTTGTCATGATTGTGGGAGTTGGAGCGGTGTAGTCTGCTGCGTACACGTTGCCCGTGACCAATGAGGATGTTGCGTAGGTGTTAGAAGAATGCATGATCAATCCGAATCCGGTGATGGCGGTGCTATCTATAGGACTGACTCCGATGTTTCCTGTGATTGCGGTTGTTCCGGTTGTTGAGATGCCTGACTTTGCGAGGATTGCGAAGTTTTCTGCCGTGCCGAGATCGACTGGCAATTCAGGATAGCCTGCGCTCACGCTGACTGCGAGGAGTGCAAAGATGAAGAGTGATGCGAATATATTCATTGATGTTTTGTTTTGTTTCATGTTGAGTTCCTCGTTTATGAGTGTGTTAGGTATCATTCAAAATTATGAAAAGAGTCCTTTGAACCATGTGCTGATGCGTGTCCAGATGGTGACTTTTGCGGGAATGCTGGTTTTGTTTTCTTCGCAGGATTGTTTTTCGAGCGTGGTGATGCCGTTTTCGAGGCAGGAGCGCGAGTTCAATGCTGCTTTGCAGTCTGACCAGGGAGTGCATTCTTTGAGCGTGATGACTTGGTTGGTGTTTGCCGTTGTGTGGGTGATGACGGTAGTTTCGAGGATATTTTCGTCAGCATCAATGTTGCTTTCTACGTTTGTATTTGAGCTTCCTGAGCTCGAGCTGCTTGAACTTCCGGAGTTTGTATTGCTTCCAGAACTTCCGCTATTGCTTGAGCTGCTGCTTGAGGAAGAGCTTGATGTCGATGCAGTTCCAGGAGTCTTGACGATGTTTGCGTCGAGGGTTACTGCTGTTTGTGCGAGTGCTCGTCCGTTGAGGACTGCGCCGGTGTTGAGTATGATTGCTGTTTGGCTGAGGATGTTTCCGTTGAAGACGGAGGTTGTTGCGAGTGTTGCTTGGCCTGCGACTTGCCAGAAGATGTTCTTTGCTTGCGCTCCGCCTGCGAGGATGATGTGTTTGCCTGCGCTGAGGTCGAGGTCTTCGCCGACTTGGAAGATATAGACTCCATCGCCTGAAAGAGTGAGATCGGTCGGGATGGTTACGCCGGTTCCCCATTTATAGAGGCCGGGTGCGAGTGTCATGCCGCCGATGTTTCCTGCGCCAAGTTCGGTTGCGTCCGGTGAAGAGCGTCCTGCTGCGTCGGTGTAGGCTGTTTCCATGTCGCTGACTGCGGTTGTTAAAATTGAGGGAGTGGGCGAGGTATAGTCTGATGCGTGAATTTTTCCTGTTACTAATGAAGAAGTTGAGAAGGTGTCGGACGAGTCAACGGATAACGCGAAACCCGTGATGGCAGTACTATCTATAGGACTGACTCCGATGTTTCCGGTGATTGCGGTTGTTCCGGTTGTTGAAACGCCTGATTTTGCGAGAATGACATAGTCGTTCGCGGTGCCGAAATCGACGGCTGACTGTGCTGCGCTGACTCCTACTGCCAACAGTGCGAGCATAAGGAGAAAGATGAATGATTTGGATGTGTTATTTTGTTTCATTGAACTACCCCCCCGATTTGCGTTTATTCTGAATTTATTTTGGCTGCATAACTAATGAACCCATATAGCGCATAGGTGTCTAGTTGTTGCATTGAACGCATATTTTTTGGGTGGTGAGTGTGTCCCGTTGCAGGGATTGCTTTCACCACCAATAATGAGTATATACTTAATGAAGTATATATGGGTAGAGTATATGTTACACATGGATATATAGGTATTTTATTATCGTCGAGAAAATAGTTTATTTCAATATATGAGGATAGCAATATATGCTTAATTATTGAATTTCATTAAATTATATATTTGTAGGTAGTATTATATAGTTAGGGAGCAGTTCATATTCTTATGGACGAAAGAAAGGTCATTCAATTTGGGAAATCAGCCTTTTGCATGACAATCCCTCATACGTGGCTGGCGAAGAACCGCATCAAAAAAGGTGATTCGTTGGCTGTGCAGGAGACGCTTCGTAATTCTTTGGAAATTATGCCGACCACGACAGTGACAAGTAGCTCGCACGAATTAACGATTGATATTACGGGCAAGTCTACGGACGAAATTGTTCAGCTATTGCTTTCTACGTATCTGAATGGGTATACAGTTATCACACTTCAAGGCCCGAATGCCGGCAAGGTTGCGTTTGTTCGTAAGCACGTGCACGAATTTATCGCTGCTGAAATCATGGAAGTCACATCGAACAAGATTGTTATCAACATTTTTTGGGATATTAAAACAATTGATTTGCATTCAATTATTAATCGAACATCGCACATTACCAAAAGCATTTTTTCCGAGACGCTTGAACTGCTTGAGTCAGGGGAGAATGCGACGGATATCATTGAGAAGGGTTTTGAGGTGCAGCGACAGGTGTTGTTGGCGCGAAGAGCGATCAAGTATGCGCTGAACAATTCAGCTGCTGCGCACAAATTCAATCTGTCCTCTTTGGAATTGCTGTATGTTTCGTACATTATTTATTTCCTGGGCATGATTGGGGATTACATTCTCAAGATTGCGCAGATTATGGACAAATCAAAAATGAACGAGTTCAAGGATTTGCTGAAGGATAAAGGGGCCGTCAGCGAGCTTAAGACGCTCATCACGCGCGCGTCGGACTATTATTCAAAGGTCATTGATGCGTACAATCAGCAAAAAAAGCTCACGAAGTTCATTTTCAGCGAGTATGTTGATTTCGAGGCCGCAATCGACGTCTTCCGAAAGAAAAACCCTCAATTGTGGGCGCCGGTCTTGGCGGAATACCTGAAACTGCTCATCTTCAAAATCAAGGAAACAGAATTCATGATGATCAGCATGGAAAACGCGCCGAAATACTAATTATAGAAAACATTCTTGTGACCGTGACATTTATATAACTGTTCAGTATGTGTAACGGCATGAAAAAAGGAGCGGTGTTTGTTCTCATTGCTTTATTATTAGTTGTTCCTGTGCAGGCGAATTTCTTTACGAATCTTTGGGAATCAATTACGGGAGATATCGAAGACGAACTTGACCGTTCGCGTATTGGTCGGGAGTTGAACAGAATTGTTGAGGATTTGAGTGAGGTTGCTGATATTATGGATGAGGTGGGTACTCTTGCTCAACTCGCGGCATCGAACACTCCGCAAGGAGCTATTATAGTATTGGCAGTGAGGTATGGTCACGATCCGGATAGGCTTTGGGGACGGTTTCATCAGCGCGTTGATTCTTTGGAAGCGAATAACCCCGGCGGTGGCGGCGGAGAGAATGGCGCGCTATCTGAAACAGAATTAGCTGCTGCATTATTGAGCGTGCTTGAGGAGCCTCCGCTTCCTGAAGGAATTCAGATGGGTGATGGTTGTTTGGTTGATTTGACTGGTTGTCCTGAAGAGAATACAGAATCACGAGGAGATTATTATGCAAGTTCCTGTTATGTTGAAGGCAGTGTGAATAAGAAAAAGATGGCTGGGTTGAATAGGGCTACGTGTTCGGTTGATTGGCTTGACCCGATTCGCGGAGATACGGTTCGCGTTGCGTTTCCTTCAGATACGCAGCCAGCGACGTATGCTTGGGAGCGTTGTGCGCGAGTGATTATGCAGCCTCAGGAACAACAGCAGTTTGTTGATAATCGTGCTCAAGTGTGCAACCAACCGATTGCGAAGTATGAAGTCGGCGATGTTTGTGTTGTTGATTACACTTCTTGCAGTTATGGTATGACTGGCGGGTATAATGGGAATCGTGTTGGTACGATTCGGTATGGTCTTCTTGCTAATGTACGTGAATATAGTTGCAGGGTGACGTATGGTGATTATCCGGTGAAAGAAAGTTTGCGTGAGTCGTGCGCGACAGTGTATGTTGGTCAGGATGAAGTGACGGATTTTCTTGCTGCGCATCCCGAGCCGAGAATAGTTGTTCCGGTTGACCCAATCACGCCTCCCGTTCCGCAAGCTGAGCTCGCTGCTGAATTAGGTGACGTTCCTAACTTCGCTGAAGAAGTAACGTTCCGACCAATTTATGGACGAACAGGTGTTCTTTCTCAGTTGCCTCAGCCGCTTGATGAGCGTAAAGAAATTGTTGGTGCGCAATTGCAATCGTTAGGCGTATCAACTAGTTTTTCGATTGGTGACTTAAGCGAACGAGCAGTTGGTTACGAAGTTCCTTCTCCGTTGAGTGGGTTGTTTAGTGATGAGCGTGCAGAGATTCGTGTGCATCAGAATTATGGTGATGATGTGCTTGCGTGCTTGACGATTGCGGAAAGCCGTATTGTGAGCCTTGCAACCTGTACTGATGCATTTGAGCCGACTATCTTGGTTGAGACCTCGCAGTCAGTCATTGACCAGATTGACGAAGCCTCAGACGTCGCGACCTTGCTGGACGAAGACAGAATTACATA
>CAYIEN010000010.1:0-42453 GCA_964362535.1 uncultured Methanosarcinales archaeon | reverse complement strand
GGTTGTTTGGGCTGCCCCGACGTATCCGCCAAGATTGCCTAAATCGCTGATTTCGGGGTTTGTCGGAAAATACAATGAACGTTTTTGTGCGGCACGGAAGCTTTCTGCTTCAAGGGAGGGAACAAGAATCTTGCTTATTCCATCTACAACGGCAACAAGATCGATATCGCTGTATTCCTTTCTGCCGTGAAGTAAGTAATTTGTCACGACGCTTCCCGTCAAATACAGGGGAACGCCTCCGAACGATTCAATAAACCGAACAGTGTCCTTTACAAGAGTAATATCTTCGTCAAAAAATAAGTGTTTTGGAAAAGCAGGAGGTTCATTCTCATCTTGAGTAAAATTCATATTTGAAATACGAAAGTAAGGTGTCATTGAATTAGTGAGAATGACAATTGGCGCGGGTTTGATTATTTGATTTTTCATATTCCTTAGTGACCAAGAAGCATATTTAAACCTATCGCTCATTAACTATTGAAAAGTAGTTACGAAAAGAATCCTCTCTTTTTGCTTCCGTCAAACTCTTTCAACAGCTCAACTTGCCTTTTAGTCAGCTTGTCCGGAACTTCAATCGTGACCGTCACAAGAATGCTTCCCGTCCCATAGCCACGAACCTGAGGTATGCCTCGAGACTTAATACGAAATTCAGTATTTGGTTGCGTCGCGTGCGGAATCTTGAGCGTTTCATCTCCGTCAAACGTAGGAACCGTAATCTCGCCACCAAGCGCTGCGGTTGCGAATGAAATCGGAATCGTTATGCGCAAGTCGTTGCCATCGCGAGTAAAAATCTTGTGCGGCAACACGTGAATAGTCACATACAAATCTCCAGTCGGAGCGTTTCGTTCGCCAGCTTCGCCTTCGCCAGCCAATCTAAGGCGCATGCCGTCTTCCATGCCTTGTGGAATCTTAACTTCCAACTCCTTCGTTTCTTGGACGCGTCCTTCTCCTTTACAGTGTGCGCAGGGGTCTTCGATGACTTCGCCGGTGCCGTTGCAATGTTTGCAAGATCCCTGAGTGGCAAACACGCCAAAAGGTGTTCGTCGTGTTACTTTAACAGTCCCACTACCATTACATTCATCGCATTCACTTAAACCGCCTGTCTCAGCTCCGGTTCCGTCACAAGCAGAACACACGGAGTGTTTGCGAACCTTCATTGTCTTCGTAACGCCGCGTGCAACATCTTCAAGAGTGATATCCAGTTCAGAAATTAAGTCGTGACCGCGTTGCGGTCCTTGACGGCGTGCTCCACCGCCGAAGCCGAAGCCAGAAAAGAGTCCTTCAAATAAATCTTCAAAATTTCCGCCGCCTTGGAAGTCTCGGAAGTCAAATCCGCCCATTCCTCCGGGTCCGCCTGAGCCGTTCGGATTTGCGGAACCGAACTGATCGTATTGTTGTCGTTTCTGCTGATCGCCCAAAACCGCAGCGGCCTCATTAATCTCTTTAAACTTATCAGAAGCGTCGTGGCTTTTGTTAATGTCAGGGTGAAACTGCTTAGCGAGTTTCTTGTAAGCAGACTTGATCTCATCGTGAGTAGCACTCTTGCCAACACCGAGTGTTTTGTAATAGTCTTTTGCCATTTAAATTTCCTTTTTCAAAGCGTTTTCGAGCGCGGGAACAACTTCAGTAAACGTGGTTGCATCAACCGTTTTGTGGGGCAAGAACCATTTACAAAAAGTTCCAGCTTCAGTGATGCCTGGTATTTTATCCGTTGGCGCTTCAGCCATAAACAGGATAATTTCCTGATCAACGCGTTCAGAACCTGCTCGGTAGTGGTATTTTGAAACGAATCTAAAGTCAGGAATCAATTCAACAGTAAGTCCAGTCACGTCTTTTACGCCACGAAGGGCTGCTTCTTGTTCGGTTTCGCCTTCATTAAAACGAGACTTCGGGAATCCCCAGTGTTTGCTGCGTTCTTCTTTGACGAGGAGTACTTTACTGCGAAAGAAAAGCATGACTCCGCAGGAAACGTATTTGGGCATTTAATCAAACCGGCCTTTAGGACGTGCTTCGGGGTGCGTGAGCACAGTGCGAAGTCTGCGCTGGTAATTTTGGTGCAATATCTTAGCGATGAGGTATTCTCGTAGCAGCCCATTGAGTGCCCAGAGTAATACTGCTCCAATCCCGATCCAAATGAAGATGTTCATTCACTGCACCTCATGCGTTGCTCATACTTTTCTGTTTAAGTATATTATGCATTGAGACTTTTTTCCGTCGAACACTGCTCACGCAGCGAATCTCTGCCTTCAACGCCCAACTATTGTTTCTTGGGTTTTTTGCCGTTTTTGTCTTTGAACTCGGCGTCGACGGTGTCGTGTCCGTGTTCTCCGTGGTCGTGGCCTGCGTGTGCGCCGTGACCTGCGCCGTGCTCGTGAGCTCCAGCCGGATGTTGCTGACCTGCTTTAGCATAAAGGTCAGTCGAAACCTTCTGGACCAATACTTGGAGTTCTTCGGTTGCTTTCTTGACTAAGGGCAAGTTTTTGTCCTTTTCAGCAAGCAATGCCTTCAAGCCTGATGCGCCGTCCTTGATTGCTTTCAATTCTGCGGGAGGGACTTTGCCTTCCATGTCTTTCAAAGACTTTTCAGTTGCATACACAAGCGCGTCTGCGTTGTTGACGGTTTCGACAAGGTCTTTCTTTTGCTTGTCTGCTTCGGCGAACTGTTCCGCATCCTTACGCATGCGTTGGACTTCTGCGTCGTTGAGCTTGTTCGGCGAGGTAATCTTCATGGATTGTTCCTTGCCGGTGCCCATGTCCTTTGCGGTGACGTGCAAGATTCCGTTTGCGTCGATGTCGAAGGTGACTTCGATTTGCGGCACGCCTCGAGCGGCAGGAAGGATTCCAACCAAATCAAATTGTCCGAGGAATTTGTTGTCCGCGAACATTGGTCTCTCGCCTTGCGCGTTACGAATCGTAACTGCAGATTGGTTGTCGTCAGCTGTGCTGAAGACTTGCGAGCGCTTCACAGGAATGGTCGTGTTTCTATCAATCAACTTTGTGAACACTCCACCAAGTGTCTCAATTCCGAGAGACAAGGGTGTTACGTCAAGTAACAATACGTCCTTGACTTCGCCAGACAAGACTCCTGCTTGAACAGCGGCACCCATTGCGACGCATTCCATGGGGTCGATGGATCGTTCGACTTTTCCTTTGCCGAACCATTCTTCGACGTATTTTTGAACCATCGGCATTCGGGTCGGTCCACCGACCATGATGACTTTGGCAATATCTTTACCAGTGTATTTCGCGTCGTTAAGTGCCTGGTCAACTGACTTTTTGCATCGCTTGACAATCGGATCAACCAATTGTTCGAGCTGTGCGCGAGTCATAGTCAACTGCAAGTGCTTCGGTCCCTGTGCTGTGGCAGAGATGAAAGGCAAGTTGATTTCGGTCTGCATGGTTGTAGACAACTCAATCTTTGCCTTTTCTGCTGCTTCGCGGACTCGCTGCATAGCGGTCGCGTCTGCATCAAGTTCGATACCTGTATCGTCCTTGAATTTCTTCGTGATAAAGTTGATGACTGCGTGGTCCATGTCAGTACCACCAAGCTGGGTGTCTCCTGCGGTGGACTTGACTTCGAAGACGCCGTCTCCGAATTCCATGATGGTAACGTCAAGCGTTCCGCCACCGAGGTCGAAGACAAGAATAGTATGCGCGGCCGCTCCTTTGTCCAAACCATATGCCAATGCTGCGGCGGTCGGTTCGTTAACGATTCGAATAACCTCGAGACCGGCGATAGTGCCTGCGTCTTTGGTTGCCTGTCGTTGGTTGTCGTCAAAATAGGCAGGAACGGTGATGACTGCTTTGTCAACGGTTTCGCCCAAGAATGCTTCTGCGTCACGCTTAATCTTTTGCAAAACTAAGGACGAGATTTGCTGTGGAGTATACTCCTTGCCGTTAATGTTGTATTTGAAGTTGGTGCCCATCTTTCGCTTGGCTGCCATGACGGTGCCGTGCGGGTTGGAAACAGCTTGTCGCTTTGCGGGTTCGCCAACTAAGACGGTGCCGTCTTTTTGGAATCCGACGACGGAGGGGAATGCTTTGCCGTAGAGCGAGGCTCCTTCTGCCGAGGGAATGATTTTGGGGCGTCCTGCTTCGAGGACTGCTGCTGCGGAGTTTGATGTTCCGAGGTCGATGCCGATTACTTTTGCCATGTTGTGTGTTCCTCCTGTTAGGATTTTGCTATTTTTACTTTTGCGTACCGCAAGACTTTGTCTTTGAGCTGGTAGCCTTTTTGGAGTTCTTCCGTGATGGTTCCTTCCGGAACACCAGGTTTGTTCTCCGTAAGTAGGACTTCGTGAAGGTACGGGTCGAGCTTTCGACCTGCACTGATTATAGGGTGTACTCCTTCGTCAACCAAAATTTTGTGGAAGTTCTTATAGAGCATCTCGATTCCTTTGACGAGATCTTCGCGAGATGCGTCTTTTTTGATTGCTGCGAGTGTGTGTTCGAATTCATCAAGGATAACAAGCAATTTGCCAAGGATTTTTGCGTTGCCGACCGCCATGATATCTTGTTTTTCTTTGTCGGTGCGCTTGATGAAGTTCTCGAAGTCGGCTTGTAATCGCTTCAAGTGATTTAAATAGTCTGCAGCTTCCTTGGTTTTGATGTCGAGGGGAGTTGCAGCAGGCGCGGAAGGAGTGGTTGTAGCTGTAGCAGGTGCTGTTTCTGCCTTTACAGCCGCTTCAGTTTTAACGGCGTCTTTTGGTTGCTGTTTTGTGAACATTTACCCACCCATCTCCGTTGACGTTAAATCAACGTAATCGACATAAGCCCTAACTAGTATATAAAGCTTACGCACTTTTTAGGAAAGACTTATATAGCCAAGCCGCATAGGCATTTCTATGATTCCTTGCCGCGAAATACGCAAAGAGCCCGTTCATATTGAACGAAACACGCCTCTGAAAGTCATCGAATCGTTGGCCGAGACACCATGCAAGTCTCATAACTGCAGTAAGTGTTGCGAATTCGGCACTGGAACGGCTCTTGAAAGTGATATTCCAAATATTGCCAAGCAATTAGGCATGTCGGAAAAAGACACAAAAGCCAAGTTCTTCGAACCGATCACGAAATTCAACACGACGCATTGGCGTCCGCAGATGTTGGCTAAGCCGTACGGTCCGTGCGTATTCCTCGACAAGCAAAAGGGATGCACAATCCACAGTGTGCGACCAACTGGCTGCAAATTGTCAAGCTGGAACCAGCACAGCGAACAACTCAACGAATGGTTTGACACAAATTATTTTGTCAACGCAAATGACAACGAAAGCATTCGTCAATGGGCAACACGACTGCAATTCAACAGCGCAACAATTCCGGGCGCGAAACTCAACGAATTAGTTCCGGACAAAGAAAAGTTAAGAAAAATACTTGCTCATGAATTATAGTAAATAAAAGTAACAAAAAAATAAACAATAAAATCAAAATAACCAAGGTGAAACAATGGCAGAACCAGTAAATGTGAATATTAATGATGGCGGCGCGATGTTTGCGCACGAAATGAGCGTAAATCTTTCGCCGACGCAAATCATGCTTGATTTCAAGATGATCACGCCGAGATTGGATCCGCGAGGTAAAGGCCGACCGACATTCCTTATCCAGCACAATGTTGTTATGGTTGATCCGTGGCACGCAAAAAAGATTATTGAAGTTCTTGAGACGAGCGTGAAGCGTTTTGAGGAAGAGTACGGCAAGATTACCAAGCCAAAGTCTATCGCAAAGGCGGAAAAGAAGCAGAAACAACTGCAGGACACGCACAGCGAGTCGACGAAGGACACGCCGAACTACATGGGGTAGCAAAGCGTGGCGTTTATTCAGCGCAGAATCACGATTGTGACCTTGCGTAAGCCAGCCCACGCAAACCTCAATGAAGAATTGCAATGGTTCGGCTCATCGTTGGGCTTGTTTGGTCTGCGTGACAAAGACAAATCGATGTTCCGCGTCTTTCTCGAATTGGTCAAGGCAGCAAAGTCAGGCAATCCTTTAAGCTCGGACGAATTGGCTGAAACACTCAACCTCACGCGAGGCACGGTCGTACACCACATTAACAAATTAATCGAGGCGGGAATCGTGCTGTACGACGGCAAACACTACTGGCTTCGAGACAATAGTTTAGAACTTCTTATCGAAGAGCTAAAAAAAGACACGGACCGAACAATCGACGACATGCGCAAGGCAGCGAGAGAGATTGATCAGATGTTAGGGTTATAAAAAAATACTTTGCTTAAACATCTCTACTGCTAACAATACTTTTTGCCGCGTTCGCCATGCTAGTCAAATGTGAATTTTTGTCGCGGTCATAAACACCAATGACCCATCCGGGGAAGTTGGGGCGTTGCTGTTCTGTTTCGCCGCCGATTTTTCCTTGGTAGTTTTGATAAACGTAATTGTTGCCGTTAATTTGGAGTCCTGGCACGTCTGCTATCGTTCGCACATCAATAGTGTTAGGTGTGGTGTACACGAGAGCGACAAGGGATAATCGGTTGCTTGCCATATTATTGGAGAAGTTTTCTGACGATCAAGTAAGCAATCAGTCCGAAGAACAGTATGCCTAAGATAATAGTGAAGCCGACCTTTTCTTCCGTTGACAATATATCCGCGACAACTGCTGAGGTAATGGGAGATGGTTTGTTTGTCACATTGCCGCTACCGCTTGACGTTGTAGGCGTTGTAGTTGTTGCGTTGCCTGCGCTTCCACCCGAACTTCCCGTTGTTTCTTCTTCCGCAGGGATGAAGTCAGGGAAGAGTGTGGGAGGAATAATTGTTGCGTTTGTTGAAGAGCCGCCTCCTGAACTTCCACCGCCACCGCCTCCACCACCGCCACCGCCTCCGCCGCCAGATGGTGCTGGTGCGGGGTCAGTAACGGTTACGGTTCGTGTCGCTGACGCAAAATTGCTGTGGCTGTCCGTGACGTTGTACGTGATAAAGTAAGTTCCGGGAGTTCCCGTGTCGACACTGCCGGACGTCAGAATGGAACCTGTTAAGTCGCCATCGACTACATCGCTTGCTGTCGCGCCAGCATCAGCATAGGAATCTCCAGTCGTCAATGCAACAGGATTGGTGCCAGTAATAGTAATTGTCGGCGCGGTCGTATCATTGACGGTGACGTTGAACGAGTCAGAGCCAGTGTTGGTTGCCGCGTCAGTTGAACTGCACGTTACAATGGTTGTTGTGTCAATAGTGAATGTTGAGTTTGAAGCAGGAACGCACGTTACTGCAGGAGTTCCGTCAACTGCATCAGTCGCACTTGCGCTGAAGGTGACGTTTGCGCCGGTCGCACCTGTTGCTTCTGCGAAGATGTCTGCGGGAACGGTAACGACAGGAGCGGTTGTGTCTACAACGGTGATGGTGAACGTGCTTGTTGCGTTGTTTGCTGCGTCATCAGTCGCGGTGCACAAAACAGGGTTTGGTCCTAATGCAAATGTGGATCCTGAGGGAGGAACACAGCTGACGGTCGGTGACAAGTCAACGGTGTCTGTTGCGGTCGGCGAGATGTATGTTGCGTTTGCGCCTGCGGATGAGGTTGCTTCAACAATAAAGCTTGCGGGTGTGCCGAACAATATCGGTGCGGTCGTGTCTTGAACAGTGATGGTGAAGTTGGTTGTTGCAGTGTTGCTTGAGCTGTCTGTTGAACTGCACGTGACAAGTGTTGCGCCGAGTGCGAAGATGGAATCAGATGCGGGCAAGCAGATTACGGGTGTTGCGCCGTCGAATGCGTCGAGCGCGGTCGGTGATGTGTAGGTTACGTTTGCGCCGGAGCTGTTTGTTGCTTCAGCAGAGAAATCTAAGGGAGTGCCAGTAATAACGGGAGGGGTGGTGTCTCGAATGGTGACTGTGAAGTTGAGTGTGCTCGTGGTGCTTCCGTCGCTTGCGGAACAAACAACAGTGGTGTTGCCAACAGAGAATGTCGAGCCTGATGGAGGAACGCAAGATACTGCGACAGAACCAGCGACTGCGTCAGTTGCGGTCGGGTCAGTGTAAGCGACAACTGCGCCGGAAGGCGATGTCGGTTCTGCAGTAATGTTTGCCATGAATGAAGGAGTAAAAACAGGACCGGTTGTGTCAACAACGGTAATGTTAAACGAAGCTGCGCCCGTATTTGTGTGCGCGTCGGTTGAGCTGCACGTTGTCAACGTTGTGCCGATTGGGAAAATTGAGCCTGACGGAGGAACGCAAGAAACTGCAGGAGTTCCGTCAACGGCGTCGGTTGCACTTGATGCGTAAGTAACTGTCGCGCCAGAGGGAGACGTTGCTTCAACGGTGATGTCTGCGGGAACAGTAACAATTGGAGCGGTTGTATCATTGACGGTGATGTTGAATGATGCCGTACCAGTGTTGCTGTTGCTATCGGTGGATGTGCACGTAACAAGAGTCGTGACGTCGATTGCGAATGTTGAGCCTGAAGGAGGAACGCAAGATACGGCAGGTGAGCCATCAACAGCATCAGTCGCGGTTGCGCTGAACGTAACTGTTGCGCCGGTGGAATTTGTTGCTTCGGCAAAGATGTCGGCGGGAACAGTCACAATCGGCGCGGTCGTATCGACGACGTTGACGGTGAATGTGCTGGTTGCGTTGTTCGCGGAATCATCGGTTGCGGTGCAGGTTACGGTTGTGTTGCCAAGAGCAAAGGTTGAACCTGATGCTGGTATGCAAGATGGAATAACGGACGCGTCTGCGATGTCGGTTGCAGTCGGAGATGTGTAAGTAACAACTGCGCCGGATGCCATGGTGGCTTCAACGGTGAAGTTTGCAGGAGTGCCAATGAGCGTGGGTGCGGTCGTGTCTTGGACGGTTACGTCAAAGGAGTCTGCGTCAGTGTTGCCCGCGTCATCGGTTGCTGTGCACGTAACGGTGGTGGTTCCGAGCGCGAATGTGCTGCCTGAAGGAGTGTCACAAACAATAGTCGGTGATGCGTCCGCAATGTCAGTTGCGCTGGTTACATAGGTAACAACAGCACCTGCAGGAGAGGTTGCTTCAACGGTGATGTCTGCAGGAACGGTAATGATAGGATCAGTAGTGTCTTCGATGGTGATGTCAAACGTTTCTGTTGCGGTGTTGCCGCCGGAGTCTGTTGCGGAACACGTTACGGTTGTTGTGCCGATAATAAAGGTTGAGCCTGATGCGGGCAAGCAGGTGACGGGAACGCTGCCGTCAATCGCGTCGGTTGCAGTCGGAGTTGAGTAGGTTACAACATTTCCTACGGGGCTTTCTGCTTCTTCCGTGATGTCTGCGGGAATGCCTGACAAGACTGGAGGGTAATCAATGCCTGCGTAAGTAATCGTGATGGGTGCACTCGTGATGGCGTGTCCTTCGTTGTCGGTGCCGATGGCCCAGTAGTCGTGGATTGCGGGTGCGTCGATGATTTCGACCCATGCGAGAATGCAGGTCGCGGCAACGCCGTCGCACGTGCTTGTTTTGTAGGGTGCGCCGTCGCGGTACAGCACTAATGAGAATATGTCTTTAACGGTCGGTGTCGTGTCGAGGTCGGTTGCGGTCGCGGTCAATACCGCAGTGGTCGTTGCGGATGTCGTGCTTGTTGAGAGCGTAACCAATGGAGGAATGTCAACAGCAGTCGCAAAGCTAGCGCTCAGTACAAGGAACAAAAACAGGATTGCTATTTTGAACTGCGTTTGCATTTGTGGTTACTTGCCGCCGAATTCGAGTTGTGCGCCAACGCCTGCGTATTTGGTGTTGGTGTCTGCTTTGCCGTTTTTTTCGAAGCCGCCTTCGAGATAGATGGTGAAGCCGCCGCCGAGGTTTTCGGACAGTCGCATTCGTGCGAGTTTGTATTCGCGGGCAACGGTTAATTCTGCTGCCGCGCTCAATCCAGGGACGAGTTTGCCTGCGTCTGTTGCGAGTCGGAATGTGTATTCGTGATAGAGTTTGCTCGGTGTGTCAACTCCTGCGCTGAAATACGTTCCTGGTACTGCATTGACGAGTTGTGCAAGGCGGTCGAATTGCAAGTCACGGAGTTGACGTCGAGTCAATCCCGGGTCGTCTGCGCCTTGGTGGTTTGCGATGTCCCATGTGAGGAATTGTTGCGCTTGTGAATCAGTGTAATCATTTTCGTGGTTGAACATGATTGCTGCGTTTGCGTAGCCACGTCCCGCGATTCTGTTCAGTCCTGCGCGGGGCAAGAACATGAGTTTTCCTGCAGGGATGACTCCTGCGAGGCCGATGATGAGGCGGTCGTCTGCGACTCTGTTGAGGTTGCCGCCGATTTCTGCCGCGATCAAGTTGTAACGTCCCGTTAAGATGGGGCGGAATTGGTTTTCAATGAAGTTTGTTTGTTCGGAGAGATATGGTGACTCGAGGGACGTGTCCGTTTCCGAATGGATGTACCCGATTTTTGCGCCGAAGAGGAGTCCGTCAGCGAGTTTTGCTTCGATGCCAAAGTTGCCTCCTTGGTCTATGTAGGATGTTTTATTTTCAATCTCGAATTCGAGCAAGTCCGTGATGAATCCGTACGTGTCTGAGCGGATATTTGTTTTTGCTGTTTCGACGGTTTTTTTGCTGAAGCCGCCGACTTCGAAGGAGAATTCATCGTTGATGCGTTGTTTGAACAGTGCGGAATAGACTGTGCTAGTAATTTTGGTTTTGTCAGTGACGGTGACGTCTTGTTCAATGAGCGGGCTTTCGACGAGTACAGTGTGTTCGCTCGTGCGGTGGCTGAGTGTGCCGAGTTGTTTGACGAGGTTTGCTCGAATGGTTGTCGGGCCGCTGAGTCCGAAGAGTGCGCTGTATTCTTTGCGCGTGGATTTTGCGTCGCCTTCGAATCCTTTTTGGGATGCGTAGTCGAAGCGTCCGAAGAGTGAGAGGTCTTTGCCAACGGGGATTTTGGCGTCGAGAGTGCCGTCGAATCCGCTGTCTTCAAATTCTTTTGCGATGAATGCGCGGACAAATCCTGCGTTGTGCGTGTCGCCGGGAACAGGGCATTTACCTGCGTCAGGCATGATTTGGTAAGTTTGTACGTCGAGTTTAGCGGTAATTGGGGTTCTTGTTCGTGCGGCTGCTGTTTTGTCTGCTTCTGTTTTCTTTGCTTCTGCGTCGAGGCGTGCTTCTTCTGCTGCTGCCTTTTCGTTTTGTTCTTTTGTGTACGCGTCCCATTCTGCCTGTGTCATGGTTGCGGGGTCTTTTGGTTCGTCTGCGCGAGAATACTGAGGTAAGAGTGATGTTGCGGTCAAAGTAAGTGCTGCTGCTGTTTTTTTCAAGAATGATTTGATTGCCATATGTTACTTCCCCCAAACACCTATTATATAGAGAGAATGCATTGTAGCACTATATAAAGCTTTCTCGATTTACACTATTCGAGAGTAGCAAAAAAAGCAAACGCAAGTGAGGAATGGATACTGAGGGAGTGAGAAAAGTAAAGAAAAAAAGAAGTTAAAAGTCGTCGCCTATTTCTGCGCTTGCTGACGAGCTGTCTTCGTTGCTGTCATCGACGCTGTCGTCGAATTCATCATCGACAGGTTCGGAAAAGACATCCGCCAACTTGTCTTTATCTTCGTAATCTTCCTTGGTGACGTCGTCTTCGTCGTCTAATGGTAACACTTGCTTTTTTGGCATTTCAACACCCTCCTTTTCTACGCGGTTATGCAATGGCTTTTCTGTCTAATAAATGAAAAAAAATAAACAATGATAAACGATTTATCCGTTCATTTGTTTCGCGTTGTTCTTTCCGGCCGTGCCGAATCGCTTACCGCGCTTGTGTTCTGCGCCCTTACCCTTGTGGCGGAGTCCTCGGCTCTTTCGGCTTGCGCTGGTCAATCCGCGGTAGGCTCGTGCGCGTTGTCCGGCTACTCCGGCCAAACGAACGTCTGCGAGAACCGTTGGACTTGCGCGGTCGACTAAGATAACTTCATACCATACGTGTTTGCCGTCTTTGGCAACGAAGTATGAGCTAAGAACTTCACAGTTGTGATAGGAGTCGTTTGCACGGCGTTCTGCGATGATTTGACGATTCATGCCGAGGTTCATGCTGTGCTGCGAGTTGCTGGAGTGTCGTCCACCCGAGCGGTCTTCTCGGTTGTGCGCGCCTTTGTTGACGCGTTGTCGAACAACAATAACTCCGTCTTTTGCGCGGTAGCCCAATGCTCGAGCTCTGTCGAGTCGTGTCGGGTGTGAGATGCGCATGGTGACGGGTTCTGCTCGCCACTGAATTAATCGGGATTTCCAGAGTGCTTTCATTTCTGGAGTTTCGTCGTTCCAAGAATTGCGAATGTATTTGTAAATTCCCATATGTGTTCTCCGTTATTGTTATATTTAGGCACTTCAGCGAGAGTTAATTCGGACTTGTCCGAATTGCCGACGAATCGAAGATTCGGCGAGCAGCGCCACATTGTGCTGAGTTATTGTCCTGATGACCCCTTTATAAAGCTTTCGCGTAGCGAAAGTTTGCCGAGTTCATCTCGGCATATCTTTCTTTAGATGAAAAGAAAAAAACTAACTATATTTCAGCAACTCGACCTGATACTTTTCTGCGTGTTCGTGCCAGTATGTTTCTTTTGCTTTGTCTCCGGCTTCGCGGGCGAGTGTTGTGTAATGTTTTGCGAGGTCGCGGTGGATGGTGTAATATGTGCGCATGAGTTTGCGGTGGAAGCTGTTGCGTGGGTCGAGGTGGAGTCCGGTGAAGAATGGCACGACGACTCGTTCGAGGTAAGAGTGGGCAAGTTCGTATTGTTTGGTGTGCATGAGGTATTCTGCGTGGTACAATCGCAAGAACAAAACCGCGATGGAGAGGTCTTTGCCGAAGGCGTACCAGAAGGTGAAGAACACTAGTAGGAAGCCGACGGACACGAGCGCCGTTGGTACGACGGGGAACGCGGCAATAATGGTGACGGGCAATGGCACGGGTGGTAGGCTGATGTATTTTTTGTCAATGAGTCTGAGCAGGCTGTCAGGGATTTCTTCAATGCTCGGAGAACAGGAACGTGAAAAGTCTGGTTTGCGTGATTCGGTTCCGCATCCATTGAGTTCTGTGCAAGAGCGTGTTTCAACGCCATCATCGCAGGAGGTCCAGTCGGTGCAGTCCCATTCTTCGATGCAGGAGACAACACACTTTCCGTAGGAGCACGTTAATCCGTAGTCGCAGGGGTCGGGTGCGTATTCTGTGCAGGTGTCGGCGTCGTAATACTGCATGCAGCGTACGCGTCCAGTAGTGCTGCATCCGGTTTCGTTAAGTGCGCATTCGTCGACGCATCCTCCGCCGCCACCGCCTCCTCCACCACCGCTGCCTGAGTCTCCAGGAGTGGGTGTAGGAGTTGTTTCATTTGCGGGAATATTTGCGGTGCTGACAACTGACGCAAAAATAGAATATCTGCCTGCGGATTCGTTTGTGTATGAGACATTGACGGTGTTGTTCAGCAAGGTGCCGTTACTGATGTCCGCGCTAAGATTGACCGTGATATTCACCGTAAAAATGTCGCCAGAGGTCAGGTTGCCGATGATGAACGAAGTGTTCGAACCAGAAACGGGCGTGGGTGATGAGGTGATGAAGGTGACGTTGGCAGGATAGATTTCCTCAAGGGAAATATTGTTTGCGGTGAGCGTGCCTGTGCTGTTGATGAGAATTGTGTACTGCAGGAGGGTACTGATGTTGACAGGTTCGGGGCTCGCGGTTTTTGTTATTGACAAATTCACGTGTGGCGTTCCTAAGATTGTGAGTCCTACCGTGCCATATGCTTGTCTACCAGTGACTGTTGTAATGGTGTGTGTTTGCGTGAAAATAAGTGAAAGTTCAGAGATGAGACAAACAAGAAAAATGATGGCGAGTGCATACACAAGCCAGTTTGGCCAATCCCTCCTTTTCATAGTGAAAAGACAGCTCGTCATGCTTTAATAATATTACTGAACGCGGCTTATGATGCTGCGCACAAAAACAGTAATTGCAAAAAAATTAAGTTGTTGAGGTCGCGGTTGCCGTGAATGTTGCTGATTTTGCTCCGGAGGGCGCGTCATAAGGGATTGTGATGTTGATGTCGAATCCGATGCTGTCATTAAGGTCGGTGAACAAGAGTCGTTGGCAAATAGTTGCGCCAGTTACGCCTGTGGAGTTCACATCAGTCCAGCCCATGGGTGAGACGGTGCAATTGCCTGCGGTGTCGTCTGCTGCGGTACAGTTTCCTGTTCCGCCGCCGATTTGGCCGACGGTGCCGGTGCCACCCGTGCCGTTTCGGCAGGATTGGCTTTCATTGTTAAATACTGCGTATCGGAATGATGCGAGTGTTGCGGTACCGCCAAAGAATGCACTAGCATCTTTGTTGGAAAGCAGTTGAACGGTGACGTTTGCGGTGCCGTCATTTTCGAGTTGGAAATAAGTAGTGTTTGCGGAGAAACTGATACATTGGCTAGACTCATTTGTGCCGCTCGTATCAAGGATGCATTGCGTGTTTCCTGAGCTTGTATTTACGCTACCGGAGCCGAAATCAATTGCGTTGACGGCGAAGCGAATAGATCCTGCGGTTCCTATGGTGAGGGTTGCCGTTCCCGTGTCTGTTGAGGCGGCACCCATGATTTTGATTGCTGATTGTGAAAGTAAGGAGTATTGGGTGAATAACGTTACTCCGATGAAGACGACGATGAGCGCTAAAATAAGTTTGTTTGACGTAATCATGGTATGCTCCTGAACACGACGTGGAGTGTTCCTTTTTTGGTGCCTGTAGTCGCGTCTGCGGGAACAGTAACGGTGATGTTGATGTATTTTGTTTCAAATGGTGCGAGGATGATGTTGTTTTCTGATGCGGAAACCCATGGTGCTATTTTTCCGGAAAACCAGAGTTCTGCTTGGACGGACATGTTGAACGTGCTGTTAATGGTAAATCCTCGTATTCCTTCATTGGTAGGGGGGACTTTGCCGAAATGGAGGGCGTCGGAATCGGTATTAATACCAAAATGTTCGGAAACCTTGACGTTCATGGGAATCGTGATGACTTGAATGACTGCTGGGTCGAGATAGTCGCTGATGAGCTGTTTATTGGTGTAATAGAATGCCGTAACCATTGAAGTAATGACTAAAAGAATAACTAACCCAACAAATAATGTGCTTCGCCTCATTTTTGTTTTCTCCTGCGGATGATGATTATAAAGATTGCGATAAGCAACAAGCCAACGGCGAATCCTGCGCGGATGCTTAAGCCGAACGACGCAGGGGATTCAACGACGGTGCGGTCGACGAGCGCAACATCGCCGTCGAGGGTGCTGAAGGTGGCTCCGTATTTGATGAGAACATGGGCGTTATAGATGCCGGGTTCGAGTTGTGATGCGTCCCAATAACCAAGTAAAGAAACTTGTTTCCAGGGTTCTAGCGAGACAGGGGAGGTTTTGAAGGTGGTGCCGTTGAGGGTGACTTCTCCGTAAATGTCGTCGAATTGGCTGTTCCATTCGCTTTGAATTTTGATTTCGAAGGGGTTGATGGTTCGGGCGGTGGCTTCGCGGGTGAAGTTGATGATGCGCACGAATTGGTTACCGATGCGGAAGTCTGCGGTTCTTTTCAGGCTTTGACCATCGTATCCGATGAGTGCTTCGGCAAAATAGGTTCCTGCGTGTCTTCCCGTGGTGTTCCACACGAGTGCGGTGCGTAGTTCGGTGTTGATTCCTGCGAGTGTTGTTGGTGTTGCTTCAAGGAATGCGACGGTTTCGTTTGTGTCTGCATCAATAACAGTAACGCTTTGGGTGAGGTGTGCGACGGCATCTCTACCGCGGTTGGTGATATGAATAGTAAAAGGCAGGGGTTCGTTGACGTTGACTGTTGGGGCGTTGAAGGCTGTTTCAAGATAAACGCCAGGGTAAGGAACATAGAGGGTGACGGGTGCTTGGATTGCTGCGCGTCCTCCGACCATTGCGCCATCGGGCGGTTCTTCAATTGCGCCGACGAGCAGGGTGCGTTTGCCTGGGGGGTCGAGGTCTGCGGGAATGCGAAGAATAACTTGGAAGGAACGAGCACCAGTGCCTTGTGCAGGGTCGATAAGTTCAGCGTAAGGGGCGAGATCGCCGCGGACATAGGTGGTTATTATGTCGGCCCCGGAAGTAAGAAAGTCAAGGGTGTATTCATGGTTGGGTTCGTAATCAAGATTGATGATTGCAGGAGAAATTCCTATGGCTGATGCCGTAGAAGCAAAAGTTAAAAGAAAAAACAGAAAAGAAAAAAATCCAATAAAGTGTGCAATCTTGCGTTCCATCATGGAGGTAACATCCGTCCGCTTAAACGATTGTTGTTGCGGTTGCCGTGAATGTTGCCGTCTTCGCACCTGCTGGTGCGTCGTACGGGATGGTCAGGTTAATGTCGAATCCGAGACTGTCTGATAAGTCAGCGAATCCAAGACGCATGCAAATAGTTGCGCCGGTTACGCCTGTGGAGTTCACGTCAGTCCAACCCCTAGGGCTGACTGTACAATTGCCTCCTGCGCCGTCTGTTGCAGTGCAGTTTCCTGTTCCGCCGCCGATTTGGTCAACGTAACCGGTGCCTCCAGTGCCGTTTCGGCAGGAAGTTGTTTCATTTTCGAAAACCGCGTAACGGAACTGCGGGTTGGTTCCACCGATAAATGTCGAGGCGGGTTTGCTGGACAGCAATTGAACCGTGATGTTTGTCGAACCGTCGTTTTCAAGCTGGAAGTAAGATGTGTTTGCGAGGAAGCCTTGGCATTTGGTTGAATCGTTTGTTCCGTTTGTGTCAAGAATACAAAGGGTGTTTCCTGAGGTGGTGTTAACGCTTCCAGAACCGAAATCAATCGCGTCGTACGCAAACCTGATTGATGCGACAGAGTTAATCGTGACCGTGGCAGTACCGGTGTCGGTTGATGCCGCGCCGGCGATGTTGAGGAGTCCGGGTGCTTTGTTCAAGACGAGCCAAGTGCCTCCGATGCTGATAACAATTGCTACTATAAGTAGTGTCGCGAGGCTTTTATTGGTAATATCGTCTTTTTTCATGGGTCTCCTCCTTTATATGTGCTCTCTGAGTGTCAGTACGTTTTTACGTTGAGCTTATTGTGACGGTAAAATGGTGAGTCCGACGTTGCCGGTTACCTGAGTTGGTCCTGATTGCGGCGTGTCGCCCAAGATTTGGAGCATGACCATTCCTTTTGCTTCGCCCGAGTTGCGGACGATTTGCGGTGTGGTCGCGGACAATAATGCCCACGTGCTGAAGATTGAAATTACGATAACGAGAAATGCTAAAACCATTACTGTTTTTTTAGAAACATCCGTTGTTTTTGCCATACATCCTCTTTTTCTTTCCAATTCTTAACATCAGACATATATAAAGATTCCGTTTATGGATCCATAATCCATACCATCGGAACCTTTATATATCATCTTGCGATGGTTTTGTTTGCTGCTACTGTTGACATTGTTCGTGGGAACAATGTCCGTAGTTATAAATACAAAAAGGGGATGGTTAGTGAAAAGAGGAGTTCGCAGACTCGCGAGCTATCAGTCTGTTGGTCGCGAGACTGCAGTACGGTTTGAGGCCTTGTATCAGAAGGCGAAGCTTTCTCCTGCGGAAGCTCGAAAGCAGTATCCTGCATTGCTGAAACAGTATAATTCTATTCTGCAGGATGTTTCTCCTGCTGCGCAAAAGTCTGCGTATGCTCAAGTTAACGAAATTTATCAGCTTGCACGGCAGGACACGATTAAATTTCCGGTTGCCGTCTGGATTTTTGCGACGATTATTCTTCTTGGTTCTCTCGCGCTTTTTCTGCAACCAAGTATCACGGGGCTGTTTAGCAGCGATATTGTCCCCGAGTCAGATAGCCTGAACCATCCTCCGGTGTGGTCGGGCTCGACTGATATTTGGATGATTGACGGTAGCAGCACCTTCGATCTGTCTGCGCAGTTTAGTGACGATGATGGCGATGAGCTGACCTATCTTGTCCAGCCAAGTGAGGGTTTACTGGCGAGTGTGGAAGGAAGTTCAGTTTCCGTTGCGTTTGAACCGGATGTGACTGAGGGTGCGTTAACGGTTATCGCGTCGGATGGTATAGATATTGTGCAGCAAGGATTTTTGGTGCGGCAAATTATTGTTGAAGAAACAGTCATTCCCTCCCCTTTGATTATTGTTGAACCTGAACTGAATGAGTCTGAGCTTGTTCCTGTGGTGCCGAGCATTCCTGTGCTTCTTCCGGAAGTGCCTATCAGCATTCTTGCGCCGGAACTTCCTTCTTTGTTTGAGGATGCAGGTGCGCTCAAAATTCGCAATAAGGATGGTGTTGCGTTGCCGATTGCGGTGGCGTATGAACCGTCTTCAGACCAACTGTTAGGTATTGCGGGAGAATCTGCGGTGGTATCCGTGAGTATTGCGCCACAAAATAGTATCGTGAAGCGTATTCGCGTGAATGATCTTGTTTTGAGTACGGCTGGCGTGAGCATTCTTGATGTTGATGACGTGCCGGACGAACTTGTGCCTGTGCAGAAGAGTTCTCCTGCGTGGTCGGAAGTGTTCGCGATTAATCCGGTTGCGGAGTTTGAGTCTGCAATCGTGACGGTTGAAGCGAAGGGGACGCAATTGTTCAAGTGTGCAGGTTGGAATTTTGCTTCGCAGTCGTGCGAGGGTAGTTGGAAATTTGTGCAAAAACTGCATCCAGGAGAAGATTATGATTTGACGATTGACAAGACCGACCCAGGTTTTGCCGAGATTAATGTGACGGACGCGATTCATTTGGATGAGGAGTATGGTTTTGTGAGCAATATTTACGATGCAGTGGTGGATGAAGATGATGTGTGGAGCGAGTCCATTCCTGCAGGTCATTTTGTGCGGGCAACGTTTCAAAAGGATTTGACGAATGGGAATGTCATTAACATTCGGGCGAGTAGCTATGGTGGTTCGTTTATCATTTACGAGAAAGACTCAATGAATGTAGTGGGCAGTTCGCCGACGATGGATGGTGTTATGCGACCGGACACCGAGTTATTGGGGGTGCTCGCACCATCAGATACGTTTGATATCAAGATTGTCGATGCGCCTATGGAGTTTGACTACATTCATGATAATCCTGGAAGTGCTGGTCTCTGGTTTTTCACGAATCGAACGGCAGGTGCGGCGAACAGTGCCCAGCTGTTCAGCCAAAACTGGACGGGCGCGGCGATGGAGGGAAATCACTCGACTGCTCCTCCGATTCCTAACTTGGGCAGTGCCAACATCACCCATATGAAGTCGCGTTGCAGTCGATTCCGTGATGAGTGTTATATTGTAGCAGGCCTCTATGACAACAGTACGCATCTGCTTATTTGGAGCAACCAGTCAGGGCTCGCGCCGCGAAACTGGACCAACTACACACTGACGAACAAGTCAGGTCAACTTCCGCTGAACAAGACTATTGATTTTGACATCGAGTGCGAGGACATTTCGGGCGACTGTCTTGTTGTTTATGAGAAGAATATGACTCCTCCGGATGACGCGTTTGCATACCGAACAATTACGGGGCTTGGAACGGGGATTGTTTCCACGGAACAGCTTGCGTATGTGCGTAATGGTACGCCTACGCGTAGTACGCTTTATAATGGTACATTCCGCTGGCTGAAGCTTTTCCCGCAGTTCGGAACAGATCGTATCGGACTTGCGTTTCAGATAAATGGTACTGGCACGATCGGCGGCGGCATTTGGAACGGTAATGGCTGGCAGAATTTCACGAACTTCACGAACGGGACCTTAGGACACACCGCTGCAGTTCCCCTGAATGATATTGAGCGTCACGTGGACTGCGCATGGGAAGGACGCACTGGAGATTTTGTGTGTTTTTTCGGAAACGTCACCGTAAGTATGTACTCGTACCAGTGGTTCCCAGGAAACCAGACCTGGGCAGACATGAAACGCGTCAATATTTCTCTCGGCGCAGTCACTGGTATCACGGCCTGTGGCACCACATCGTTGACCCGTCGTTCGGCATTCACTGATATGATTGGGTTCGTTTACTGCAACACTGCTGCAGACCTACAGGGAGGGGTATGGAATGGGAGTGCTGCTATCGCGAATCTAGGAGGTCCCATAGACACAGCTTCTGAATGTCACACAAGCAAAGTCAAAGGCTCGAGCAATCTTGCGTGTGCACTCGAGACAAGCGGCAACCAGTTCGTGTATGTTTGGCCGGACGCGAACGCGCTCATTCCAGAATTCAGGACGTATACTATTTCCACAAATGTCTGGGCTCCTGCAACAAACTGGGCTTCAGGAACTGCCTCGGCAACAACGACCTTCAGTGGAAGGGACGACGTCAACTATCTCGAACTCACGCCGTCGCACCAGTCTGACGAGCTCATGCTCATTGGCACGAATATCTTGCGTGGCGGGAACTGTACGCGTTGGACGGGAGGTACGTTCTCGCCAACAGGATGCAACAACGTAGCTAAGAACGTTTCATATGGAAACACGCACGCGATGAGTTTTGACTGGTACCGGTTCGAGCGCGTTCGGTGCCCGATGAACATTAATGTTTCAACTATCCTTGACGGAAACATAACGGGGGGAAGTTCCTGCCTGAACATCACCGGGGATAACCTTACACTGGACTGTGATGGCAAATGGATTACTTGGGACGCGCTGGGTGATGGAAACTCAACTGCGATTCTTGCTGTGGACCGTACGAATATTACGGTGAAAAACTGCAACATGCGTGGTGGTGACTTTTTCGGCAGTTACGAGATAGGGATTAACTTCACGAATGTCACGAATAGTACGATTTTCAATAATTTCATTCAGACAAATGGCACTAATGATGCGTATGGTATCACTCTCGAAAGAAATTCGACGCGAATCATTATTCATAATAATACGGTGCGTACGCAGGGGAAAGACCAGCGTAATTTTGGTATTTTCTTATTGAACTCGTCGAATAACACTATTACGGAAAACCGCATTAACACGAATGGAACGACGCTGAATATGGGTATGCGCATCGATAACACGTCGACATACAACCGCGTGTTCAATAACACGATTAATTCGTCAGGTAATGGAAGTACAAACGTAGGAATTTATGTTGTGCGCGCAAGCAGTTATAATGTCATTACGGGAAACATCATTAACACATCAGGTAACGGGACAGATTACGGCATTTACGTGCAGGGGATTCTTGGGCAAGTTATCACGGACACGTCCGTTACGAACAACACTATCCGCGCGAATGGTACGCTCATCAGTAACATCGGTATTTTCATTGATCGTGCGATATACACGAATGTCTCGCATAATTCGGTAAAGACAGATGGAAACTCTTCTAATTTCGGCATCAACGTGCAAGTGAATTCAACGTATACGCAGGTGTTCAACAACACCGTCAGTACTGACGGTAATTTTAGCTCGAACATTGGAATTCGTATTTCGAACTCGTCATTTGTGAACGTGACGAAAAACATCATACGAACCAATGGGAATAACACAAATTATGGTGTTTCGGTGACGTCCCGTTCTGAAAACGTAACCGTCATGAATAACTCCATTCAGGCAGGAGGGACGGGAGGGTTCAATTACGGAATGATAATTGAGAGTGGTGCGCAATACATTAATTTCACGAGCAACAACATCGTGACGAATGGTTCAGAAAATAATTATGGAATAAGAACGGAAGATGGACCGAACGGCTCGGTTATTTTTAACAACAGCATCGACACAAACGGAATCAACGGGAGTAATTTCGGCATCGTCATTTCGGCATCATTCTTGACAAACGTTTCGGGGAACACCATATACACGAACGGCACATCGGATACGGACGGAATCGCGCTATTTTCTGGTTCAGCAAACAACACAGTGGTGAATAATACTATTTTCACTGATGCAAACAATAGTCTGGGTGTTGGAATCAATTTAGTCACATCGTATGATAATGTAGTATTGCGAAACAATATCATTACGGGGAGAAACACGTCAAATTACGGCATTCTTATTGGCGAAAACAGTTCACGCAACATTGTAGGAAATAATAGTATTGATACAAATGGCGGCAACGAAACAAATTTAGGTATTGCTCTTGCAAACTCGAGCTATACTCTTGTTGTCGGCAACCTTATTGTTACGAATGGAACATTTGCAAATTGGGGTGTTGCGATTTATTCATCGGCGCACAACATCACTATTTACAACAACACCATCCTAACACGAGCTTCGAATCACTCAAACGGCGGAGTAACGATTGGAGAAATAGGTTCCCCTCCAAGTGCAGACATTAACATCTCAACGAATCAGATGAATGTCAACGGGTCATATGCCAACATAGGAGTGTATGTTTTTGCGAACGCGACGCGCATCAATATTTTCAACAACACGATTAATGCGACTGGCTGGTTGATTGGCAGTGACGCGGTCAACCTTGCGAACGCCTCGTTTGTGAATGTTTCCGGCAACACGCTGTTCACGCAAGGAGTGCATGACACGGACGTCATCGAGTTGGAAGGTGAAACAACGTTTAACAACACAATTCAAAACAATACGATTTGGACGTATGCGAATGAAACGTTAGCTCTTGGTATTGCTGTGCAAAAAGGGGCGTCATTCAACAACATTACGAATAATGTTATTCGTACGTTTGGCAACAGCAGCAATCATGGCATTTTTGTTGGTACTGGTGGCTATTCTCGTTCAACGCCGACAACGAGAAACATTTTTGTTGGCAACATCATATTTACGAACGGTCAAAACGGCAGTAACCATGGACTCATGGTGCAAAACTCGTCAAATTCGACGTTCATTAACAATACAATTACGACTAATGGTACGAGTCCTGGCGTTGACTTTTTCGGCAGTCATGGAATCAGCACAGGTCTTGGCGCGACGAACAACACATTTATTGGAACCAATATCACGTTGCTCACGAATCAGAGCATGGGCATTCAGATCCGCGCATCGAACAGGTCTGTGTTCTTCAACACGCGCATTCACAGCGAGCAGAATGGGACGCAATGGATTAACGTGAGTCTTGCGAACTCGAACGGTACGTTTGGCAATACGACATTCTCGACATCGTCGGGCAGCATCACGGTTAAGGGGTATAATATCACGCTGAATGGGACGACTGATGTGACGCGTCAACAGCTGAACGTGAGCGCGAACCGGGCGTTTATCAACACGATTCAAATTCCCTTTTTCAACGTGAGTTCCGCTATCACGTTTACGGATAATGTGTTTGTTGACCCGTACCCGAGAGTAGATAATGAAGATGACTTGACGTTTGCTGATTGCACGGAAGATACGTGTACTGAGATTCTTACTGCGGGCAACATGTTCAGTTTCAATGTCAGCCACTGGACATCTTATACTAGTGCTGAAACAGGCGCGGTGTTTCTTGCTTGCGGTGATACCTTAACGGAAAGTGCGGTTATGACTGGGTCGTTGAGCGGCACGGGAACGTGTTTCACGATGGGGGCAGATAACATAACGTTAGACTGCGACGGAAACACCATCACGTATGATACGGATGGATCGGGGGCGGAGTATGGAGTTTTCGCACAATCCGTATCTAATGTGTCAATTATTGATTGTTTCATTATTGATGGCAGCAACACGGGTGCAGGCAATGCGGGAATTAATCTCACGAATGTCAATAATAGCTTTGTGCAGGGTAACTGGATGATGGTTAACGGCACGGGAATCAGCGCAGGCATTATTTTCAACAATGTTTTGCGCGCTAACGTGACGAACAACACGGTTGCCGGTGCAGGTGTATATGGTATCAAGCTCACCTATGTTAATGACACGAACATCACGGGAAACAGTTTTTTTGCGAATGGAACAAGTAGTGCGACTGCGGTTGATCTCAATGTTGGCGAACGCAACCGGTTCACGAACAATCGTGGCCAGGCGTGGGCGACTGCTGCGAAAGGAATTGTTTTGCAGAATGCGCCATTCAACGTCATTGATCGCAATAATTTTACGTCAACACGAAGACAGTCTGGAGGCTCATCTCCGCAGTTTAACGTTGCAGTCTACCTAGGGGCATCATCTAATTACGTTTTGGTTTCGAATAATCGGGCGGATACGAACGCGACGAACGACCAAAATTTTGGCATTGAACTGTCTGAAGTGTATGGCGTCAACGTCACAAACAATACCGTATTCACCATCGGGTCGGACAACAACGCTGCAATTGATATTATCAGCGGCGGGAATAACTCGGTCATTAACAATTCATTATTCCCGAACGGAGGGACTGCAGGCAACCCTGGCGTGCAGGTCAGAACGGTCGCTATTGTGCCAAGCAACGTGTCACAAAACACCATCTCGTATAACTACATTCAAACATTCGGAACCACCAGCAATCACGGCGTGTACCTCTCCGTAAACGCGCTGAACAACACCGTTTCGCATAACCGCATCTTCACAAACGGGTCGGGAGGGTTCAACTATGGTGTCGCAATCGACCAAAGTTCCGGTTTCAACAACATCACCAACAACACCATTCTGACAAATGGCACGACCAACAACGACGGAATCGGAGTCGCCTCGCTTTCAAGCAATAATTCGTTCACGGATAACAAAATCACCACACAGAATGTGGCAAGTTTTGGCATCAAGATTTCAGACAGCAACAATTCGTTCTTCAGAAACACGGTTCTGAACAACACGATTGACTGGATAAGTACGGGATTAACAACGTTCAGCAATTTCAGCAACACCACGTTCGCGAACGAGAATGGCACGGTCCGGTTCTCCGATCAAATTTCATTGAATCAGTCGTCTATTGACTCGGTTAAGTTCAGCATTTCGCTGAACAGAACACGGCTGAACGCAACCAATATTACTGCGTTTAACCGCAGCGCGTTCATTACATTCTATGGTTTATCGCTGGTGGATCCGGCTCCTGCGGTTGATTATGATGATGATGGCGGCTACGAAAGCTGTCCTGCGGAGGTCTGTACGGGAGGAACCTATTCTGGCGGAACGCTCACGTTCAATGTCAGTCACTGGACGTCATTCGCTGGCTTCGACGCACCGAGTGCTGCTTGTGGGGATACCTTAATGGAAAATACGATTATGACTGCATCGTTGAGCGGCACGGGAACGTGCTTCACGATGGGTGCGAATGATATATCACTTGACTGCAACGGTTTCAAAATCACGTATGATACGTTAGGGTTGGGTAATGTCAGCGCGATTATTGCGAATGGTAGAAAGAATGTTAACATTTCAAACTGCTTTATTCAGGACGGAAATGCACAAGGAACCTATGGCATTGCCATCAATTACACGAATACCAACAGCAGTTTCATCAGAAATAACACCATCGTAACAAACGGCACGTTCGCGCCAATTGGTATGTTGTTCCGCCAAAGCGTTAACAACACTATTATCAGCAATACCGTTCGGACGAACGGGCGCTCGAATCAGTCAGCGAATGACAACGTCACTCGCGCGATGGGCATTTGGCTGACGGAAGGGGCGGATTTCAACAAAATTGTCAATAACTCAATCACAACGAACGGATCGAATTTCAGCATTGGCATTTTGCTCGGTGCGGGGCCGACCGGTCTTGACGGGCTCAGTTCTGCGTCAAATAACAGTCTCACTTACAACTACGTTACCTCTGGCGGTACGAATGAACGTAATTACGGCATTCACCTGAACAATAGCGCCAGTCAGAACAATATCAGCCACAACATTATTTTCACGCGCGGAAACACGCAGAACCAAGGAGTTCGATTGGAAAACGCGACGGACAACCGCGTCGAGAACAACACCATTGCGACGAATGGAACGACCACGTCGAACGCAGGCATTCTTCTCGCGACCAATTCCGACCGCACGGCTGTTATTGGCAACAATATCAAAACGAACGGAACGAGTAGTAATTACGGCATTTGGTTGTTGACAAACGTAAACTACAGTTTTGTGTTCAACAACACCATCTTCACAAACGGATCATTGGGGACAAATTACGGATTGGTATTTGACACAGTAGCGTGGAATAACGGCACGGATAACCGCATTTGGACGTTCGGAAACATGACTGCAATTGGAATGCTCGTGTCAACGGGAGACTACAATATTCTCTCGAATAACTCCATCATCACGCATTCTTGGCTCAATGCGTTCCCCACAACGAACAATGAAGGAGTACAGTTGACCAGTACGTCCACATTCAACATCATTCAAGGTAATAATATTGTCACGAACGGAACGGGTTCTAATTATGGCATACGATTGGCCAGCGGGGGAAACAACACCATTCACAATAACACGGTCTTTACGAGCGGGAACAGCACGGCAAATTATGGCATTTATGTGAGTGGCGCGACAGCCAGATACAGCAACATTTCGTGGAACCGAGTCAATACGACCGGCAACCGAACGGCCTACGGAATTTATCTTTCGGCAGGTAACAATTACTTAGTGTGGAATAATAACATTTCCACCTTCGGAAAAAACGGATCATCACAGTCAGCGGGCATCGTGTTTATTACGAGCAACAGCACCGTCTGGAATAATGACATTCAGACGGGAGGCACGGATCAGAACTATGGTATTTGGTTCTTCACACCGTCGCAGAACAACACCGTCGAAAACAATACCATCCGAACGTATGGCAATGCAAGTACGAACTATGGTATTTACTTCAACACCGTTCACAAAAACGCCGTCAGAGGAAACCAAATTCGGGCGACAAACGGAACGGATACAAATGTAGGCGTCAGAATCTCGACCTCTAATTATAGTGAAGTGATAAACAATACAATTTTCACGAATGGTACTTCTCAGTTCAATTTCGGTATTTTGTCTACTGCAGGAACGTACTCGACCATTTGGAACAACACCATTAGTACCTACGGAACAAACGACAATGACTGCATCACGCTGCAAACGACGCCAAGTCACAACAATAGCGTCGAATACAATACAGGAAGATGTAGCGGAACAACGACGGCGAACGCGGGACTTGCGCTTATCACAACACACAACACGAACGTTACGTTCAATGACTTTCACACAGTAGGCGGAACGCAGTTCGGGTACACCATGTATGTGAGCGGGCGCATGAATCTCATCGCGAATAACTCGCTGAATGCGACGGGGAACACCGACACCATCATGGGCATTTATATGACTGATGGTGCCAATTTCAACAATGTTTCTGAGAATAACATAAGCACGAACTGCAGTTCGCTCTGTCACGGAATAGGCATTTGGGGCGCAAGTCCGGGTCCGCAGAACAACTCGCTACACAATAATATTGTAGGGCCTATTGGTGGGGGACCTGGAACGAGTACAAGTTACGGGTTGTACGTGGAAGTTGCGACTGGTAACAACGTTTCAAACACGAAGTTTATGGGTGTTGAACAGCAGTTGTGGGTGAACTCGAATGGCGCGAGCAATGCGAACAACCTCACAAACGTAACGTTCGGCAACGCGAACGGCACCGTGCGATTCCCAGGCAACCGAACTGTTGCAGGAACACAAACGTTCAATAGTGACCAGCTGAACATCACGCTCAACAGGACAATTCTGCACGGCACAACTGCGTTGGTCAACGTGCTGAACTCGAGCGCGTTCATCAGCATCAACATCACGTCGCTTATTGCGGCGGGCGCGACGGATACGGCTCCTGCGCAAGACCCGCATGATGCTGAGGTCTTTGTTACCTGCACGGCAGATCGTTGTACGGAAATTTCTGAAACGGCTGACCAATTGTATTTCAACGTGAGCAAATGGTCGGCGTATTCTGCGCAGGCGGCAAGCACGGTGATTGCGTGCGGAGATACGCTGACGAGTAACACGGTCATGGTGGAAGATTTGAGCTCCACAGGTGGTTGTTTCACCATCGGCGCGGATGATGTTACGCTCAACTGTGATGGTTTCAAGATTACGTTCGATACGGATGGAGTTGGTGACGTTAGCGCGATTGAAGCGGTGAACAAACGAAATATTGCTGTGAAGAACTGTTTTATTCAGGACGCGAATATTAATGGTGCGTTCGGGTTGGGCATTAATTTTACCAGCGTGAACTTCAGCACAATCAGCAACAACACCATCATCACGAATGGAACGACGAACGATTATGGCGTCTTCCTCCAGTCGAGTTCTCTATATAATGTCATCACAAATAACACGGTGAGGGCGCGAGGGTCAGGCACGCAAAACATGGGCATCCATTTGTCCACGACTGCCAGTCTGAACAACATAACGCATAATGTCATTTTCACAAACGGAACTACCAGCAACCAAGGCATACGAGTCATAACTACTTCAGGGAATAATACTATTTTCAACAACACGGTGGAAAGTAGGGGAACTAGCACGAACAGCTACGGTATTGAAATCTCGACAACGTCGAGGAACATGACAATTGACAGCAACACAGTCACGACTATTGGTTCTGCAGGTAGCGGCCACGGCATTGTCCTTTCTGACACGCAATATAGCTACATCATCAACAATGATATCACTGCAGGTAGTGGCGGTAGCAGTAATGGCATCTTCATATCTGCTTCATTGAACAACACGGCGAAATACAACCGTATCACGACTACGTTCGCAAATAGTCATGGGGTGCTTATTTCTTCAAGCTCGAGCGATAATAACGTGACGAACAACAGCGCGAGCACGAACGCGCACAGTTCTGGTGCAAACTCAGCATATGCGGTGAGTATTGAGTCAACATCTCACCGAAATAATATCGTTGAAAATAACTTGACGGGTAGTGCCGTAATCACCCCTGCAGGTGGTGTGCGAGTTATTACTGGGTCAAGCAATAATAATTTTATTCGTAACAAGATTTTGGCGACGGGTAGTTTGAGCAACAACACGGGGATCAGATTACAGAACGCTACTAACACGACGTTCCAGGATAACATTGTCACGACAACCAATCTTAATGGTTTTGCGTTGTTCGTGTTCAGCAGTAACTTCACCGTTGTCAAGAACGACACATATCTCAACCCGACGGCGTGGATCAACCAGACCTCTGACTCAAATACCACATTCAGCAACATCACGTTCAGGACGGAAAATGGCAGTCTCAGATACAACCAAACCATTTTTGTGAACGGGACATTGGTGCTTTCGCTGGCCGAATTGAACATCACAAACAACAAAATTTACCTGAACGCCAGCAACGCCACCATGTTCAACACGAGCGCGGACTTGTTGTTGAATCTTTCGGGACTAGATATCAATAACGCATTCGCGTACGTAGATTATGACCATGATAATGTATACAGTAACTGTTTTGCGGACGTGTGTACAAATACGAGCTACACGAATAGTGTTTTTACGTTTAACGTGAGTCATTGGACTTCGTTCAAAGCAGGTGGCAGTCTGAACATTACTGACTGTCAAACCATAACTTCTCAGGGCCTATTCAATGTCAGTAACGACCTCATCACGACGCAGGCGTCGTGTCTTAACGTGACGTCAGCGAATGTCATTGTTGACTGTCAGGGTAAAACGATTATGGGTTCGCAGGTGGCGAACAGCCACGGAATCAATGCGTCATCCCGTAACAATCTCACAATACAGAACTGCCGCGTGTTCAACTTCACGGATGGGCTGTTCTTCGCGCGGGTTACGAACGCGACGATTTTCAACAACACGTTCGGGAACAACACGGACGACGGTATCGACTTTGGTAACGTGAACTTCTCGGTTATTTCGCACAACAACCTATCAGGTGACGCTGATACGGGCATTGAAATCAGCGGTTGGTTCAACAATATCACGAATAACTCGTTCAACAACATCAGAGGGGCCGCAACGTCGCATGGCGTTCAGACGTTCAGGGCGTCTTCGACAACGATTGGCAGCGGTCCTACTTCCATCAACATCATCAACAACACGTTTTATGATATTCAGAATGATGGTATCAATGTGGCGTGGCTGAACTTTTCAGTCATTGCAAATAATACGTTCTGGAACATTACTGATGATGCCCTTTCCATAACGAATGGAACTGCCCTTAACATAACGGGCAACAATGTGGGAGCGGGAGGAGACGACGGTCTCGTGCTGACCGGTACGAATTATTCGTTCATCGCGTTCAACAATGTGTCTGAACGAACAGGACAAAACGTTGACATTACTGAGAGTAACAATAATAACTTCACCAACAATACCTTGTTTTACGGCAGTCTTGACATGCTGCGCATTCGTCAAAACAGCGCGAACAACACGTTCTGGAACACCACGATTTTCTCGAATAATTCGTGGTTTAGTATCAACAACAGCATTGAGAACAACAACTTTACGAACACGACGTTCGCGAACAGCAACGGCAGCATCCGATTGAGCTTCTTCCAGGCAAACATTTCACAAGAAGTCAACACGTCAAACCTGAACATTTCGAACAACCGCACGTTCCTGAACGCGACGAACTTGAGCAACATGAACTCAAGCGCGTTCATCGTTCTTGATACTGCTGGATTGACATTTACACTTCCAGAAATAGGTGTTGACTATGGAGACACGCGAACGTATGTGTCTTGCCCTGCAGATGTCTGTAATGCGTCCACAATTTCAGGAACAAAATACATGTTCAACGTGAGCCACTGGACAAGCTACCGCGTGCAGGAGCAGTTTACGGCTCTCACGCTCACTCGTCCGTTCAACATTGTGCAGGCAAATGACACCACGACGACAGATAGGATTATCAATTTCAACTGGAGTAATTCGACGTCGAGTGATGGCAGTGTTGTTTCGTACCAGCTCGTGATTGCGACGAGTCCGACGTTCTCCTCGGCATCGGTTATTTACAACAAGACAAACATTGACCCGATTGAGGGCAATTCAACGAATCAAACAATCAATTTCTCGTTGGATGTTGACGCGACGTATTGGTGGCGAGTTATTCCGAACAGTAGCACGACGTTTGGCGAGCCGAGCAACATCACTAACTTTACCGTGCAGAGTTTGCTTTCGCTTGTGCTCATTAACAACAGCGTGAACTTCAGCTATTCTGATCTCGGCACGCAGAATGATACGGATGACAACCAGCCGTTCCCATTCAAACTCGAAAACAACGGTAACTTACCTATTAACATCAGCATCACCAGCACGCGACTATTCATCAGTGAAACGACTGATTATCCGACGAACAAGTACCGTTTCAAGATTCGAGTGAATGAAACGAATGCGTTTGATACGAGTTTGAGTAACATGAGCTACATTAATTTCAGCTCGGTCGCGTTGGGAAAGAACATTGCGGATTTGAACTGGACAAATGGCAGCGACGATGCGTATGTTGATGTGAACATTACGGTGCCTTTGGATGAGCCTGCAGGGTTGAGGAACGCAACAGTCACGTTCACGGTGCTCTCATGATGTTCTCCACTGACACGAAGAGAAGTAATGTTGTAATGAAGCTCTTGCTGTTCATATTTATTTTCTTGTTGGCGACTGCTGCGGTCACCGCGCTCGGCATCAAACCCGCGCAGCAAAGACTTCATTATACAGCGGACACGGTGTATGAAGGTCAGTTTACCGTTATTAGAGATACTCCGGAAACGAGTATTGCGCATTTGATTCCTGATGGCCCGCTCGCGCCTTACATAAGTTTCGCAACGGAGTATGTAACGTTGGAGGGCGCGGAAACTGTCATTCATTACACGTTGGAATTGCCTGCAGGTCTGCCTCCTGGTGAAGTGACGTCGAGGATTTTGGTTGAGCAGGCGTTGACTCCTGGAGCGGATGGTATTGGCGCGAAACTTATCCTTCCGTTCACGGTTCGCGTGAACGTTCCGTATCCTGAAAAGTTTGTGACTGCTTCGCTGGATGTCGTGACGCACGAAACTTCGATTGATGTTACGACAACGGTTGAAAACAAGGGTGAGCAAGCGGTTGGTCAAGTCAAGCCGCAAATTTCCATCACCAATGCCGCACAGCAGCAAGTCGCTACCAGCACGGTTGCTCCGGAAGCGCTTGGCTTGTTTGAGAAGAAGACGTTTGAAAAGAATATTGGGACGGGAAAACTTCCGAGTGGTCTCTACCGTGCAACCGCGGCGATTGCGTTTGATGAGGATGCAATTTCGGTCGTGAAGGACTTCTCGGTTGGCGTTGCCATTGTGCGAGTTGTTTCGAAGGAGCAGTTCTTCAAGGCAGGCGATGTTTCGCCGTACACGATTGAGGTGCAGAACGAGTGGAATGCGCCATTAACCGATATTGTGGCGTCGTTGTCCGTGAAGCAGAACGGTCGTGAAGTTGCCTCAACAAAGACAGCGCCGTTTGATTTGCAATTGTTGGAAAAGAGAAGAGTTACGGCGTATCTTGACGCGCGTAATTTGGCGCCTGGAACGTATGACGCTGTTTTGAAGATCGCGCATGAGGCAAGTATCAGCGAGTATCCGTACACAATTGAGCTGTTGGGTTCGGATGAGTATGCGAAGCGTCCGACAAGCTTGTCCGCGAACACAAAGTCATGGTCTTTCTTTGGCTTATCAGTATTGCTGTTGGTGAACGGCGCGATTGCATTGTTTGTGGTCATGAAGATATTGCGCAAAAAGCCCGAGATGAGTTCGGCGGACCAAGCGATTGGAGAATTCGTCAATAAAGCGCGTAAGATGGGTTTTGATGACGCGAACATTCGTCAGCAATTGGCAAAGACAGGCTGGCCGTCCGCGCTTATCGAGAAAGGTTTGAGAAAATAACTGAATAAAAAAATGGGGGGATTGTGGTAAAAGGGGTTGGTAAGTTTGAGAGCGTGCCGCGAAAGGTCGCGCGCGAGTTTGACAGGTGTGTAGCGGAAGCTCGAAAGTCTTCTGTTCACGCGCGAAAGCAATATCCAGTCCTATTGAATCACTATCAATGTATTCTTGCGTCAGACGCGTCTGTTTCGAGTAAAAACGCAGCCTATCAGATGACAAAAGAAGTGCATGCGTTGGCAGGCAAGTCACCGCAGTCCTCATTTTCCCTATCAAATCGCAGATTGTATGCTTCTATAATTAGTATCATTCTCCTTGTGGGTGTGGGTTTCACGCTCTTTTTGGGGCCAGGAATTACGGGACTCTTTAGCGAGCCGACTGTTTCTGAGGGTTTTACCCTCGACAACAGTAGCAGCACGAACGTGCTCGCGAGAGTCCCGGATTCTTTGGTTTTTTATTATCATGAATTTATTGAGTGGATTGGAACGTCAGGTAGTCCTACAGGTGCGTTTGCGGCAGTACCGGCAACGATGGAAAATAGCGCGCCGGTATGGATTGGTTCGACGGATACGCTGAGTATTGCGGACGGCGGAACGCTTGATTTGCAAACGTTGTTCACGGACGCGGACGGAGATACGTTGACGTTTTTGATTGAGCCTGATACAGGACTTCTCGCCACCCTTGAAGGTGCGATTGTGCAGGTGGCGTTTGAACCTGCTGTTTCTGAAGCATCGCTCACTATTCTCGCGTCGGATGAGCAAGCCATCGAGTCACATACAGTAACTCTTCAGAAAACAGAAAGTATGCTGACGCCTCTCGTTGTTGCGGAGCCAACAATCGCGCCTGCGCCGACAATCATTCCGACGCCGACTTCGGCCGTCATCGTCGAACCGGTAGCATTCACCCCTTCCGCATTCACGGTCGAAAGCATCGGCAGCACGAGTCCCGCGAACGGCACGCCGAACAGCGTCGATGCGCAGGGCATCAATGATGGTTTCAGTGGGATGGACAGCGTAGACGTCGCTACCATAAGCACAGGGAATGACGCATATGTTGGGCTTCTCCAAACCAATGGTTTAGGTTCCTTGGATTTGGAAGGATATCTAAATATGAGCTATAACATCAGCAACATTACCACACAAGCAGGCGTAAGCCTAACAAATTTCACGTTCTTCCTTGACCATTGCTTCGGGGGGGACACTGCAGCACCCGTCACCTGCGGAGTCGGGGCTGGCGGCACAATAGAAAACAGCGCAATTGAATTGTACAATTTCAGCGGGGGAGCGTACAAGAAAGTCAGCGACTGGATCGGTACAGACACCAGTGAAGGGACACACAAGTTCAACGTGACGCAAGGATTAGCTGATTTCGTAAGCGCGACGGAGTTCGTGAACATCCGCTATGCCGTCAACGTGACCATCAGTGCAGCGGGTAGAGACGGTAGCCTTGGCGCAGATTTATCCGTGATGGAAGTGGCGTTCACGGCCTCGACGACCCCGACGGTTTGTCAGACCATTGGCGCTGGCGTCTTCCTGATGAACAACAGCGTGAACACGACCAGTCCGTCGTGCTACAACTTCTCGGCGAACAATGCCGTGCTTGATTGCGACGGCAACGCCATCACGGGCGCGCAAGTTGCGAACAGCCATGGGGTGAACGCGAGCTCAAGGACGAACATCACCATTAGGAACTGTGCCATCTCAAACTTTACCGACGGTGTCTTCTTCACGCGCGTGAAGGAGGGTCTGTTATTCAACAATACCGTCAACAACAACACGGACGACGGCATTGACTGGGGCAATACAAACTTCAGTGTCATCACGCACAACCTTGTCGCGAACAACACAGACAACGGCATCGAAATTACTGGTTGGTTTGACAACATCACGAACAACACGGTCAGCAACAATCGTGGCGCCGCGACGAGCCACGGCATTCAGACGTTCCGCGGCAATGCCAACATTCCGGGCTCGGGTCCCGCAACCTATCGCATCATCAACAATACTGTGTTTGACAACCAGAACGATGGTATCAGTACTGCGTGGCTGAACAACTCAGTAATTGCCAACAACACGTTATGGAACAACGGGGATGATGATCTCTCACTCAGCAACAACACGGGACTGAATGTCACGGGCAACAATCTCGGTCACGGTGGCGACGACGGATTCGTGCTTGATGGCACGAACTATTCGTTCTTCGCGTTCAACAACATATCTGAGAAAAAGGGCCAGAACATAGACATGTTGAAGTCGGTTGGTAACAATTTCACAAACAACACCATCTACTATGGCTACTTCGACCTGTTGCGCCTCCGTCTCAACAGCGTCAACAACACGTTCTGGAACACCACCCTCTTCTCGAACAACTCATGGCTAAGCTTCAACGACACGTCAACGCTAAATAACAACTTCACGAACACGACGTTCGCGAACAGCAACGGAAGCATCCGGCTGAGTTTCTTCCAAGGCAATATCAGCCAAGAAATCAACACGACGAAGTTGAACATCTCGAACAACCGCGCCTATCTCAACGCGACCAACTTCAGTAACATGAACGTGAGCGCCGTCATCACACTCAATCTCAGCGGGGTTGGATTGTCAAATCCTGGACCTTTGATCGATTACGATGACACTCAGAGCTACGTGACGTGTCCGGAAGATATCTGCTCAATTAGTTCGTCAAGTGCGAATCAGCTCACGTTCAACGTCACGCACTGGACGTCGTTCGCGGCCGAGGAAGTGCCTATCGCATTGGCTTGCGGCGACACCATCACCACCAACACGGTGATGACGGAAGATGTGTCCGGCACGGGAACCTGTGTCACGATGGGTGCGGATGATATTACGCTTGACTGCGCAGGTTACAAAATCACGTACGACACTTCAGGCTCTGGTGCGGCGTATGGTGTGCAGGCCGTCGGAAGAACAAATGTTGCTATCAAGAACTGTTTCATCCAGGACGGTAACTCAGGTGGAGCGAATAGTGCAGGGATTAACTTCAGCGCAACCTCAAACAGTCAAATAACCAACAATACGATTGTTCCGAACGGCACGACGAACATTTACGGCATCATGAACCGATTGAACAGTCTGAGAAACGAGATAAGGAACAACAGCGTGTCGCAGTTCCTCGGTAGCGCGAGCGGTGGGTATGGCTTGATGATTGAACGGGCATCTGGTTTTCTGAATGTTTCGGGAAACAACATCCTCGTTAACTCCTCGGTCGCGCTCGGAATGAACACGCTCGCGGACAACAACACATTCTGGAACAATACATTTAGTGCGCAAATCAAAACGTGCGGGGGATATAGTGTTTTGTTATCAAATGCGTCACGAAACAACTTTACAAACAACATGATACTCTTTTCAGATACGCATGATGGTTCGGTTGCATCCATTGCGCTCTACAACATCGATCTCGAAATAGCAACGTATAATTTGTTCGAAAATAATACCATCAACACTTCAAACTATGAGTGCGGTGACGGAGTGTACTCAATCTATGGTGGCGGTCCAACAACCCAATTGAACAATTTTACGAACAATAGAATGTATCCTGGGAAAATATTATTGCAAAACACAGGTATGCACGTGATTGAAAACAACACCATTAACGGCTCTGTCGATATCTTCCACTACTTCATCATTTCAGGAAACAACATCTCGTTCAACAAAATAATTCGAAATAATCTCCAGAATGGTTTCATCTCCATCGCTACGGACGGCAGTTCTGCCGCAGCCGCAACGGGAAACAGTATCGAACACAACCGCATAAACACCACCGGATACGGCATCATTCTCGGCAATGCTGCAGGATTCACGAATGTCACGAACAACAGTATCGTTTCAAGCTTGATCGGGTTGAGCATCAGCGGAACTGCCGCCAACACCTCTTTCCTCAACAATAACTTTTCGACAAATGGTACTGCGATTAGCATGACCGGTAGCGGCAACAACACTAATTTTACGAATAACATTCTTTCGAATGCAAGTGTGTGGATTTCCGCATCAGCCGGAAACCTAGTGAACTTTACCAACACGACATTTGAAAACCGGTTTGGCAGCATTCGGTTCCCGTTGCGTCTTCCGTTCAACGGTTCGCGAACTGTCAACAACGCAAACCTGAACATCACGCTCAACCGAACGCGATTGAACGCGACCAATCTCACTTGGTTGAATAGCAGTGCGTTCATCACGCTGAACGGAATCACTGCAACCAGTCCGAATCCGGTTGTTGATTTTGCTGATCTTGGAACGTACATCAATTGTCCTGCGGAGGTCTGTACTGAAATTGACTATGTGAGTGATGTATACCGCTTTAATGTCAGTCACTGGACGAGTTATGCTGCGCGAGAGGTAAGTTCAAAGATTGGATTGGTTCTCCTTACTCCAACGACCAACATGAACATTACTCAATTTGGTTGGTTTAATGTTTCGGTGAATGTCTCGTGTGCATATGCTGCGTGTGGTGAAATCAACGTCACATTGGATCCTGCAGTAACCACAGTCTATAATTTCACGAATTGCGGTATTGCGGGAAGGACGGGGCCGAGTCAGGCAAATTGTGATAGCGCGTACACCGGCACTACTTTGGATGGACTCGTAGATGTCGGCGGAGGCATTCAAAACTGGACCGTTCCGGAAACCGGGGCATATACGATTGTGGCGTTCGGCGCGAAAGGTGGTCTCGGACTTACTTTCGTTGGCGGGAACGGTTCGAAGATGAACGGAACCTTCAATTTAATTGCGGGAGACAAACTCAAAATCTTGGTCGGGCAGCAAGGAGGAGATCTTGCTGCTAACAAAGCAGGCGGTGGTGGAGGAGGAACGTTCGTTGTTTATACAAATAATAGTCCGCTCATCATCGCAGGTGGTGGTTCGGGTGGCGGCGGAAACGGTGCGCCGGGTAACGGACAGGCAGGAACTATTAATCGTTCAGGAACAACCGGCTCAAGCGGAGTATATGTAGGTGGAAACGGCGGCAACGGAGGAACGGCAAGTCTAGGTTCAGCAGGTGGTGGCGGATTGAACGGCAGCGGAAACACATCCACCTGTACAGGTACGAGTCCGGGTATCGCATTCGGTCTTGGTGGAACGGGAGGGAGTAGAGCGACCTGTCAGGCAACTGGCGATGGTGGATTTGGTGGAGGTAGCGGTGGTGACTGGTGCTGTCAAGGAGCTACAGGCGCGGGCGGCGGTTATTCTGGCGGTGGCGGAACGGATAGCTCAGGAGTTGCGGGTGCGGGCGGTTCATTCAATGCAGGTACAAATGTGTTTAACGTTACTGGTGCGAATAATGGGAATGGTAGCGTTTCGATAACGTTTACGAGCAGTACTAAAGGAACCATCTCAATGAACACGTCGGCGACGCCGTTCTACACAGTATCTCAAAACGCGTACAATGTGAGTTTGACTGCAGGAACGTCACAAATCGTGACGTGGTTGGTGCGCGCGACGGGTAGCGGAAACAGCACGCATGACTTTTTTGCGTATGCGAACCAAACGTCGGATTTGACAGTTGCGAATCTAACGTCTCATTGGAACGTAACTATTCTGACGAACGAAATGCCTACGTTGGGAAGCGTTCAGTTAAGCCACACTGATCCGTTGCTCAATGATACCTCGGGAAATCTCACCGTTTCAATGACGGGTGTGACTGATCAGGATAGTGCTTACGTGAAAAACATTACGGACTGGAGATTGCACAACGGTAGCGACTTCAGTTCGATTGCTTTGCTAAACATGCCGTTCGATACCGAGCCGAATCCGAACAACTTCACGGTGAGGGACTACTCGACCTATAACAACAATGGGACGCTCGGGGATACGAACGTGAGTAATGTGCCCTCCTGGAATTCGTCGAAAGTGGGTGGCGGGTACACCTTTGATGGGACGAGCGATTTCATCAACATTTCCGAGAGAAGCTCAATAGGCAATCTTCAAAATAAATTTACTGTGGCGGCATGGATCAAAAAGAATTCGGTAAGCGGCGCGGATCGGGTTGTTGCATCAAGCAGAGCAACGACCGCGAATGGGTTTGGTTTCGGAACAAACGGCGCGGGGTTGCGGTTGACGACTTTCACCGTGAAGGATTACGATACCACGACAGTTACGTTGTCCACAGGAGTCTGGTATCACGTTGCGGCGGTACTGAATAATGACAACGATGTTACGTTTTATGTTGACGGTGATGAGCAGGAAACGATAACGCATACGGCCCCCGCATCAGTTAACACGGACGACCCTTTCCTTATCGGTTCAAGCACATTGGCAGGATCGGATCCGTTGTCAGAATTGTTTGACGGTAGCATCGATGAGGTGCTTATCTTTAACCGCTCGCTGAACACCACTCAGATTAAGCAGATTTATGATGATGGAGTTGCGGGACGGTCGCCGCAAAAAATCGTTTCGGCGGGATTGCGCGCAGGAGATGTCTGGCAGTCGTGCGTCACGCCGAATGACGCTATTGTTGATGGCGCGACGACGTGCAGCAATAATGTCACGATTTCTTCGGCACTGGCTTGCGGGGACACGATTACTGCCAGCAAAACGATGATATCTGATTTGTCAGGCGCAGGTGGCTGCTTTACCTTCGGTGCGAACGATATCGCGCTGAACTGCAATGGGTACAAAATCACGTATGACACGTCAGGAATGGGTAACGTTTCGGCTATAACTGCAGTCGGCAAACGAAATGTCACCGTGCAGAACTGTTTCATCCAGGACGGTAACGCGACGGGTCCGTCGGCAGGCATCACTAACGGAGGATCTTTTGGTTATGGCATTAACTTCACCGGCACGAACTTCAGCGTCATCAGAAACAACACCATCCTCACGAATGGAAGCAACAACAACTATGGAATACTCCTGCAAACCTCCCTCTACAATTTGATTACTAACAACAGTGTGAATACTCAAGGTTCTGCGGACACAAATCACGGCATGTACTTCACTACTATTGCCAGCCTAAACAACGTGACGCATAACGTCATCAGAACAAATGGAACTGGCTCAAATAACGGAGTTGAAACGACTACTTCAGGGAACGTGACTTTTTTCAACAACACAATCACTGTGCGGGGCACGACTGCGGGTTCTTCCGCAATCGCATTCGGTTCTTCATCGAATAACATGACTGCTGAACGGAATTTGTTGAACGTCATCTCGACCGCCGGCAACTCCCAGGGAATCATTGCCTTCGTGGCAACCCAAACACGGGCTCTGAGGAACACGATTATTGCTTCAGGAGGCCCGGAGGGGGACGTAAGGGGCATTTTCATGTTCTTCTCAAACGTTATGGTGGCTGACGGCAACAACATCAGCATAAACCGACATCAAAGCAGTGGTATTCAGTTCAGTTCCAGCAACTATTTGAACGCGACAAACAACACGATTGCGGTTAATGGTACACAAAGCGATCATGGACTTTTTGTTTCATCTGCGAACAGTCTTATCTTTGCGGATAATAACGTCTCCGTTACGGACACCGGCGTGTTTGGGGCGGGAATCTATATTGATGGCGGGTCGTTAGACCATCTTCTTACAACCAACAGAATCTATTCAAGTGGGGGTCGCACACCTGCGCTCGAAATTGCAGGAACCGCAGCGAGGATTAATCTGTCCAATAACATCCTTCGCGCGGATGGTTCTTTGAGTTTCGCGGTGTATCTGGCGGGAACAAACCAAACCATTTTCGAGAATAATACACTCGAAAATTCTCGAAGGTGGATAAACAAAACATCTACCGCAAATGCCACCTTCACGAACACAACGTTCAAAACAGAAAACGGAAGCATTTTCTTTGCAAATCAGTTGTATCTCAATGGTTCGGAGCCCGTGGAGGTCATTGAAGAAAGACTGAACATCACGCAAAATCGTGCGTTCATCAACACGACGAACCTTTCGATGTTCAACATCGGAGCGAACATCACGCTCAACCTTTCAGGCCTAGGCATCACGACTGCGCAAGCCGTCGTTGATTACACTGACACGGGCACGTTTGGCATCTGTCCCGCGGACGTCTGCACCAACACCAGTTTCGCCAACAGCATCTTCACGTTCAACGTGAGCCACTGGACGACGTTCAAGGCGCAGGAGTTTGAGGTGAATGATGCGCCATCCGGCTCAAGTTTCATCCTTAACTCGACGAATATGTCAAAGAATGACACAACGCAGAACTTAACTGCTTGGTTTACCACGAGCGATGTTGACGGGGACGTTGTGCGTAACATTACGGATTTCAGAAAGTATGTGAATGGTGCGTTCGTTTCTGATGCGTTGTTGAATGTGCAGTTTGACACAAACATCAGCAGTTCAACCACGCATCTGATACGCGATTATTCGACGTATTCGAACAACGTGACGTTGGGGGCGGATACGCGAATGCCGATTTGGAATTCATCAATGCCAATTATGGGGGGAAGCTATCAGTTTGACGGCACGAATGACCTTATTTTCGTCAAGAACAGCTCTTCACTAAACATCACCGGTCCTGATTTGAGCGTTGAGGCGTGGATTCGTTCACCTGAAGCAACGACGGGTGAGTATGACCGTATTGTGAACAAGGCGATTGCGGGTGGCGCCGATCCGTACAACGCGTATGGTTTGGTGCGTACGGGCGGATCGGGCACGGTGCAGTTCGAGCTTGCGACGGGAGGCGGCGGATCTTCCACATCGGTTGCATCAACAGCAGGCATTTCCGCGAACACCTGGATCCATCTTGTTGGAACGTATGACGGCAACCGCATGAAGTTATATGTGAACGGCGTGCTGAACAATTCGGCGTTGAAAACGGGAAACATCACGGGTACCACGTCAGGCGTCACGATGGGTGGAAACTTTGAGGTTAGTGGGGAATATTTCAACGGCCAGATTGATGGTGTGCGCATTTACAACCGCACGCTGAGCGCGAACGAGATTCTCAATCATTATCTTGAGGGAACGGCCGGACGTTCGGATAGTGTGCTGCATGCGGATGCGTTGCGACAGGATGATATTTGGGTTGTTGCCGTCACGACGAATGATGGCTTGCTCGACGGCGCGACGAATATCAGCAACAACGTAACAATAAATCACACTATTCTTCCTTCGATAACGCAAGCGATTCTCAACTCGACCAATCCGTTGGCGAACGTGACGACTGATAACTTGACGCTGTATCTGAACGGATTTTCGGACACGGATAGCGCGCGTGTCGTGAACATCACGGACTGGCGGTTGTACAACGGATCCGCGTTTGTTTCTACAACCGTTTTGAACTTGCCGTTTGATACGCGCAATGATTCCGTCGCAACGGGTGGCATCCGCGACTACAGCACGTATGGCAACAACGCGACGCTTGGCGGCGGTCTGGTCGGTAGCGCTCCGGACTGGAATAATTCGGGAATTATCGGCGGAACGTACATTTACGATGGAACGAATGACTACATCAACGTTCCTGACTCTTCTTCGCTTGATGTCACGGGAGACATCACGGTTTCCGCTTGGGTCTTGCACGAAACGACATCATACGATGCGTGGGAAGCAATCGTTACCAAGGGAGATACTGCCTACCGTCTGCACTTATGCGGGGATACGGCGTATTGTCCGGGTGGCGCGACGAATGGATTCAACTTTGAGATGACTGGCGTGAGCGGCAGTGCGGCAAGCTCAACGGTTGTTCCTGCGCACCACGTGTGGTACTTTGTTGTGGGAACCTATGATGGGACGGAGAGCAAGTTGTACGTGAACGGTTCGTTGGTCGCGACGCAAACGCGCAGTGGTTCTATTTCGGCGAACAGCGCGGCCGTGCAAATTGGCGCGAACGCTGAAGCGGCAAGCAGAAACTGGAAGGGTGCGATTGATGGCGTGCAGATTTTCAATCGTTCGTTGAACGCGTCGGAAATCCTTGCGATGTATGATGACGCCCG
>CAYIEN010000009.1:0-49004 GCA_964362535.1 uncultured Methanosarcinales archaeon | reverse complement strand
AGTTGTTTCCTTTTTCTCCAGTCTTGAGATATTCTGCCTAATTTGTTTGCGGGTAAGCGCGAAAATGTGCCCATAGATGTTGAGCTCATCATAGGTGATATTACCAATCGCGATGACGTTCATCGGGCAATGCAGGGTATTGATCGGGTGGTGCATCTTGCGGCGTTGCGTTCTGTTCCGCAGTCTATCAAGGATATGGTGGGTTATGCAGATAAGAATGTGACTGGCACGACGATGATTTGTGATGAAGCGTTGAAGGCTAAGGTGAAGCGTGTCGTCAGCATTTCATCGAGTTCGGTGTATGGTGAAGGAGCACCTTTGCCCTTAAAGGAAGGTCATGAAGCTGAACTGAAGAGTCCGTATGCGGGTGCAAAATTTGCGGCGGAGATTATGGCGCGTGTTGCGGGGAGTATGGGGCTTGATGTTGTTTCGTTGCGTTATTTTAACGTGTTTGGGCCAGGGCAAGATCCTCATGGGGATTACGCGACGCTTATTCCAAGAACAATTTTGAATTTGATGAATGGTGAACGTCAAATTATTCATGAGGATGGTAACCAGACGCGTGATTTTAATCCGGTTGCGAATACGGTGTATGGGACGAGGCAGGCGTTGTTTAGTCCGAAGCGATTCCGTGGTGAGGCGTTTAATATTGCGAGTGGCAAGCCACATTCTGTGAATGAAGTGTATGAATTAGCGCGTAATCTTGTTGCGAAATATGTTCCTGCGGCGGCCTCTGTTGAGCCGGTGCGTACGGGAAAAGTCAGGGAAGGGGATATTCGTAATACTTCTGCGGACTTGACGAACGCGAGGGAGTGTCTTGATTATGTTCCGGTGCAGTCGTTTGAAGATGGTCTGAGTGAGACGGTTGACTATTTTTGCCAGCGAAGCATTTAAAAAGCGGTTTTCTCGCACGAGGAGTGCGCCCCCATAGCATAGTAGCTATTGCGGCAGTTTTGTACAATGAACTGACGTTCAAGCATTTGAACGCCGAGAGCATTCAAACGAACTGCAGGTCGCCGGTGCAACTCCGGCTGGGGGCTTATGCCAGAATATTGTTTGAGAACATACGAGCGCATCGCACGTGTTGAACACTGGTGTGATATGTGTTGTACGCATATTCAACCAGGAGAACAATACCAAGGTGATGTGCGCGTGACGGAATCTCATGGCATTATTGTTTGGAAGACACATATTAACCCTCCATGTGAGTTTCCGAGAGAGCCAGAATATCATGGCATTGAAGAAATAATAAAGAAAGCAGGTTAGAGTTTCAGAATCATTAAATAGTTGGGTGTTGAGGTATTTTTGTATGGCCATAAAGGATGCGTTTGAAGTGTTGAGGAAGAAGTTTAATCTGCCTTCGTTTGATGAGGTTGATGCGGTTCTTGATGTGCGTGATTTTGAGCATGAACATTCTATTTTGCGAGACTTGAGACATCGTGTGCATGACCGTTTGGAATTTGCGGTAGGCATTGTTGATATTGTGATTCAGCCGGATATGAACAATGTTCGTACGATGATGGAGTCGGGTTTTTTCAATAATGAGGACAAATCTACTGCGATGCGGTTGAGTAAGCACGTGATGGGTTTGTGGCGTGTGCTTACGGAAGCGGAATTGTTGAACGAAGACAAATCTGATGCTGAGCTCGTAAAGCTTTTGCTTGCGGAATGGCCTGAGCTCAAGAAAGCATTGTTGCCGTTTGTGCAAAAGATGCGTACGTCCTGGAAGTCTGTTGACACGGATAGGGATGATTTGGGGTATCTTGGATGAATATTGTGTTGCTTGGCATTCAGGGGTCGGGCAAGGGCACACAGGCAGCGTTGCTGGCGGAGCAGGTTGGAGCAAAACATATTGACGTTGGCGATTTGTTGAGGCATCGTGCGCAGCAGGATGATGCGTTGGGGAGAAAGATCAAGGGTTTGCTTGCCAAAGGCAAGTTGGTTCCGGATGTTATTTCTAACAAGCTTGTTGCTGCTGCGTTGAAGGACGCTCCCGATGGCTGGATTCTTGATGGCTATCCGCGTGATTTGGCTGAGGCGGAATATCTTGACCAGATTGCGGACGTTGAACTCGTTATTTTTCTCGAAATTTCGGACAAGCTTGCGGTTGAACGTTTGAGCAAGCGCAGAGTATGCGGGAAGTGCCACGCAATTAGTGATAGTTCAAAAAAGAAGTGTGCCGAGTGCGGTAGTGCGTTGGTGCATCGTGAGGATGATAAGCCGGACGCGATTAAGCAGCGTTTGGAAGTGTTTCACGATGTGACGGAGCCGTTGATGGAGTATTATCGTGTTCGAGAGCTTGTTCGTCGTGTTGACGCGAGTGGTTCGGTTGCAGAAGTGTTCAAGAAGGTTCTTGCGGATTTGCATTGAATAATTGTTTAATTATTTCTGTTGCGTAACTGCCAGGTGGCAGGCTGAACGTGATGGTTGTTTTGTGTTTGCCTGCGTGGAGTTCGTCTGCTTCCAATCCGCCAATGTCTAAGTCAGAAAGTGTTAAAGTAGTGTTTCGTTCGGTTCCTTCTTCGCTGAGTTCGGGGAATGATTTCAACACAAAATTGCGTGGTGTTAAGTTTTCGTTTTTGAGTTGTTCTTTGACGTAGGGGTCTCCGGGGCTGGAGCCGAAGCCAACGATAGGAATAATTTCGGGAGGATTGGGCAATGAGGTCACAAGGTTGTTCCACAACAAGCTTTGATAGGCATGAATGTACAATTGTAAGAGTTTGAGATTGACGTGTTTCAACGCGCCCAATCCATCGGCAGGGTGTTCTTCTAGGTGTTGGACAATAAGGTCCTGAGCAGGTGGATGCGTTTCAAGGATGTGTTTGACCGCAGTCAAGTAATCTGCGAGGATGAGTGCTTTGCCGATGGCGGCGTTGTGGGTGCTGAAGCGTTGGTCGCCAAAGGTGTTGAGGAAGACGGTTTTCTTTTCAGGCAGAGCATCAATTTCGCGGACAACGATGCTGAATTGGTTTGCGGTGTGGACGCCGAGACGAACGGGGTCGGGCGCAGTGCCAAGAACTTTGAGCGTAAGGTTGTTTGTTTGCGTGTTCGCGATGCCGTCTTTGCTGACGTTTTTTACGGAGCAATACTGTGTAGTAACGGCGTGTTTGTCTTTCAAGCCAGCAAAGCCAATAAAACGACTTGGTACTTTCCAGATGTCTGCGAGTTTTTGTACTGCGTCAAGGGTGCCCATTCCTTTCTTGGTAAGGGTGAAAACAATGTAGGGTCCATCGCCAAGTATGGGCGTCAGGAGTTCTGTGACGCGGAAATCTTCGGCGAGTTGCTTTATCTTCATATCGTCGGAAAAACCGCATAACCTTTTTAAACCCTCTGGAGACTTGTTTGAATGGAAAATAAAGTGCGCCTGTAGCTCAGCTTGGATAGAGCGTAAGGTTCCTAACCTTAAGGTCGAGGGTTCAAATCCCTTCGGGCGCGTATGTTGACGTCGGAATTTATTGGCAGTTTTGATGGCACGATTGTGCATTACCAGATTCATCGCGGTGAAAAAACGCCAACACTGGTGTTTATTCATGGTGCGGGGAGTAATCATACGACGTGGAATAAAATCACTCCGTTGTTTCCGGATCGGCAATATGTTATTGTGGATTTGCGCAATCATGGGCTTTCAGGCTTCGGAAAGTTTTCTATTGAGCATGCTGCGAGGGATGTTGCGGAAGTCTTAGTGCGCGAGAATATCCGCGATTTTATTCCGGTGGGTATGTCGGTGGGTACGCAGGTTGCGGTTGAATTAGCAAAGAAGTTTCCGGGCCGAGTGCGAAAGTTGATTCTTGCAAGTCCTGCGTCAAGAAGTTTGGTGAATGGGAGTGCGTGGTGGGCGGCGATTATGAAGGTGATTCGTGGACTTTCAGTGTTTCTTCCGTTGCGTCGTAAATTGAAATTGACGCAGAACGAGGCAGTGTCCAGTTTTATATCGCCTTTTTACAGTTTGCGAGGGATGCATTTGCGTGATCTCACGTACGCGATTGAGTGTTCGTTGCGGGCACCTCTCGACGTGGCGAACGTAAAAGTGCCGACATTATTGATCACAGGTAAGTTTGATACGTTGCTGAATCACGACGAGATTCGTCGTTTGGTCAAGCAGAAGAATATCAAGTGGTGGGAGTTGCCAACGCATCATTTGGTGTTGACGCGTGCGCCGAAGAAGTGCGCGGAAGCGATAAAATGGTTCATTGGTGATTAAGCAATGAAAATCGTGTATGGTGTGTGTTCGGAGGGTATGGGGCACGCGTTGCGTGCGAAAGCGGTCTTGGAGTGCTTACGCGGAGATGATATTATTGTGTGTGCGCATGGTCGTGTGCGTGAGTTTTTGTCTGAGCGAGCAAAGACGCGGTGGGTTGGTGGATTGCACATTGTTTACAGAAATAATCAGGTGAGTTGGTGGACGGTTCCGTTGACTGCGTTGTTGTTGCCGGGTATTATTGTTTCTATCGTTAAAGAATTTTTGTTTATGTTGCGTTGGAAGCCAGATGTGGTAGTGTCTGATCTTGAGGCGTGCACGTCTTATGCCGCAAAACTGTGTGGTATTCGTGTGGTGAGCATTTCAAATGTGCACCAGAACGCCGTAACGGACAGGAAGGGTCCGTTGCTTTTGAGGCTGGTTGACCGTGTTGAAAACCCGTGGCCTGACATTTTTGTCATTACCAGTTTTTGGAAGCAAAAGTCTGAAGATAAAGTGATTTTTGTTCCTCCGATTGTGAGAAAATCGGTACTTACTGCACGCCCGACATCAGGAAAGCATTTGTTAGTGTACCAAACGTCAGATTCCAATAATGGACTTGTTGATGTGCTTCAGCAGACGGGGATGCCGTGCATCGTGTACGGCATGGGTGCGAAGCCGTCACAGAAAAATGTTGTTTTCAAGCCATTTAGCGAAAAGACGTTTGTTGCCGATTTAATATCCTGTAAGGCAGTTATTAGTAATGGGGGGTATGGGTTGATGAGTGAGGCGTTGTTTTTGGGCAAGCCGGTGTTGTCCGAGCCAGTCAGAAAGCAGTATGAGCAGATTATGAACGCTGACTTGTTGGAAAAGAAGGGTTTCGGTAAATATGCAGAAGTCATTACGGTTTCTGTCGTGAAACAGTTTTTGAATGACCTTCCTCAGTACAAAAAGAACATGAAGAACGTGTTTCGGGGAGACGCTGTTAAGAAAATCGTGGAAATTATCCGCGGTTAACGATATTTTTCAACAAGTTCGCAATTTTTTCTCCGCTTGCTTTGCCGCGGAGTTGTGCCATTGCTTTGCCGATGAGTGCGTTGTAGGGGAGTGTTTGGTTTTTGGCTGCGATGTCTTTGAGTGTTTCGAGTAATTCTTGGTCGCTCATGCTTTTGTATTTGTGCAGAATGTCCGCGACGGGTTTGTTCTCTTTCAAAATTTCCATGACGCTTTCTTTTGAAATGTGTTCATTGTTGAGTGCTTTGAAGAGGTTTTTGTAATCCTCTTCGGTGGGTTGGATGTCGATGTTGTGCTGTCGCTTGATGGTTCGTTCGGCGGTCAGATACGTCTCCGCTAAATATGCTGGTTTGATGCCAGGGTAGTGCTTGACAAACGTCTCAAATTCAACAGTCTTTTCTGATTTTGCGACCATGAGTGCTAAATCTCGACCCAAACCCATGGCTTCGTAGCGTTTGACTTTTTCATCAATAAGTTCGGGTGTGGGAATCATTTCAAGGAACATACTAGTGAGAGGAATGGTGGGTACGTCTGTTTCGGGATAGAGTCTTGCTGCTCCGGACATGGGTCGCAGGAACGTGCTGGTTCCGTCGTCGTTTGCTTTGCGGACTTCTTTTGGAACGCCTTCGATTGCGTGTGTTGCTCGGGAAATAACGGCGTGCATTGCGTTGTTTGCTTTTTCTTTGGTGTCCGCGATGAGTGCGAATGCGTCGTGTTCTTTGCAGCCGAGTGCTTTTTTGATGGCGTCGACTTCGCTCTGAGTAATTCCATAGTTCGGCAATTCATCGGAATGAAATAAGCCCTTTACGCCGGCTCGTGCTTTGCCGTAATCGGATAGTTCTGTTCCGAGTCTTCGTGCCGGCTGGACTTCTTTGCCAACTAATCCTGCAAACCCAGTAAGTTTTACTGCAACAATACTTCCTTTTTGTTCGAGTGCTTTTTTGATGACGGTGCTTTGGCTTTTTTCGAGGATGTGGGTGATGTCTTCGGGTGTGCCGATGCTTGCTTTGCGTTTCTTCAACTCATCTCTCATTTCAAGTAACGTTTTTTGGCGAAGAGCTTCGTACGCGACCAATGTCGGAATCATTTTGAGTTCTTGTGCGCCTTTGATTTCGATTCTTGTTCCGCCTTTGATGCTGACGTTGACATCTTGTCTAATCGTTCCTAGACCGCGTTTTGCTCGTCCGGTGCAGCGAATCAGTAGTCCGAGTGCTTCGGAGACTTCTTTGGCGTGGTCAGGATCAACAATGTCAGGACCCGTGCCAATTTCGATGAGAGGAATTCCTAATCTGTCGAGGCGATAGAGTGTTTGTTCGGGAGTGTTTTTGATGATGCGGCATGCGTCTTCTTCCAGCGAAATAGTTGGGATGGTGACAGTGCCGTGTTCGGTTCTAATGGTGCCGTTGCGCGCGATAAGTGCAGTTCGTTGAAAGCCTGAAGTGTTACTGCCGTCAACAACTGTTTTGCGCATAACATGGATTTGATCAACAGGTGTTGCATTGAGAAGCTTTACAACTTGTAGTGATGCAAAGAGTGCGTCTTGATTCAACAGTTCTGGAGGAGTATCATCAAGCTCAACTAAACAAGTCGTATCAGTAAAACCCTCATACGTAAACGTCTTGCCTTTTTCCATTTCGTGTTTGGCTGCGACGTCGACATCTCCTGATTCGCCTGCTACGGCACGAAGCTGTCGTTGAATCGTAAAATGTGCAGGGTCGTCGCGAATAAACGTGGGGCAAGAACAGAAGAGCTTTTTGCCTTCAAGTTGTTGGTGGATTTCGATGCCGCACTTGAGCCCGAGTGCTTTCCAGTCAAGTGCTGTCATATTCCATGCGCTCGCTGAGTTCTCCGGCGATGTTGGTTGTGTAGAGCGCTTTTGCTTTGTCTTTTGGATAGTTGCTCAAGAGCCAGGCGAGTTTGATGAATGCGGTTTCGGGGTGCAGGTCTGCGAGGTTGCCGATGATGCCCAGTTCAATCAGCTTTCGTCCGGGGGCGTACACATTCATGTCAACGCGTCCAGAAATAGTCTGTGTTGACATCGCAACAATCGTGCCTGACTTCAGAACGTCCTGCACTGCTTTCAAAATTTTGGAGTGTTCTTTTGTTTCGGGGTCTGATTCAGTGATAGGTATGTGTCCGAGTCCGGTTCCTGCGATGACGAGTCCGTCCCAGTCTTTGTACGTCAGAAACTCATCGGCATACATCTGCGTATGCGCGGTCAAGAGGCCTACTTTGACTTCTTTGAAGGGTGCGATTTCGAAGGTTCCTTGTTTGCGGGGATAGTCAGTGCTGATATAATTGATTTTGCGTGTTTTGTAGTCGACGGTTGCCCAGGGTGATGCGTTGATTGCTTTGAACGCGTCTCTGCGGGTGCTGTGCATTTTTCGGCACTTGGTGCCGGGGAGGATGATTGCGGTGTGGTCGCTGCTGTTGTCGTGCATGCACACGCCAACGCCAGCCAGATTTGTGCCGGCAATAAACACCGCGGCACCTAACAAATTCATGGCTGCGTCCGAGCTTCCGCGGTCTGACGAGCGTTGACTTCCTACAAGAATAACCGGTATGGGTATATTCTTCAACGCAAACGCGAGTGCTGCGGATGTGTAGTGGAGTGTGTCTGTTCCATGTGTAACAATCACGCCTTGAACGCCTTTGGCAACTTCCTTCTCAACTTCCTTAGCCAGAATAGTGTAGTGGGCGAATCGCATGTCGTCGGAGGCCATGTTGCGGACTAATCGTGATTCAATGTTTGCGATGTCTCGTAATTCAGGAAAGAGTGCGAGTATTTCTTCAGGGGTGAATTTGCTGATGACTCCGCCAGTTTCATAATCAACTTTACTGGCGATGGTTCCGCCAGTATGCAAAATAGTAATGGTTGGGAGTCCTGCTTTGTGGGGCAATCGGCTGGGAGTTTCTTTCTTGTCTGCGGTAACATGTGCGCTGACGAGTTTGATGTCTTTGACGCGTTTTTTGTCAATGCCGATATTGTATCCAGAACTGAGTTTGACGACAACGTAATTTTTGTCATCGGGCATTAAGACGCCTTCAATAGTTTCGTCTTTGGTTACAACCGCAACATGGTCTCCCATCTTTGCCATGAAGAAAATGTCTCAAGAGGACTTTATTAAGGTTGCGGGGAGAATTACTGAACTTCTGTGACTTTAATGATATGGTATCCAAATTGCGATTTGACTGGTTTGGATAACTCACCGACTTTCTGAGTAAACGCTGCAGTTTCGAATTCTTTGACCATTTGTCCTTTGCCGAACCAGCCTAAGTCTCCGCCTTTGCTTTTTGAGGGGCAGATGGAGTGCTTTTTGGCCATTTCTTCGAAGGAAGCCCCTCGTTTTAAATCAAAAAGAATGCTGTTCGCTTCTTGTTCCGTCTTCACTAAAATGTGCGAAGCGTGGACTTTCATATCAGAATGTGACCTGTGGGGCGTTTTCCGAGCCTGCGGTGGCTGCGAAGAACGTCTTGGGTTCGAAGCCAAACATGCCTGCGAGGATGTTGCGCGGGAAGGTTTGGATTGCGGTGTTGTATGTTTTCACAGCATCGTTGAATCGTGTTCGTGCGACGGCTACGCGGTTTTCGGTGCCTGCGAGTTCGTCTTGTAATGCTAAGAAGTTTGTGCTTGCTTTGAGGTCAGGGTAGGCTTCTGCAACGACGAGGAGTCGTGCAAGTGCGCTGTCTGTTCCTTGTGCTGCCGTAATTGCTCCTGCAGTATCGCCTGATGCGCTTGCGGTTTGCCATTGGCTTCGCAATTGTGTAATTTCTGTGAAGAGGTCTTCTTCGTGTGCTGCGTAGCCTTTGACGGTTGAGACTAAGTTAGGAATAAGATCCATTCTGCGTTGGTATTGTGCTTCGACGTCTGCCCATGCAGAGTCAACCGCGTTTCGTTTGCCGACGAGTCCGTTGTAGGAGCCGATGACGAGAAGGACGAGTAAGAGAATGATTCCGCCGATGATCCATGGTGTGTAGTTGCGTTTCATGGGTGTTTTGTCTCCGTTTCTGTTTTTAAATGTTCTGAATCACCATCTTCCGCTTGAACCGCCGCCGCCGAATCCGCCACCGCCGCCGATGCTGCCTCCTCCGGATCCTCCTCTGCCGCCGAAGAAGATGGGTATGAATCCGTTGCGTGGGGGGAATGCGGTCATGATGAGGACGAAGATTGCGAAGATGAAGAAGTAGGAGATGAGCCAGAAGACGAGTACAAGAATGATGATGTCTCCGATGCCGAGGACGATTGCAGTTCTTTTTTTGTTGGGTTGTTTCCAGGCAATGGCGCTGACGATGGTTCCGGCTATCATGGTGATGATGAATAAGAGTGTGAAGGGTAGCTCGGGTGCGGCGTCGACTGCTTTGATGATGTCAGGGTCGTTTTGCAAGATTCCGTCCATTGCGATGATTGCTTGTGAGAGTCCGCCTGCGTAATCGTTTTCTTGGAATGCGGGAACAAATATCTCGCGGCCAATGCGTCCGACACGAGCATCATTCAAGCTTCCTTCGAGTCCGTAGCCGACTTCGATGCGGTATTGGTGGTCTTCAACAGCAATGGTAATGAGGAGTCCGTTGTCTTGTTCTGCCGTGCCGAGTTTCCATGATTCGACAGTTCTTATAGAGTAGTCTTCAATCGAGTCAGTCTCAAGTGTTGGAATCAGTAAGACTGCAATCTCAGCTCTTCCAGACGCTTGTATCTCCTGCAATTGTGCTTCGAGGGAAGAAACATCTGCCGCAGACAATACGCCTGCGTGGTCATTCACAAGAGTGGTAGGTCGCGGATAAACATCCAAAGCAAGTGCGGTTGAAATAAGGAGTAAAAAGACGAGAATCGCGGATAGGAGCTTCATTGTGGTCCGGTAAGGACTTCTTGGATTAAATAGGTTTTGTCAACGGCTTTGTAACCGACGCGGGTTGCGAGTTCTTCTTGACGTAATCCGGAGCTACCAAACTGCCAAAGGTCTTTCAAAAACGCTCCTGATTTTTTGTTTTTGAACCAGGCAAGACCATATTTTCCTTCGAGTTTCTTTCGGACTTGGATTTCAAACATCCATGCTAACAGATAGTCTACGCTGTAGTAGCCGCCGTCCATGTCAAGCAAATAGTCTGAGGGGTTGTATTTGACGAGAGTTGCCTGTGAAAGGATGCCGACGTACATTTGTGCAGGGCTGGAATATTTCTTGCCGGTTGGCTTGTATTTGTCATCAAGGATGCGGTAGTCTTTGCGGTGGAATTTCAATTCGTACAATACTTTTGCTGCGTATCTGCGGATGAAGGAGAGTTTTTGGAACCAGAGGAAGTGCGCGAATTGTTTGTCTTTTGCTTCGGGCATCGGAGTAAACGTCTTTCGCCAGGCAGGGTTCAAAATCAGGTATTCGAAGAGAAAGGAGTACGTTTCGCTGACGTTGTGCGCTCCCATGTGTTTGAATTCGTAGGCTAAATCTTTGCGGGTCTTTGCGAAGTGTTCGGAGTGTCCGGCTTCGTGTAATATCGTCTGATAATCTTCTTGTCCGCCGTGGGGTTTGATGACAAGATACACTTCTTCAGGAACTAAGAGCGGTAAACAGAATGCGCGGGGAACTTTTTTCGGTCTGTTCTCGGCATCGAGATGGATATTTTTTTGCTTCGTGAGGTTGATGCCCATGCCGCCGACGGTTTTGTGCAGTGTTTTGACGAGTTTGTTTTTCGGGAAATACTTATCGAACGAGTGTGCTCGTAAGTAAAAGCCGAGGTCGTGTTTGCGAATATCATTCAACGGAACGTTCATGTCGGTCATGATGCGGTGGAGGTGTTCGGTGTAGATTTCTTTGGTGTCGATGAGCATTTGTCGTAAGTCATTTGCGATTTTGTCGTAATCGAGGCCTTTGATGGTGGAAACGTAGGTAGTGTAGTCTTTGCCGGTGAGTTCTTTGAGGAGTTTGTATTCTTGCTGAAGACTTTCTTCTTCGTACTTGGTGAGTGCGCGTTTGTGCGGTTCGAGCAAATCGACTATTTTTTGTCGTTTGTTGCGATTTGACTCATTCAGAACGTGCATGCTGGCGCTGCGGAAAGCGACTTTTTTGCCGCCGATCTTCACGGTGGCTTTTGCTTCATACGCGCTTGATTTTTCGGAGATTTCTTTCAGCTGGTTTCCAATGTATCCAGAAACAAGATAGTCAAACAACAGAAGGTTTTTGCGTCGGGTGCTTTCGAGCGTGGACGCGTTCAGCAATATTTTGACGAGTTTGATGTTGTCTTTGGTGAACAAATGATTGTGCTTGTTGAAAATCGGTGTAATAGAAAGGTCGTCTTTCAAACCAACGCTGTGGGCGAGGTGTTCGCGGCTGATTTCTTCGTCGAAGGATTGGATGTCGTTGAGTATTTGTTGTCGGTCCATGTGTTTATCCGAAATAGACGGGTTTTTCTTCTTGCATTTCGCGTGCGCGTGCTTGGGTGAAGTGGTCTTGGAGGTCTTTGTACATTTTTTCGATGTCTTTCGTAACGCTCGGTCGGACTTTCTTTAATGCCAAGTCAAAGTTTGCTTTGTTGACTTCTTTTGCGCTCATGTTTTCGCGGAGTGCCATGATGGCTGCTTCTCGGCAGATGCTTTCGATGTCTGCTCCTGCGTATCCTTCGGTTCGTTCGGCGAAGTCTTCGATTTTGACGTCTTTTGCGAGGGGCATGTTTTTGGTGTGGATTTTGAAGATTTCCATGCGTACTGCTTTATCGGGCGCAGGAGTCATAATAATGCGATCGAATCGGCCGGGTCGCAATAAGGCAGTATCCAAAATATCTGGTCGGTTTGTTGCGCCGATGATGACAACGTCATGCAATGCATCCAAACCATCAATTTCAGTAAGGAGTTGATTGACCACTCGCTCAGTTACGTTTCCGTCGCTGCCCGTTCCGCGTTTCGGAGCAATCGAATCGATTTCGTCGAAGAAGATGATGCAGGGTGATGCTTGTCGTGCTTTTTTGAAGATTTCGCGCATTGCTTTCTCTGATTCGCCGACCCATTTGCTCAATAATTCAGGTCCTTTGACTGAGATGAAGTTTGCTTCGGATTCTTTGGCTACTGCTTTTGCAAGCAAGGTTTTACCTGTGCCTGGAGGACCGTATAACAAAATTCCTTTGGGTGGTTTGACGCCCAATCGCTTGAATGCTTCGGGATGTTTGAGTGGCCATTCGACTGCTTCCATGAGTTCTTGTTTGATGTTGCTCAATCCACCCACATCGTCCCATTTGACGTTTGGGATTTCAATTAACACTTCGCGGAGTGCGGATGGTCGAACGACTTTGAGTGCTTCTTTGAAGTCGTTTTTTGCGATGATGAGTTTGTCGAGGATTTCTTTGGGAATTGCTTCTTCTTTGTCGTATTTCAAATCGGGTAGTGCTCGGCGAAGGACGATCATTGCTGATTCTTTCGCTAATGAAGCCAAGTCTGCGCCGACGAATCCGTGCGTGATGCTTGCGACGTCTTTGAGGTTGACGTCTTTGTGCATCGGCATGTTTCGGGTGTGAATCTTCAAAATGTTCAGTCGTCCTTCTTTGTTTGGGACGCTAATTTCGAGTTCGCGGTCAAATCGTCCGGGGCGTCTGAGCGCAGCGTCAAGAATATTAGGAACGTTTGTCGCTGCAATAACAACTACTCGTCCTCGGGACTTCAATCCATCCATCAAAGCCAACATTTGCGCGACTACCCGTCGTTCGACTTCGCCGCGTGTTTCTTCGCGTTTGGACGCAAATGCGTCAATTTCGTCGATGAAGATGATGCTGGGTGCGTTCTTTTCGGCTTCCTCAAACTTCTTTCGGAGGTTTTCTTCTGACTGTCCGTAATATTTCGACATAATCTCAGGACCATTTATCAAAACAAAATGCGAATTGGTTTCGTTGGCGACTGCTTTCGCAAGCAAAGTCTTACCAGTTCCAGGCGGGCCATGCAAAAGAACACCCTTCGGAGGATCAATGCCCAAGCGCTGGAAAATTTCGGGATGCTTCAAAGGCAATTCAACCATTTCTCGAATCTTTTTGATTTCGTCTTCGAGTCCGCCGATGTCTTCATACGCAATATCAGGAGTGGTTTCTTCTTTGACTTCGACTGCTTCAGGATTTAATTGAATTTCAGTGTTATCAGTAATGAAGACGGCTTGTTTGGGTGTTGTTTCGACGACCATGAATCGCAAATCTCCGAAGCCGAAATTGGTCATTTGTTCGTCCATTAAGGGCAGCATTGCGTCGAACAATGGATTGCCGGTCATGGTGGTGCGTCGGCGTTTGGTGCCGCCGAGAGAAATCAAATCGCCTTTGACAACCGCTCTTCCAAGTAATCCTTGTTTGAAAATGGTGGGTGATGCTTTGACGACGATGCCTTCTTTGGCTGGAGCGATAATTACTTTTTTGGCTTCTTTGACGTCTGCTTTGGTGACGGTGACTTGGTCGCCGATAGAAGTGCGAGCGTTCTTTCGCGCTAAATTGTCCATGCGGATGAAGTCTTGTCCGATGTCGCTTGGATAGGCTCGGTCGACAAGGGCGACGGTTTTGCGTTCGCCTTCAATTTCCACGATATCGCCGGGTCTGACGTCGATGCGGTGCATGAATCCAGAATCAACGCGGACGATTCCTTTGTTGATGTCGTCCTGGATTGCTTCCGTGACTTTCAGCCGGATGTTTTTTTCGGGCATGAGAAGTATTTATTTCGCAATGCTGGGAAGCTGTATCGGGGAAGGCAGATTGATTTCGCGGCTCATGAGAATTGCTTCCACGTTGCATTTGGCCAAGATGTGGTTGATAATGATGCGTGATTCGTCTTTGGGCAGCTTTTTTTCTTTCTGCCATGCTTTGAAGAGCGAATCGATTTTTTCGGGTTTTTCGAGATACATGATGTCTCCTTGGATTTCGATAACGCCGCGCTTCGGTTCGTAGAATGTGGTGAATTCGAACGTGACTCGGAGGACGTCTTGGCTTTGGGGGCCGAGAGTTAATTTGGTCTTGTTGACGGTTTTGAGGTTGACGTTGTTTTTGATGTCGGTCGGTCCCGGCGTCATGTCGAGTCGTTCTGCGTTGATTTTTGTGTAGTTAAATGATACAATTGGCATTGGAATCACCTGTTGTTGAACGCTTCTAGGCGCTATATAAAGTATTCGATACTGGAGTGGTGGATGCTCTTAAATGTTATGAACGGGCTTAGTAATGGCTACTTCTGGGTGGTTATGAACGCTTAAAACGGCGTGAGTGAGTGATGCTGTATGTTGGACCCGCTTTTGTTTAGTGTATTTGTGATTATTGCGAGTGTTCTCATTCTGTTTAAGTCTGCTGATTATGTGGTGTATGGGATTTCGAGGTATGCGCGAAAGCTTGGTTTATCGGATCTTCTTGCTGGTTTGGTGGTTGTTTCGTTGGCCGCGAGTATGCCTGAAGTGATTGCGTCGTTGACGGGTATTATGGTGGGTAAGGAAGAAGTCTTGTTCGGCACGATGTTGGGCACGAATATGGTGCATTTGGCGCTCGTGTTTGGGGTGCTTTCGATTGTGGGCAAAAAAATCAAGTTGGAATGCGAATTGTTGGACAAAAAGTTGTGGTTGTTGTGGCTCGTGCTTTTGGTTCCATTTGTGTTGATGCTGGACGGTAATTTGAGTCGTATTGATGGTATTATTCTGCTCGTGTTTTACGCGTTGTATCTTGGAGTATTGTGGGTGCGCGAGTCATCCTCGTCACATTTGAAGCATCGTGTGTTGATGAAGACGATTTGGCGTGATGCGTTGATTTTCATGTTGAGTTTGGTCGCGTCGCTTTTGGCAGGCCGTTGGCTTGTCTTCGGTGCGGTGAACGCGGCGAGCATTTTAGGTGTTTCTGCGTATTTTATTTCGTTGACCGTGATTGCGTTTGCGGGCGCGCTTCCTGATTTTGCGGTCGGATTGAGAAGTATTTTGAAGGGCCATCAGGCGATTGGAGTAGGCGATGTTCTCGGAAGCGTTGTCCTCGAATTTTTGTTGTTCTTTGGTCTCGTTGGTCTGCTGCACCCATTGACGTTTTCGTTTGCCGAGATTGCGAACGCGGTTATTTTTCTCATCATTGCGTTGACGTATGTGCTATTTTTGGTGAAGAAGAAGTCGATGACGTGGAAAAACGGTGTCGTGCTTATTGCGTTGTACGTGATGTTCTTGATTGTTGAGATTACAAAGTTAGTTCGTTGATTTTCTTACACTTCCTTTAAAAAGCTTTATAAATGGAGTTTCAACTTCTCGACGGTATGGCAGTTCCGAAAGAGAAGCTGGATAAGGCAAAGAAATCCATCTGGAAGGGCTCGAAAGAGCTCAAGAACGAAGTAGTCATTCAAGGTCTTGATCACGCAAAACCGTTCTCGATTGATGCGTTCATGAAGGCTTCGATGACGACTGGTTTCCAAGCGACGCAACTTGCGAAAGCGACGAACACGATGAAGAAGATGTTGGCCGCACGCAAATCTGGCTGTCGCGTATTTCTCGGTTACACGAGTAATATGATGTCTTCAGGTGTCAGAGAATCAATTTTGCATCTCGTAAAGAATAAGCAAGTCGACGTTCTGGCAACTACCGCAGGCGGTGTTGAGGAAGATATTATCAAATGCCTGAAACATTTTGTGCTTGGCGATTTTAGAGCAAAGGGTGCAGCGTTGCGAGAACAGGGTATCAACCGCACGGGAAACATTTTTGTGCCGAACGACAGATATTGCGCATTTGAAGATTTTCTCACTCCTATATTGAAAGAATACTTGGCAAGACAGCAAAAGACTGGTCAACTCTTAACAGCGAGCGAATTGATTTGGAAGCTCGGAGAAAAAATCAATGACGAGCGCAGTGTGTATCATTGGGCGTTCAAGCACAAGATTCCGGTGTTCTGCCACGCGATTACGGACGGCAGTATTGGCGATATCATTTACTTTTTCAGGGTCAACCATCCCGAATTCAAGTTGGAAACATTGGATGACGCGACAAAGCTGAACGACCTCGCAATCAATGCGAAAGAAACTGGTATTATTGTGCTCGGTGCAGGTTTGGTGAAGCACATGCTGTGCAACGCGAACATGTTCCGTGAGGGCGCGAAGTACGCGGTCTACGTAAATACTGCTGTTGAATACGATGGCAGTGATTCTGGCGCAGAGCCGGAAGAAGCCATCTCGTGGGGCAAAATCGCTGTCGATGCCGAACACGTCAAAGTCTTCGGCGACGCAACTATCTTGTTTCCGTTGATGGTTGCGGCAACACGTTAGTTACGAGAAGGCATTTTTCTCTGATTGTGCAATGATCTCAAATCAGACGCGTGTTCTGAAAGTTCTCGTATTTTCTTCGCATTAACATTAAGTTTTGCAAATTGTGAAGATAGCAGAATGAGTGTTGCAGAGAATTGCGGATTTTGTTCAATGTATGGCTTGCTCTCTTGTTGGTAGGTTACGCATATCTCTTTGACATCTCTGTAAAAATATCCTGAAGTCGTAGATTCTGCCTCAAACATACTGTCAATTCGTTCAGGTCCTATTTCATAGATTCTATGAAAACTGTCTTGAATTTCTGTTAGCTGTTTTGCGGTTTTTTGAAATTGGTATTTTTTAGTGATGGAATGGTCAATGAGCGTTTGAATATCCTCGAGAAGCAATTGCGTTTCTTCAAAAATAGTGAAGGCAAAAGAGTTCTTTTCAAGGTAAGACCACATTGATCTGCAATGGCAGTAACTCTTTAAAAAACTACGCCCGTGATGTGTGGGCACTGGTTCTTTGAAAGCGTTCTCTTTTTAAATCAGTGTTGCTATCAATTCATCATGAACCTTGTTGATGTGCATGCGCATTTGACTGATGAGAAGTTTAAGGCGGATCTTGACATGGTGCTGCACCGCGCGAAAGAAGCGGGCGTCAAAGCGGTCATTTGCAATGGTACTAATCCAATCAACAATCGGGAAATATTGGCATTAGCAAAGCAGCATGACCTCATCAAAGTCGCGTTGGGTGCGTATCCGACGGATGCGTTGGGTCTGGAAGAAACCGAAACAGGTCTTGTTCCGTCAAAGCAACCGTGGGATTTCGATAAGGAAGTAGACTTCATAGAATCGCAAAAGAACCACATTGTTGCTATTGGTGAAGTTGGGCTTGAATACAAACACGTTACTGATCCATTGTTGAGAAAGTTGCAAGTGCAAAATCTCTCGAAAATTCTTGCGTTGGCAGAACGGATAAAGAAACCCGTTATTTTGCATACAAGAGGAGCTGAAGCAGAAACAATCGAGCTTCTCCAATCAAGCTCAAACAAGAAAGTAGTGCTGCATTGCTTCGGCGGCAAGAAGTCGTTAGTGAGAAAGGCAAACGATCTAGGCTACTCACTCAGCATCCCGCCTGTCTGTGTCAGACTGCAGCATTTTGGTATGGTTGTTGACGAGTCAAGCGTGAGTCAGTTGCTCACGGAAACAGACTCGCCATGGCTTTCGCATGTTGCGATGGAGCGTAACGAGCCAAAGAACGTTCTTGAAAGCATTAAATTTATCGCAAACAAAAAGAAGTTTGATGTGGAAGAAACTGCGAATAGTATTTTTCTGAATTATCAGCGTTTGTTTTTGTGAAACGTTAAGACTGCAAGAACTAATTTGTTTTTGCCGGCGTGGTGGTTGACATACTGCACAAAGCATTTTTTCTTGCCTGTTTGGACGATGGAGAGTGCGTTGAGTTGCGGACGAATCACAGTTGCTTCCGAATCTGTCTTGTAGATGATGTTTCCGCCCCACTCAGTATTCCATTCGGAGAGGCAGAGGATGACTTCGATGACGTCTTTTGCCGGACCGTCGCGGAGAATGGTATAATCTGAACTTCCAAAGCGTAGGAATGTAGAATCAAGAAGTTGCAATTTCTGTTGGACAATGGTTTCGATGAATTGGGTCAGTGCATCAGGCGGAGTAAACGCGGCTGAGTCATACGAGTGTGCGTCAGGTATGTACGCATGTTTCCATTTTGTGGGCGTAGGTAATTTGGCAAACTGATTTAACAACAAATGTTTTTTCTCAGTGAATGTTTCTCGTAATTGTGCAAGTACTCGCGTGTCGAGGTATGCGGGGTTGAATTGGAGGGTCATTTGTTTGCTCCGTGGAACCAGCCTGCAAGGGTTACTCGTTTTGCATCGATAACTTCGCGTACTTGGTGCATGGTGTGCTGCGGTTTGACGGTGAAAAAGACAACGGAGTTCCAAATAGGAGAATACGATTGGGCAACCTTGTTTCCTTTGAACAAGTCAAGTTGTCCTCCTTGTTTTGCGGTAAGTGTTGACAGATTTATCACAAAGGCAATTTTGCGTCCTTCAAGTTCGTCATCATGAGGCAATAGGTGATCAGTATCAGAATACACGAATCCAGAAAGGTCGAGTTCTGTTGACAAGTCTTCGCCAGTCACATACGAGAGCCAGACGAGAAATTCTTTGCTTTGCAAATACTTTCGCAGTCCTTGAAGCGTTGGTTGTTTGCTGTGTTTCAAGTCATTGCATTGTGCGAACGAAAACAAATCAGCGTCGCTTTCCACAAATGTTTCTTGCAACAATTCTTGTTCAACGCGTTTGAGGTCTTTGACCGTGAAGAAGTCAGTCAGTCTAATATGAGGAAATGGTTTCGCAGCGGCGTATTGCTTTCGCAACTTTTGCAATGCGGCAGGGCTGAGGTATTTTGGTTGTATGCACATGTTTCGCGGTTTTCTTTTCAAATCCGGGCGTTCGGTACGAATCTGCACGGAGTTGACGTTTGAATGAGGCTGCCCGGATTTGAACCGGGATTACAAGGTCCCGAACCCTGAGTCGTACCAGGTTAGACCACAGCCCCGAGTGTTTTTGGAGTGTGTTTCGCACACGAGGGGCTTGGTCTAGCGAGAACCCGCAGGTTCAAGCGTGGACCACAGCCCCGAATATTATGTTCAGAGTGCCAGAATTCGCTTTATAAAGGTTCTGTCGTGCTGAATTGGTCGGTGATGTCTTGCGCGATGTAGCGGGATGTTTTGAAATTTCTGCCTTGCAGCGCAAGTACGTCTCGTTGGTGGAGGTGCGCCCAGATATTGCGCCAATACAGATGTTCCACGGCGCGAACAATGTAGTCTCCGAAGTCTTCTTTTTGGGGTCCAATTGCTTGTTTAAGAAATGCTTTAACATGGTCTTTGCCTATGAGCGAGAATTGGTTTGCTTCATCAAACCCGAGAGAAAGCACGTATTGTTTTCTGAATGATTTCCTGTCAAATTCAACATCATTTATGGTGATGAGTTCGAGTTGTTTTGGTTGCGGGACAATGTCGGTTGTGCCGTATAGTCTGATTCCGTTTTTGAATGCGGATGACTGCATGTAAAGAATCTCACTCATGGTATTTTACGCGAGAATGGTTGCTTTTATAGTTTGGGATTTGAATGAGCCCGGCCGGATTCGAACCGGCGACCCTCTCGACGTGAACGAGATGTTATACCGCTAAACTACGGGCTCTTGTCGACGATTAACCTTAAGTCCGTTTAAAAAGGTTGCCATCTTCTTTGAAATGGCATATTTAGAGAATATTTCTTCACAAGAAACAACTTTTTGCCATCTGCGAATGTTGCTAAATCCGATTTCTTCCAGATACTTCTTGACACAATCTCGACGCATAATCGTTATTTTGAATACATTTCTTCTGCCATTCAGTTTAGAATACTCGTAATGAAAAAGTTGTGCGCGATATCCAAGAAAAGTCAATGCATTACAAATCTCTTTAGCGAAAGGTTTTGAGGTAGTTGTTAACGTAATGACAAGGGATTGTTGTCCGTATTGATTTTTTCTCCAATACGCATGCCCATCAGTATCCACAAGTCCACGAATGAATGGTTTGAGTAGTTTTGGTTTGTTTTTGATGAAGTCTGGAATGTGAAGATTGTCAAGTTTCTTTCCGCGAGGAAATCCTGCGTCTTGCAATATTTGCTGTGACTTTTTTGATTGAATTCGTAGTTCAACACACTTTCGCCAAAGAATGCGTGTGAATTTCATATCAAAGAATTGTTGGTATAATTTCACGACATAAATAAAATACGGCACTTCGTAGATTGCAGTTCCGTATCCAACTTCATAATTGTATTTTGACATCCAGCCGTCGCCTGCGTGGATGCCACAAACTTCTGCAAACTTTTCTTGAGAAACCATGTGAAAATGTATCGTCGAGTTATTTAAATAGGCTACGCGCGGATGTCCAGTGAGAAATTATTCTTTTGTCGGGGTGAGAACACGTAATGGTTGTCCGATTGTTATTTTCGCAGTCATGCCTCGGGTGAATGGGTGTTCGTGCCAGGAGTCGATGCTTGCGTGGCCGTCGGAGTCGTCGAGGGAGTGGATGGTGAGTGTTTCGCCTTCTGAGAGTTCTCCTGCGTTGATGGTGTCTTTGCTTTCGTAGAGGTAGGGTTCGCTTACGATGAAGTGTGCTTTAGGTTCGGTTTTTGAGAACTGGTTTCCTTTCGGGTAGAGGTAGCGTGCTGCGCTTTCGTACCAGCCGGTGCTTCCGGCGCCGGTGGCGATGATGATTCCCGAATTTTTTTGTTCGATGGTTTTTCCGCGGTATTCGAGGACGTGGCGGGTCATGTCTTTTCGTGAGCGTTCGCCGAAGAGGTATTCGCTGGTTGCTGAAAGGATGGGTTGGTTGTTGATGGTTGCGTTGAGTCGTGTCCAGTCTTCGATGTGGCCGGTGCTTTTTGCGAGTTGTTCAACGAGTGCGTCGATGTTTTTCCAGGGGCAGAGTGCGCCGGTGCTTCTTGCAGGGTCTGAGTTGACTCCTGCGACGAGGGCGTTTGTAACGTAGTTTGTGACGTAGATGAAGCTGTTGTCTCCGCCGAGCGAGATGACGAGTTCATAGTGTGTAATCGGATCGTGCAGTTCGGCCATGCTCATCATGTGTGCGGGAATGCGTTGAGCGAGTGCTGCGCGTGCGGCGAGTTGTGTTTGGTGGCTGTCCAGAATTTCTTTGAGGTTTGCGTGTTCAGCGCTATATTTTGCGCAGAGTTGTTCGTGCGTAAGCCCGAACTTTTTGAGTTCGTATTCGTACTTGGATTGCTTGGTGACAATTAAGATTTTGTCAGCAGGTATGGCTACACTTCCAGGTGATGTATTGGTCGATAAGGTCATGATGAAAGAATTGACCTTGAGGTTGTATTAAAAGGGTTACTGTTTTTGCAGGAGTAAGGTTTTTAAACAAGGTCTGCCGTTATTATGTTGAAAAAAGATGGTGAAGCTCAGTATTGATACCAGTGCGGATTCTCATGAGCATATTAAGCATGTGATTGATTTATTGCAGCGTATTGTTGGAGCTTCCAACGGTTCGTCGCCTGCTCCTTCACCGATGTCGATGTTTGATAGCACTCCGCAAAGTAGCACTGGTTTGGCTGATATGTTTGGCGCTCCTGCACCGTCTTCCGAACCCACGCCGAGTATGGGTATGTTTGACAGTCCTATTCCGCAGAATCCGATTCCGTCGCCGCATCATGATTCGGGTGATCCTTTGGGTTCGTTTGGTGCGGAAGAAAAGAAGGAAAAGCCTGATATTGAGTTCTACTGATGGCAAAGTCCGCGATGTCGCGAATTGAGAAAGAGTTGCATGATTTGAGAAAAGCGCAGCTTGACCGTATTCCTCGTCATTTTGGTATGAAGGCGTTTATTGGCGCAGTGTTTGGTTCGTTGTTTTTTGGAATTTCGTTTGCGCTGAAGGGTTTGTTGTTGCAAATAACGCGTAATTTTACCGAACAACAAGTCTGGTGGATTTGCGCGGCAATCGTAATTGTGCTTTCGTGTGAGATTTATTTTATTGGGTATTCATATGTTCCGAATCGAAAGCAGCGTCCGTTTGGTCAGTTTTGGTTCAAGCGTATTTTGACGTATGTGTTTGTGGGTTTTCTGGTCGCGACGTTTTTGGTGTATTTGTATGGCATCAACAACGTTGCGGACAGCCCGATGCACGTTAAGAATATTATTGTGGCGCTCGCGTTCCCGTGCTGTATTGGGGCGAGTATTGCTGATTTGATCAAGCGATATTGATTTCTAAGAATTACAGTTCGAAAATGGTTGGTGTTCGTGCGACGTTAATCACTCGTGTCTTTCCAATCTTTTCCTCGATGCCGCCTGCTTCGTGGATGTGTCCGCAGATGGCGATGTCTGGTTTGAAGGTTTCGATTGCTTTTCGGAGTGCCCAGTTGCCAGGGAACATGCCCATTTCCATTTTGCTGTTTTCGGGGTGTTCGTGGGCGACCAAGAGTTTGCGCGAGAGATGTTTGATTTTGTCGTGTCCGAGTTTAAGGTTGTCGTAGATGTCTTGCGCGCTGGTTGAGTGGGGTCCGGGGGACGCTCCACCCGCTCCGAAGATGCCGACATCCTTCACATTAACCCCGTATCCATTGAGGTTTGTGGAATCGTAGAGTTCTGCGAGAAAATCAGCCGTAGCAATGGTTTCGTGGTTGCCGTGGATGAGGAGTACCTTTTTGCCCGCAGCTCTAAACGGGCCTACGATTCCTTCGGTTGATTGGTCGGCGTAGGTTAAGTCGCCTGCAAGGATGACGAGGTCGACGTTTTCTTTGACGGCTTGGGCTGCGAGCTGGGCGATGAAGCCTTTGTCCGCGTGCACGTCCGAGACTGCTAATACTTTGAGTTTGTCCATAGTTTCTCAGAACACCTTAACTGATAGTTATCGTCGGGAGCTTTATAAAGGTTTTGCGAGGGAAAGGACTGCTTTGAGCGCGCTAGGTAGCCGCGTCACTTTTTCTTCTGCGCTGAAATGCCCCTTTCCTTTGTCCATGATGATGGCTGCGTTAAGGTGGCGTTTGAAAAAAGTGATATTATCGGGCGAGACATACGGGTCATCATCGCTAAAGATGGCCGTGATGTTTGCGGTTGTTTGTAGAACGGCGGCGTAATCGATGGGTGTTTCGAGCCAGGGTTTTGCGGTGGCGCGGTAGGTTTCGTCAGGCATTGCTTCGGGGGTGAGCGTGAGCCAGGGTGCGACGAGTACGATGCCGCCGATTTCTTTTTTTGTTTTGGCGAGGTAGCGCAGGATGGCTTGGCAGCCGATGCTGTGACCGACAAAATAGGTGTTTTTGGTTGGCGTTCCGACGGCTTTCGCGAGCGTTTTGACCCATGCATCGATGCGTGGTGCTGTTGTGTCGGGCATTTCAGGGGTATGGACAGAAAATCCTTTGGGAGTAAGTTCTTTTTTGAGCCACGGATACCAGTTCATGTTAGGAGAAAATTCCCATCCGTGAACGATGAACACCCGTTTCATACTTTAAGACTCACAACGTTCGACACGCCGTGGTCGCCCAGAGAGACGCCGTAGAGTGTCGAGGCTTCTCCGATGACGTTGTCGTTGTGCGAGATGACGATGTATTGTGCGCGGTCAGAATACTTGCGAACGAGCTTAGCCAATTTCTCGGAGTTATGCTTGTCTAATGCTGCATCAACTTCGTCAAGGATGTAGAAGCTTGCAGGTGCGTGTTCTTGAATCGCAAAAATAAAGGCGAGCGCAGTCATTGTTTTTTCGCCGCCGGAAAGCGAACGAATGTCCAAGAATTTGTTGCCGACCAATCGGACTTTGATGTTGAGGCCGCCTTCGAAGGGATTTTCGGGCGTTTCCAACTCAAGTTCAGCTTCTCCCTTGGTGGACAATGCGCTGAAGATGTTTTGGAAGTTTTGTTTGACAACGGCGAGTGATTGCATGAAGAGTTCTTTTTTGCGTCCTTCGATTTCGTTCATGAGGCCGACAACTTGTTCTTTTTCGGTGATGAGTGTTTCTTTTTTGGTGTGGAGGTTATGGTATTCTTTTTCGACGGTGTCATAGATTTCAAGCGCTCGCAGGTTTACCGAGCCGATGTTTTCGCGCATTTTTTCGCATTCTTTGATTTCTTTGAGGAGGATTTCGTCAGGTTTGTCCGTTAGCTCAACGCCTGAGTACTGTTCGAATTCAGCCACAACTGCGGAACGTTCGGCCTTTGCGCGTGCTTCTTCGATGCTGTGCATGTTGAGTTGGAGTTCTTCTTTGCGCGAGTTTTCTTCGACGGTGAACGCTTTGTTTTCAAGCGCAGTAATCTCGTCAGACAATTTGTTTCGTTTGGTAAACAAGTCCTTGAATTTGCTTTGGAATTCTGCCTGCTGTTTTTCCTTCTGCTTCAGAATCTTCTCGTTTTCTTTGACAGTCGCATCAGTGTTCTTGCTTTCTTCTTTGAATTGTGTGGCTTCTTGTTCGAGGTCTTTGAGTATCTTGACAGTATTGTCCTTATCACGCAGAAGAATTTCGTTCAATTGCGCTTCAAGGGTTTTCAAATCGGCAGTAATCAAAATGGCGTCGTCAGAAAGCTTCTTGCGGTGGTCTTCATACGCATTCAATTCAGCAATAACAGTCGGTTTGCGAAGCTCGGCAATCGTGTTCAACAATTGCTGTTTCTTAATCTTTATTTGCGTGAGTGTCTGCGTTTCTTCCGTTAACGTATCAACCATCTTGTCTAGTTTGGTTGCTGCTGCTTTGAGTTGGACTTTGAGTTCGTCTTTGTAGTTCTTTGTCGCCTCAAGGTCACTTGTATCAATGTGGAGCGATTTCTCAGTTTTGATGATGTCGCCTTCGAGGTTCGCTTTGAATTCGCGTAATTTCTGAATGGCATCTTCGTTCGTGATTTTTTCGGTTTGCATGCTGGAGACGCGTGTTTGTAAGGATGCAAGGTCTGCGCGGATGTCGTCGATGTTGTCGCCCAACTCCTGCTCCTTGAAAGCGCCGGTTTTCTTTGCGCGGAAGCCGCCGACCATTGCGCCGGAGAGTTCACAGAGGTCGCCGTCGAGGGTGACCATTTTGATGTTGCCGACACCAATCTTGCGCGCAGTATCGATGGAATTAACGACAAGTGTCTGACCAAAGACGTAGGAAAATACTTCTTTGAATTTGGGTTCGAATTTGATTAAGTCAATCGCGAATCCCATTGCGCCTTTTTGTTCGGCGTATTTGGTGTGTTCTGATTTGGGCGAACTTCCTTTGATTTTGTTGAGAGGTAAGAATGTTGCTGTACCAAGTCTGTTTTCTTTCAAATACTTGATGCAGTTGGATGCGACTTTGTCGTCTTCGACGACGATGCTGTTGATTTTGTTGCCAGCCGCGACTTCGAGGGCAACGCTGTGTTCTTTGTTGGTGTTGCCAAGCTCAGCCACCGTGCCATAGATGTCGCCAAGTTGCTGTCTATTCTCAAGAATCTTCTTAACTGCCATGTTGCCGGAGATTGCTTCTTGGGCTCCTGCGTGTCGGACTTCCAATCGGGCTAATTCTTCTCCCAACTTTAACATGCGTTGTTTGTTTTGAGAAAGCTCAGCGGCAAGTTTTGAGTCGTTATTGAGAAGCTGGTTCAATTCAAGAACTGCTTTTTTGAATTCGTCTTTGCGTTGTTTGAGTGCTTTGATTTCGCCGGCGTGTTCTTTTTCGAGTTCGCTGACTTTGTCGATTTGTTGGTCGATGGTTTGTAATTGGAATTCTATTTTGTCTTTGTCTCGAAGTAAATTCTGCTGTTCTTCTCGTAATTGTGAGAGCATTTTTTGTTTTTCTTCTGCGGTTGCATCTAATTCGCGGAGTTGTGTGTCGATGGTGCTGTCTTCACCGAGTTGGTGTTTTTTCTTGAAGGCGAGAATTTTTTGTTCGTGCGCGACTAAATCTTTGTGGAGGTTTGCTTTGCGTTGTTCGAGGTTTTCTTTTTGGGTTTTTGAGTCGGCAATTTTTGCATCCAACTCTTCGCTTGATTTGAGCAATTGATCTTTGCGTTGTGCAATGCGGCCAAGCTCCGTGTGAACAGCGCCAAGTCGCGTTTTCATGGTTGCAACGTCAACTCGCAACAATTCAACTTCTTTTTGCATGCTGACTTGTTCGCCTTCTCCTTTTTGTTGGACTTCGGCGTCGATTTGTTGCATTTCTGTTTTGTTTGCCGTGATGTTTTCGCGGAGTGATTTGACGTTGGCTTGGAGTTTTTCAAATTTCTGTCGATAATTAACTAATTTTTCTTCGATGGCCTTCACATCAGTATCTTTCTTGTCAAGCTGTCGTTTGAGCATGGTGCCTTTGTTTTGGCGCAACCTATCGTTCAGTTCTTTGAATTTGAGTGCTTGGTCGCGGTCCTTGCGTAAGTCTTTCAAGTAACTCTCTCGTTCTTTGAGAATGATTCCTACTTGTCCGAGGTTTTCTTCAACTTTGGATAAATCGTTGAGCGCGTGCTGTTTTTTTTCTTCGTAGATGCCGATGCCTGCGATTTCTTCAACGATTTGTCGTCGTTCAACGGTCGGCATTTCGCAGAAGTGGATGATGTCGCCCTGCAGGATGATGTTGTAGCCGTCGGGGTCAATATTTGCAATTCCGAGAGTATCAAGAATTTCTTGTCGTGTTCTTGTTGTTCCGTTGATTTTGTATTTGCTTTGGCCGTCTGCTTTGACGATGCGGGTGACTTTGACTTCGGGGTCGGGTGTTGGAAAAATGTTTTTTGTGTTGTCGAAGACGATGCTGACTTCTGCTTGTTTGGCGGGGTTTTTTGTTTTGCCGCCGTTGTAAATAAGATTGCTTGTTTTCTCGGCACGCATGGATTTTGCGGAAGTTTTGCCAAGAACAAAACACAATGCGTCGATGACGTTGGATTTGCCGGAACCATTCGGACCGATAACAACGTTGAAATCGTTGGTAAAAAGGAGTTCTGTTCGTTTGCCGAAGCTTTTGAAGCCTTCCATGACGAGCTTGTTGATTTTGGTCGCGCCGATGGGTACGTGTGCGGGGAGTTGAGAGGTGGGCTGTGCAACGAGTGGCGTAGCTAGGTCTGTTTGTTGCGTTTGTGGCGCTGCCACGTCCCCTTTTTCCACGTCGTTTTCTGACATTCGCAGGTCGATTTTACTGTTGGCGTTTATATAAAGTCTTCGTTCATCCATTATTATTTTGTATATAGAAAATAATAGTAACCAAAGGTATAAAAGCTTCACGAACAGCCAAGAATGCATGGCAACTGTGTGTGGTATTGATGAAGCAGGCAGAGGTCCTCTAATCGGTTCATTGTTCATGGCCGGTGCGGTTATTGATGCAGGTCAAGAGGAAGTTCTCAAGCAGATGGGCGTTAAAGATTCCAAATTGCTCACGCCGAAAAAGCGCGAACAACTTTTCGAACAAATCAAATCCGTTTTGAAAAACTACAAAATAGTGCGAGTCGGCCCAGACGAAATCGATGACGCGGTGAATGGCGTTGGCGGCATCAACCTGAATTGGTTGGAAGCGAACAAGGCCGTCGAAATCCTCAACGGGCTCAACGCAGATAGCGCGATTATCGACTGTCCGAGCCCGAACATTCCAGCATACACAAAATTCATTCAGCAAAAACTTACCGTCAAATCAAAGTTGCTTTGTGCCCACCACGCGGACACAGATTACGTTGTTGTCGGCGCGGCAAGTATTTTGGCAAAAGTGTCCAGAGATGAAGAAATAGCCCAATTGAGAAAAAAGATTGGTGTTGATTTTGGTTCCGGTTACATTACTGATCCGAAGACAAAAGCGTTCGTTGATAGTTACTGGGACAAATTTCCCGAAATTTTCCGTCATAGTTGGAAAACATTTAAGAACGCGGCGCAGCAAGACCTAGGTAAGTATTGACAATCAATTAATCGTGAGGTACGTTATGAACAAAGACATTCCGAAATTTGGCAGCCATGAAGTGATTCAGTATGTTGGTGTGAGTGCGCTCGAGCCGGCAGAGCAGGATGTTATTCAGTCGTTGACGCAGGAATATTATGAAAAGATTAAGCGTGACATGCATAACTTAACAGACTTGGTTGTGCACGCACAGACTTCAGGAACGGTTGAGGGCAAAACGAAGCGCAAGAGATATTCGTTGCACATTCGAGTTGTTGCTCCTGGCAGGCATTTTGAGAGCAGTAAGTCCGATGATTATGAGCTTCCGCGAGCGGTTCATAAGTCGTTTGAGGAAATTAGCGCCCAGATTGCTCACGCGTTCAAGAAATGAGGCGTGGCCAAGTACAGCTTGCTTTTTTGCTGGTGGTACTCGGAGTCATTCTTTTTTTATTCCTTTCTTCGAACACGCCGACGTTTTCGAAGAACATTGATCAGGTGCAGTTGCCAAACATCCCTTCTCTAACAAATTTGCCGAAGGCGAGTGAGTCTAATCTGACTGTTGTTTCATCCATCGATACAAACGCGTCGGGAGAGTTCGTGACGCGCGTGTTTGATTGGGAGTATGATAATAAGAAGTGGCAGATTTCGTTGCGTTTGGACACGGAGGGGTACGCGACGTATGGGAAGCGTTCTCGTTTGCGTGATTATGATTTGTTCGCGTCTGACCCGTATGATGACAAGTTGATGTCGGATATCGCTCTTGCGCTGAACGATTTGGCGCAGCAGAGGGATTTGTCGCGTTCGGAGCTTGCGGAGTTGGCGATTTCGTTTGTGCAGTCGTTGCCGTACACGTCAGATAGTGTTACGACGCCATTTGACGAGTATCCAAGATTTCCGTATGAGACATTGTATGATGATGGCGGAGATTGTGAAGATACATCGATTCTTGGTGCGGCGATGTTGCAAGAGTTGGGGTTCAACATTGTGCTGTTTGAGTTGCCTTCGCACATGGCGTTGGGTGTGGAATGCGATGCATCAGTGAAAGGGCATTATGTTGATTATAAGGGCACACGATATTGTTATTTGGAAACGACGGGCGAGAACTGGCCGATTGGGAAGTTGCCTGATGAATATAAGGGTCAGCAGATTACGGTCGTTGAGGTCGAAAAGCGTCCGGTGTTGAAGATTGATTTCAAGTCGGTGTATCGTTACAATTCCGTGGATTTATACGCGACCGTGAATGCGGTTGTGAAAAATGTCGGTTCAGAGACAGCGCATGATGCGAAGGTGTATGTTGCGTTGCAGACGTCGGATCCGGAAAAGGTGTGGGCGCAGTCCGAGAGTAAGTCGATTGAGTTGGCGCCGGAAGACCAGTACAAGTATGACGTTACTGATTTGCACGCTCCCGCGGGCGAAACATTCCGCATTTACGTCCGCGCGTACGGCGACAACGTCGTTGAAGACGAAAGCTATTCTGAATGGATTACGTGGAATTAGCACTGGACATCTGTGCGTGAAGAATTTAAACTAATGGCCCATTTTATTTTCATGAAGAATGAAGAACTTATTCTTGCGCGCATTCATGCTCATTTGTGCGGAGATGGTTGTCTTTGCGTTTACAAAACGTCAGAGCCCGATCGCATTAATAGAGCTGCAATTATTTACAGTAATAACAGTGAAACTCTTTTGAAAGAATTTCAACAGGATATGCAATCATTTTTTGGTGTGAAAATGACAATATCTTCTAAGAAAAATGAAGTGCGAGTTCAAAGTTTGCGGATTGCTCAATTTCTTCTTTCGCTATCACAGTTTCATTCACGGAGTTGGTCAATACCTTCCAGGTTCATGAATGCCAATCGTGAAGTCAAACTTGCGTGGATTACTGCTTTTGCACAAGATGAAGGATACGTGATGAAAGATAGAAGATGCATACGAATCAAATGCGTCAATTTAGAAGGGTTAAAACAAGTGAAAGCACTGCTTACATCGCTTGAGATTCAAAGTAATTTAACAGGTCCTAATTGCGATGAAACATGGTATCTCAACATTCGTCCTGAAAAAGAACTATTGACTTTTAGAAAAGTTGCGTGTCGAACATAGCGAGGGAAGGATTTGAACCTTCGATCCGCGGGTTATGAGCCCGCTGAGGACTCCAGACTCCTCTACCTCGCTGAAGATAGTTTAGTTAGCTTTCAGGGGGTTTTTAAATGTTTGGCTCGTTTACTCTCGAAACGTTTAAAAAGCGTCATTAAAGGTATTCCTTTATTGCCACGATGGGACAAGCTGGTACTCCGCGGGATTGCTAATCCCGTTTCCCTCACGGGATTTCCCGGTTCAAATCCGGGTCGTGGCGTACTTTTTTATATCCGAGAAAAAAGGAATGTGATATGCTCGACATCAAACTGCTGAGAGAGAAAGCCGCTGAAGTAAAGGCTAATCTGAAGAAGCGTCCCAAAGTTGAATACGTAAAATGGGTGGATGATGTTCTTGCGTTGGATGTGAAGTTCCGTGAATTGAAGGGCGCGAATGATTTGTTGCGTTCGCGGAGAAATCAGGTTTCTGAGGAGATTAACAAGTTGAGAAAGGCAGGCAAAGATCTCAAACCCCTGCTCGAAGAAGCCAAACAAATTCCTGCGCACATCAGCAATAACGAAGCAAAGTTGGTCGAAATTGAAACCCAATTAAGATATTTCATGCTCCGAATTCCGAACTTGCTTCAAGACTCTGTTCCGGTTGGGAAAGACGAATCGGAAAATAAGGTTATCAAGCAGCACGGACAAATCACAAAAAGAGATTTTGAGCCGCAGAGCCACGTTGACTTGCTCACCGTTGCAGGTCTCGCAGACTTTGATAGAGCGACAAAAATCTCTGGCGCGCGTTGGTATTTCTTGAAAGGAAAGATGGCACGTTTGCAGATGGCGCTCATGGAGTACGCAACAGATTTCATGACGAAGAAAGGGTATCTTATGACGGTTCCGCCGTATTTCATGAACCGCGCGGCCTACGAAGGCGTTACGGACATGGGTGCGTTTGAGGACGTTCTTTACAAAGTCGAAGGCGAAGACCTCTACGGCATCGCAACGTCCGAACACCCATTAACGGCGCAATTCAAAGACGAAGTATTGGAAGCCTCACAATTACCCATCAAACTGTTCGGTATCAGTCCGTGTTTTAGAAAGGAAGCGGGCGCACATGGCAAAGATCAAAAGGGCATTTTCCGTGTGCACCAATTCCACAAGGTTGAACAAATCATTATTTGCAAGCCGGAAGATTCCGAAAAGCTCCACGAAGAATTAGCTAAGAACGCGACAGAGTTTTGGCAGTCGTTGGGTATGCCGTTCCACCAAATTCTGCTGTGCTCGGGCGATACCGGCGCAGTCTCTTCGAAGACGTATGATTTCGAGGTGTGGATGCCGGTGCAGAACGCGTGGCGCGAAGTTGTTTCGTGCTCGAACTGCACGGACTATCAAGCGAGAAGACTCAACATTAAATTCCATGACAAGGGCGAAAGAGGTTTCATGCACACGTTGAACTCTACATTGACAACAGACACAAGACCTCTTGTGGCGATTATGGAGAATAATCAGGACAAGAACGGAGTGATTCATATTCCTGAGCCGTTGCAAAAATATTGTGGCTTCAAGACCATCGAGACCTAAATGGCGATTCCCGCGATTGTGTGGCTGATTGTTGGCATGGGTGTTTCTATTATTTCACTCAGAGTTCCTGGTTTGACGTTTTTCTTTTACATTGGATTGATTTTTGTGGGCATTGGTTTGGCGAAAATCATCATCAAATATATTTTCCGAAAGAAGGAAACCAAGCAGGAAGTGAAGATGCACAAGCCTGTGGTCAATCAGTGTTTTCATTGTCGCAGTCAGGTGCGTTCTATTGACTCGTTCTGTTGGCGCTGTGGAGCTAGATTGCGTTGAGACGTTCTGTTAACCGTATTTGAGTTTAAGAAAAAGGATGGATGCGCTTAAGAGGAGTGTGACTCCGTTTGCAAGAATGATGGGAACTTCGTTGATGAATATTCCGTAGGTAAGCCAGAGTATGGTTCCAAAGACGAGTAGTGAATACATGGGCAAAGAGATAGCGCGAGTGTCTTTGGTGCGCCAGCTTTTGATGACTTGTGGAAGAAAGGAGCTGGTGGTGCACACAGCTGCGATAAGACCAATGAGGGTTACTAATTGCATACAGTATGGGTTTTGTTTTGCTTTAATAATGCATAGGATGGATGCAATAAAAGCTTAAATAACCTCGACGTGACCGTGAATGTATGGGTTTGTTCAGTAATACGGGTGGCGGGTCGAGCCTGTTTAAAAATGAGGATGCGTTGGACTTAGAGTTCGTTCCTAAACTACTTCCGTACAGAGAATTGCAGCAGAAACGCGCAGCTTCCTGTATTAGACCGTTGTTGGAAGGGCGTGTTGGGCGAAATGCGCTCATTCACGGTCCGCCAGGTGTAGGTAAGACCGCAGCCTTGAAATGGGTTACGAGAGAATTGGAAGACGCGTCTGAAGATATTTACATTATTTACGTTAATTGCTGGCAAAAGAGCACAACGTTCAAGATTTTTGAGGAGATTTGTCAACAGATTGGTTACAAATTCACGCAGAACAAGCGCACGGAAGAATTGTTTGACATCATTAAGAATTATGTCAACAAAAAAGCGGCTGTTTTTGTGTTTGACGAAATTGACAAGGTAGACGACCATGATTTTCTCTACTCCATCTTAGAAGAGTTGTACAAGAAAAGCGTTTTCCTCGTTACGAACTACAAGGAGTGGCTTGAGGATGTCGATGAACGCATTCGCTCAAGATTAACGCCTGAAATCATTGAGTTCGCGTCGTATGGTAAAGACGAGACTGCAGGGATTCTGAAACAGAGAGCTGATTTGGCAATTTTGCCGACGGCACTTTCATCGGAAGCGTTGGACACGTTGGCGCAGTATTCCTACGAAATGAAAGACATTCGTTTGGGTATGTATTTGCTCCGAGAAGCCTGTTTGGCTGCGGAGTATTCTGCGTCAAAGGCAGTCGGTCTCGATCACGCAAAAACTGCGATTGCGAAGGCGAAAGAATTCAAGGTGCATCATCAGGATGATTTGGAAGAGGACAGCAAGAAGGTGCTTGAGGTAGTAAAGAAATATACTGGCGGGAAGAGTGGTGATTTGTTTAAGCTGTACAAAGAGTCAAGTGGTCACGGGACTTACAAGACGTTCCAGCGCAAGGTCGAGCGTTTGGAAAAGTTGGGTTTTATCACGGCGAATAAGATTATTGGTGGTGCTGAAGGAACGACCACAATTCTTGAGATTGTGACGAACGAGAAGGCCACAACGTTGGATAAATTCTAGGGATATTGATGAAGCCGAGAAGGCAGGAAATGCTTGTTTTTGGCCTGTTTTCTGCCATTACATACTACTTTCCTGAACAGTCACACACCACTGGACATGTACCGGCGCAGGGGATTTAAAAGGCGTTTTCTAAGTAAGAATTAACCAAAAAAGAGGTGATTTGTATGTCAGAAACACAAACGATACGGTTGTTATTCATGGATCAAATTCAGAAGCTCACGATGGGCGCTCGGAGTGAACAGTTGCGCTTGTCGAGAAGGTCTGCATGAAGAAAGACTACTTCACGGAAGACGAGCTCGAACAGGACGACGCCGATGTCTACTTTGACCGCGCGCTTGGTCGCTTGACTGAAGATGACGTCCTGTCTGGCGAAGAAGAAGGATTCATGGCCGGCTATTTACATGCGTACGGCTAATCTCGCTGCTTTCTAACATAAACAACACCCCTCGGTCCCTCTTCCGAGGGTTTGTTTTATTTTTATTTTGTTGAATGTGCTCTTCTAGAGACTTCTTCCTGCATGAGTTTCGTCACGTACTCACTGATCTCAAGACCAACATGTTCATTCTTCTTATCCTCGCGCGTCTTTTCCAACGCAGCACAATCAACAATAAACCGTTCCGCAAGCCTTGCAACACCACGCAAGTATTGCTGTTCCGCTCCATTGCGCTCCTGCAGGTGATATTCCCGTTCTTTGTTAAACATCCCCAGCATTTCCCGATACACAATACGCGGCAGTTCAAGCGCGATTTCGACTTTGCGTTCAGGCACATTTATCAGGCGGCAATCCCGCAGAATAACGGAAACTAAAGTCGTGGGACGGATAAGTTCGGCAGCATACTCGTATCCATGACCTTTGACTGCAGCGATAAATGTATTTCCTGACGGTCCGTCCACCAACGCAGGATTTTCAAAGACTGCATTTTCCGTGTTCGTTACATACGGAGTGAGCCAACAGCCACCCATTGTTTCATTCCGCGGCTCGGATAATCGATAAATGCGGATATTGTCATTTTTTGCCATCATAACCACCCATAGTCTCGTCTAGAAAATGAACTATTTGAATACTATTATCCTGAATTATAGACTTTGCAAAGCATTCTTAATCACGACAAGCGACTTCTTCCACGCGCGTGTTTGCTCAATCGTCTTCCGGGCGTCCTGCCCCAAAGCGATGCGTGTCTTCTCGTGCGTCGCTAAGAACGAGAGCAAATCTGTCAGTGTCGTTACGTCACGGCGCGGGAAAATTAAACCCGTACGACCGTCTTCAAGATATTCTCGCACGGAACCGACGGGTGTCGCGATGACGGCGCATTCACAGGCCATGGCTTCAAGAGTGGTAAGTGAAGTTGTTTCAGTGAGTGAAGGCAAAACGTAGATGTCGCTCGCTTGATAGTACGGCAAAACATTGTTTTGGTTTCCTTCGACGCGGACATGCGACGAAGGTATGACATCAATAATTCCATCCCCTACAACCAACAATAAAACATTTTTGATTTCTTTGCGCAAGTTTTTGAATGCGGCAACAAGTGTTTCGATGTTTTTTTCTCGTGCCAATCGACCAACGTAAGTAATAACCAGGGTCGTCGGGTGTATGCGCATACGTTTCTTCGCGTCTGCTTTGCTGATAGGTGGAACAAAGTAATCGGTATCGACTCCCAATTCAACAACTTGTTTTTTGGTGCGAATGCCTTGCAACGTAAGGAGTGAAGCTAATTCTTCGGAAGGAACAAGGAGTAATGTGCATTTGTTGTAGAACCATTTGGCAACAAACTTCATTCCCCACCAAGAAATAACGCGGAAGTGTTTGAGGCTTTTGCTGACTAATTCCCAATCAATACTGTGCATGAAACTCACAACTGGTTTTTTCAGGGAGTGCGCAGCCAGAATAGCGCTCATGCCAATAGGACCGAGTGATTGGTTGAACACGATGTCATAATCTTTGATGATATGTTTGAATTCTTTGACATGCCAGTTGGTGAAGTAAATGTCGCCGAATTTTATTTTCACAAGAGGAAACCGAATGATTTTGACGCCTTCAATCTTCGGTTCAGGACCGTCGAAAGCCGGACACGCAATCGTGATGTCAAATTGGTCTTTCAATCCTGGAATCAGATTGGTGACGAAGCGCGCGATGCCGTCCCAGCGAGGCAAAAAACAATCAGTGGTAATCAAGAGCTTTTTCATTGCAGTTCTACCCAGGGTTTCATTTTGGGCGCGATGAAATTAACGATAATCGTTCCAAGGAGTCCGCCGACAAATCCCATGATGAGTCCGGTAATTGTATAGTTGATCGGCGCAGCAAAAGGCAGAATGCTGAGCAGGAAGAACATGATGGGAAGGATAAACGCTTCGTAAATTCCCGCAAAAAGTGCGACGGTAATGCTTGCTTTGCGAATGAGGTGCGGTTGAGAGATAGTGCATTTGAGTTTGTACGGCCAGTAGGGATAGAGAAGGATGAGCACAAGGAATGCTGCGGCAGTTCCTACAAATCCGAGTATGGCCGTATTTAAAATTCCAAATCGGAGTTCGGAAAAAAGGTGGAACATCAACCAAAGGACCATCAAAAAAATGGTGTTAGCAATGCCTGAGCGAAACACATGAAAATGAGTGACCGTGCCGATGTTCATCCGTAACTTTCCTTTGATGGTGTGCCAGATGCCGAGTGCAATTGCCGTGCCGATGATGCCTTCAAGCGCGGATAAAATCAAATCCATGGTAAATGATGAGAATCGTTCGGGCATGCCTAACCAAATAGACAAGCCGAGCATCAGGAGTGTGCTTCCTTCGAACAGCATCAGTAAGATAGCCATATCAAAGGGATTGATGCGGGTGATTGTTTGTTTCATAGTTTGTGGAAGATTTCGGCGTATCTGCAATGGTTACTGAATCCGTTGATGAGCGCGTCGATGCGCATGCGCAGTCGGAAGGGCAGCATGCCTGGGAGGTTTGCTTGGCTTTCGTGGGCTTCGTATGCCTGCATTTTTTTGTTGAATGTTTGCGTGATGTCAACGACAAGTTTTGGTACGTTGCGTTTCAACAATTTAAGCGGGTTCCAGATGTCAAACGTGTAAACGTTCGACAGCTTTTTTTCACGGGCAATTTCGGCCATGAGTTTGTGGACTTCTTGGTGGTCTGGATGAGGATCATCGACGCTGTGCGTGAATATTTTAGTGGGTTTATCTTTGTTGATAAGGTCAATTATTTTTTCTTTGATGCCGTTGAGTTTGATTTCTTTTTCAAATTTTGTTTCATTGAGTCCAAGAAAAATAAGTTCTTTTCCGCCAAGGATTCGGTCGGATGCTTTTGCTTCGTCAATGCGTGTTTTGACGATGACGCTGCGTTTCAGGAGAGGGTGGCTTTTTTCGCCGTAAGAAAAAATGACGGTCTTGACCTGTTTGCCTTCTTTTGCGTACGTTGCGAATGTTCCGCCACCTCCGATGATTTGGTCGTCGTTGTGGGCGCAGATGAACAGAATGTTCTCTTTCATGAATAGAATTACACTTTTGTGCTTTTTAAAGCTATCCGACGGATGGCGGCACTTAATTGGGCGGTGGTGTCGACGAGCGCGGTGGGCTGATGTTTTTTGAGCGCGTCTTTGCTAGAGTAGCCCCACGTGACCGCGATGATGGGGATGTTTGCTTTGTGTGCTGCTTCGATGTCACGTGTTTCGTCGCCGATGTAGAGGGAATGTTTTGCGAATCGCTTAAGCATGCGTGGCTTGGCGAACATGCCAAGTCCGGCGTGCATGATTGAAAAGGCAGGAAACTTATTTGTTTTAAGAAAGATGTCAACGTTTTTCTTGGAGTTTGAGCTGATGATGCCGATGCGGTATCCGTCTTCGTGGAGTTTGCGCACGAGCGAGATTATGCCGGGAAACGCTTTGACAGTGTGCATGTGTTGGGTGAGTTCTTTGCGGATGCGGCTGACGAAGAGGGGCATTTTGTACCATGGGATTTCAAGCGCGCGAATGACTTCTCTAACGGTAAGTCCCCGCAGTTTTTGAATTTCTGCGTCGGGAATGAGCGGGATGTGGTAGTGTGGCGCAAGCTTTTTTGCGAGTGCCATGCTGGTGTCGAACGTGTCTGCTAAGGTACCGTCAACGTCGAAAAGAATGAGTGGTTTCATCGGATGCGCCCGACGGGAATCGAACCCGTGTCCATTGCTTGGAAGGCAATAATTCTACCATTGAACCACAGGCGCCTGAAGCTGTTGTCGTCGAGGCGTTTATAAACGTTTCCACGGGTTTACTTTTTGTGCTGTTCGTGGTAGCCTATTCGGATGTTGTCTAAGAATCGTGCGAAGTCTTCTTTTTTGATGCCCGCTCCGACGGCATGGTCGTGTCCGCCGCCGTAGCCTTGGATGCCGAGTAATGCTTTTTCAACAATGGGCAACAGAATTGTTTTGGGTCCGGAGCGTAGTGAGCAGCGGTATTCTCCATCTTTTTCTCGTCCCAACACAATAATTTTGTCGTTGTATTTGTAGAGGAGTTCGTTTGCGACGTCTTTGGTGAGTGAGAGCTGGTCGTCCGAGTAAGTAAAAACGAGCAATGGGTCTTTGGTGACGTTTTTTTCTGCGCGGGCCAATAATTCTTCGTACATGCGATTGATTTTCTCGTATTTCTTTACCAAAAAGCGTGCTTGCGGTGTTGCTTTGTTGAGAATTTCATACGGGCTTTCAATGCGTGTCAAGATTTTGATGCTTTGCATGACTTCGCTGGTGGGTCCTTTCAAATTGAACGATAAAAGTTTGACGATGGGCGAGATGGGTGAGTTAAACAGAGCTTCTTCGACCGTTGTAATGTTCGCGGGCAAAAGATCGGGATATTCTGCTCGGAATTTGTCCGCAAACTCAGGCAAGTGCCAGTCGCCAATAGAACCAATCGTCGCTAACCATAAATCTTGCTGCACGATTTGGTAGCAGCCGACGGGTGTGGGAATATTATCTCCGCGGATTCTCGGATTAAAATAATGAACTTTTTGTCGTTCAACCAATGCGTGGTGGTCGAGCCAGACGCAAGGAATTCCATTTAACGCATCAAAGAATTCTTGGTCTGCTAAAGCAATGTCAAGAATAAATACTTTGTCCGCACCATACTCAACAGCTTTCGAGGCGTGTTGTGCAGTCAAACGAGGAAATGCCTTCAAAGGAAATCCTTTACCTTCTTTTTTGTAGCGGTAAAACAACAAAAAGCTTGCCAACCCATCAGGGTCGTCATGGAAGAAGATGAACGGATGGTTGCAATGGTCGAGGTGGTCTTTGAGCTTCGTGACCTCGGTTTCCGTGAGCATTAACATGGTGTATTCTGGTTTCCATAGCTTTTTAAATGTTAGCTCAGCCCCAAGAAGTATGAGTGAAATCTGTAAGTCGTGCCATATGCATAAGGTGTTGGGCGAGAAGTGTTGGTATTTCTGGGAGAACAAAAAGGCGTGCAGTCAGTTCAGAAAGGACGAGTCTTCAGAACCAGGTTTTGGTTCGATTGATAAAGAAAATTAGAGGTCGGGTGTTTTTGGGAATCCTTTTGCTTTAGCGTAATGCTTATAGAATTCGTTTTGGTCAATCATATCTGCAATAAAATCACTCTTTGGTTTAAATGTATGAGTGTGGGCACGGGTAGGATCAAGGTCTCGGAGTATTGCCATATCTTTAGGGAGGCATTTGAGTTTGATGCCATCGCGTGCGTCAGGAAGAACGATATTGAATTTGGTGCCGGTAAGTCTGCGTATTTCGTTGAAATCATATCCAAGTTCTTCAAGATACATGCGGAGGTTTTGTGCCCAGCTGATTTGTGCGTATCTTGTTGCGTTGTCAACGAGTTTTGAGAGTCCCGCGTATTCAAATGATGATGCTTCGTAAACTTTTGCGGGCGGTTCCATCCAGCCTTCGTAAAGATTCATTCCTCTGTTGGTAGATGCTTTGTCTACGCCTCCAAGAACGCGGTTGAGGTTGAAAACACGGTGTGCGGGGTCGTTGGGTACAAATCGGTGTGGTACGGTGACAAGATGCGTGTTTGATTCTTGTGCCCATGTTCTGAAGGTGGGGGCTTCTCGGACATCGATGGTTGATTCGATGCTGACAAGAGGTCTGCGTGAAAGGTCGAGCGTTTCAAGAACATTAAAGATTTGGCGGGTCAAATAAACAGAAATAATGTAGACATCGGAAACAGGTGCTTTTGGAGCGACTTCGTATCCTTTGCGTTTGAATCCTTCAAGTCGGTCAGAATCAATGTCAACGCCCACAATTTCGCGTGTGCTTCCGATTTTTTTGCACAAATCCTCAAAAGTAGGCGTTCCAACTTCTCCCAATCCGATGACGCTAATGCGTGAACTCATACACTGGACACGTCGGGAAATCGTTTAAATAGTTTATGGGCATTGGGTATACATGAAGCTGTGTGTGTATTGCAAGGGGGTGCATCAGGACGCTGCCTGTCCGCTTTACTTGAAGGCACAGGCGTTCATGCGTTCACAGAAGCTTACGAAGGACTTTTCAGGTAGTTCGCCCGCTCCGTTTGTGGGGCATTATGGCTATCCGCAAGTGAATGTGGGTATTCTTGCTCCTCCTGGTGTTGAGGATGCGTCGAATTATGACGCTCCGCGTGATTGGGCTGCGGCGAATTATGGCATTGCGCAAGTAGCTGAGCTTCGAGGGAGTCTTGTAAACTCACGTTTCACATCGAACATTAAACAGCCGGCGAAATACGTTGAGTTAGCCCAAGAGGTGGCACTTGCCTCCAAACCTGTTGACGTTGATATCACACTCAAAGACAAGCCGTCAGTGCACATGAAGTTTGATACGCATGCATCGCCCACAGGTCCTTCGGGAACGTTGGAAAAGGTGGAAATCACTTCTAATGCGCATATTCACACGCGCGTTCAAAGAGCTTTCGACGCAACCGATCTCAAGGCAACAAGCGCAATTGTTGATTTGTTCGAGCACGGTTTTGATGAGACTGCGTTGATGCGCATGTTGAGCGTGGGAACGTTGGGTGTTGAAGAAAACAGAAAACTTGTGCCAACAAGGTGGAGCATTACGGCGACGGACGATATGATTGGAAAACACGTTCTTGAAGACGTGAAAGACAACGCACTACTCGAGCACAGAGCATACTTCGGAAATTATCTCGGCAATTATTATCTCATTCTTTGCTTCCCGCAACCTTTCTCCTACGAACTGTTTGAAATGTCGGTTCGTGGCGGAAAGACGGGTGATTGGGCTGGTCACGGCAAATGGAGCACGGACTTTGAGGATGTATTCGGGCGCAAAGACTACGCGAACGAAACGGCAGGCGGGTATTACACAGTAAGATTGGCCATTGCAGAGAAAATGCGTGAGATGAAGCGTCAGGCAGGAGTTCTTGTTCTCAGATTTATTACGGACGAATACACGATGCCGTTGGGCGTCTGGGTTACGAGAGAAGCAACAAGAAATGCCATGAAGGCAAAACCAATCGTTTTCTCCGACGAGAAACTCATGCTTACCTACGCCAAGCATTTGGCAAAGCAGAAGTTCGGATTCAATTTGGATGTATTGTTGCCCGAGAGTAAGTTGCTCAAACAAAGGAAGATGCAGAAAATCCTTACACATTATTGATTTTTCTTTAGTAGGATTGGTTTTAGATAGGGTATGATGAATGAAAAAAATATGAGGCCTATTGTGCAAGGAACAAGAATGGCAAAACCCATTATTGCTCCAAAAAGTAAGCCTAACAGAAGGGTATCTTGCACCATCAATGAACCAATAATTACCACGGCAACAAATAATGCTAAAAGAATAAACCAAAATTTTTGAAGAGTTTTCTTGGCCGAAGGTAGGAACTCCATGGGTTTCTGATCAGTTAGCATAACAAATCGGAACGATTCAAAAATAGTGACTAGAAGAAGGAACAATAGTAGCTTGGTGAAAAGACTCTGTCTTAAAGGAATTGGTGGATATTGAAGAAAAAAAGTCTGCAGTAATAAAATAGTTATAAAAAAAGGATAGAGGAAAATGCGTAAAAAGAAAAATCTTTTTTGTAGGTTCATTTCTTCCCCTTCTTCCATTCCATCAATTCGTTCATGAATCGCTGAATGGTCTTTATGATGTTCTCAGGTTGCGTTTGCAAGATTGCACCGGCTTGTGCGACGTGGTCGCCATTCCAAGTAGTAGACGACACGAATCTGAACCAGTCTGGTTCCATCGGCTTCTGTGATTGGAATGCTTTTCGTGCTTTTTTCCATTTGTCAAAGATTTCCTCAACGCGGGGAACGATTTGAGTCTTTAAACAGCCCAAGAATGTAGCGAGCTCTTCGACTTTGCGTCCTTCTTCAGCGTCAAGATTGTCAGCTGCTTTTCCAGCCACAAAGGTTAGTCGAACAACTCCGTCCTTTACTTTAGAAGCTTTGAGTATTCTGATGTGTCCTGCTTCTTTGGTGGAGTGCAAATGTGTTCCGCCGCAGGCTTCGACGTCGACTTCAGGAATTTGCACGATGCGGAGAACTTTGCCGGGCACGGCTCCGCCCTGATAGATGCCCATGCCAAACGCCTGTTCAGCATCGGTGCGAGGAATAAACTTCAAGTGGGTATGAATATCCTCATTCACTATCTTGTTTGCTTCTTTTTCGACGGCAGCGACTTCTTCTTGCGTTAATAATTGGTAGTGGGTGATGTCAATGTGTGCTTTATCAATGTCTTTTTTCGCAGAGGCCTGATTGATGTGGTTTCCAAGTACGCGACGGGCGGCTGCATTGATAATGTGTGTGGACGTGTGGTGCTGCGCTAATTGTTTTCGTCGCTCGAAGTCGATGTGGCACTTTACTTTTTCGCCAACCTTCAGATTGTTCGGCTGGTCAAGTACGTGGACAATAACGCTGCCTTGTTTGAAGATGTCGACGACGTTATACTGATTAATCGTTCCGAGGTCGTGCATTTGTCCGCCGGAAGTGGGGTAGAACCATGTTTCGTCCAGAATGACGTTTGTTCCAATGACTTTGACTACAGTAGAACTAAACTCTGTTTGTGCCCAGTCTTCGTAATACTTCACTTTGGTATCGGCAACGCCGGTCAAGTCTAATTTGTCTTCACGTACCGTCGCGTGTTCTTGTTCTTTCTTTTCGTGTTTGCTGGCAACGATGGCGAAGAAGTTGTCGGGCACGTTGATTTTTTTGCCTTGCTTCTTTGCTTCGTCAACGAGTAAATCGGGAGAAATCCCTTGATTATCATAAAGCTCAACAAGGTCGTTCGTGGTCAATTCCTTATCCAACACGCGTGCAACCAATTGTTTCATCTTTTGCTTCGTCGCGTCGTAACGTGCTTTTTCAACGTCAAGTATTTCGTGAACTTCAGTGAGGTGTTCTTTGAGTTCGGGGAACAATGGCTTCAGATAGTCTGCGTGCCAGCTCGCTACATCGCAGAGGTTGACGTTCCAGTTGTATTTGTCTAGGAATTGGAGTGCTCGGCGGAGAATAACTCGCAAGTTATACATGCCACCAACGTTCGAAGGCAAAGCTCCATCAGCGAGCGCAACAAGCAGTGATCGTGTGTGTTCGGCAACGGAGTACAACGCTGCCTGAGGAAGGACGTGTGATTTCAAGTGTTCTTTGTCTTCGCCAATCTCTTTTGCGATGCGTGTCCATTGAGAATCAAGGTCATCAGTTTCATCCGTGTTCAAGTATGAAGCGTAAGGTAAGAATCGACCCATCAAATCCTCATCAAGACCAACGCTAGTTGCCTTTCGCAAGTGTTTCATGACGTCAGGGAAGGTGGTTTCATATGATGTGCTGCGTCCTTGGCTGAACCATGCGTTGCGTTCGTGGCCCATGCCCATGTCGAGAACTTTCAAAGGTAATTGTTTGAATCCATCATCAGTATTCGTATACGACATGTACACCTGATTTCCCAGCTCTAATCCGCCGCTGAAGAATTCCATCGAGGGTCCGCTGTTTCCGCCGCCTGCCCATGCGTCTTCGTGGAAGGTAATGTCTTTGTTTTTCAAACCAAGTCCTTGAATCAACCACTGATGAATATCCCTAAAATATTTCGGTTGGTCATATTTCTCGGGAGGTTGAAAAGCGTGCTGTCCAATCATGACGAAGCCAGTATAGTGTGCTCCAGTAATGCCGACATTGTCAATGTCGTTGAAGCGTAAGCAAAACTGCGGAACAACAAGTGGGTTGGCAGGCGGAGCAACTTCGCCCGTTACAACATACGGTTGAAAGTCATAAATAGACGCTTGCACGAAATCCGTGTCTTGTCGCCAGCGTGCAACGACAGGATATCGTTTAATCGGAGTATAGCCAAAGGAAGTGAACAACTTCGCGAATCGTTGCCAGGTTTCAACGTAATCAAGTTGTTTCTTAGCAGGAGAATTGCCGATGAACGTAAATCCGCCAGAACAGCCAGGGTCGCCACACACATCGGAGCCAGTTACGGTCCAGTACCAGCGTTGGCATTTTTTGCATTGGTGTCGAGAATAGCCTTCTTCTTTCAGCACGCCGGTTGCGTAATACTTGTCCGGCTGCTTGGCAGTCATTGCTTTCAGCTGGACTTTTGCTTCTTTATCGCTCAACACCATGAACGAAAGAGTAAGAAGGCGGTTTTTAAAGGTTTAGTCCTTATAGAGGTCGTCGACGAAGTGGGAGGTGGGCTTTTCTACGGGGATTCCACCTGGCACAGATGAGATGGGTGGTGTCCTGGTGTTGGACTGATTGTCTTGTTGGTTTTTGCGGTAATCGATGGAAGGCGGAGCGTCAGGGATGACGAGTTTGCGCTTGATCATGAACATGCTTCCTTCGTGGCTGCAGCCGAGGATTTCGTAGCCTTTGCTGCTGAAGTAGGGTTGGCCGACAAAGTTTCCGATGGCGATTTCGACGGTAATATTCCTGTAGCGTTGTTGTGCTGCTAGTGTTTCAATTTCGTGGAGCATGTGGTCTGCGAGTTTTTCATTTTCTGCGATGAGGGCGTGGATGTGGTAGGTCCAGGTTCCTTTTGAGGGGAATGCGCCGGGCGTCTTTTTGTTGCGTCCAAAGAGCTCAGGTGAGCTGTTGTATTGTCGGTCTACGATGGAGCTGAGTTCGTGTCCGGAGAGGTAGCCGACGATTTTGCTGTGAGGTTTGTTGCCTTGAGGTGTTTGTTCGGCTGTTTGAAAGATGTCGTTGCGGTATTCGCTGCTTTCGAAGCCCATCTTTTGTTTGGCTTCTTCGGTGGGGAACTTGAAGACGTGATCAAAGACGGTTCTGAAGTGTTCGTCTGTCCATTGTTCAGGGTTGTGAATAGTATAAGAAGTAAGTTTCGGGAGGGTTCTTTTAGCTGCAAAGAGACTTCCGTCGAATAGTTTATACGTTACGTTTTTCATTGTCTTCACCCAACCTTTTTCTCCCGCGTATGCTATTAAGTTCGGAATTGTTAAAAAAATGAAAGAAAAAAAAGAAAAAAAGGTTGTATTTATTCGTCTCGGCTGGAGAGCTTGCTGACTCCAAGGATGATCGCTACGATCACCAAGAGGCCCACGAGGACGAGGAGGACTCCCTCGAGGACGCTTCGCAACATGCTCTTTTCCGCAACAACAGGGACCGGTTGGGCCGTTGTGGTTACAACAGTCGTGGTTGTGGTCGTCTTTTGTTCCGGAGCTGCATCAATGTTGACCAACATGGTCTTGCTGATGCTGTCGTGGCCGTCGTTGTACCAGACGTCAATCTTGACTTGGTATTCGCCGGTCTTTGCCGAGGTCGGGATACGGATGTACATTTCTTCCGTGTCTTCCTGGTCATCTGAGTCGATGCTGTCGATGTAGTCAGTTGCGCTGACACCCAAGGCAGGGATGCTGACTTGGACTTTTACGTCGTTTTCGTCCTTTTGGCCGAAGTTTTCAACGCGAACCGTGGTCAAGAGTGCTTGTCCTGCGGTGACGCTGTTTTCGGGGTAGAAGACTACATCTTCAATTGCGAGGTCGTGGCGCGGTTCGTCCAAAATCAAGTTGTAGTTTTGGATTCGTTCCTGGCCGTTTCGGTCGCTGACAATGATTCGAAGGCTGTATTTGTCTTCGTCAGAGTCTGCGGGAAGTACCAACGTCAAGGTTTTCTTGTACGTTGCGTTCGGTTCAACATGGAACAAGTCCGTGCTGTCTGAAACGTCGTCGTTTTCTGTGCCCGTGATGAATGCTTCAACACGGATGTTGTTGTTCGTTTCTGTTGAGGTCAACCAGACATCGACCATAATGGTGCTGCCTGTTTCTACGCTCAAATAGTTTACTTGGTTTTGGCTTAGCGTTGTGTCATCGACTTCGACGCGGTCAATGGTCGGCACTGCGCTAACTGCGCCTGCTGCCAAGACTGCGAAGATCATCAATGCGACGATGCCAAACAGTTTGTTCGTTTTCATTGCAAAATCCCCCTCACTTCTGCTCTGCGAGCAAAAAGAGTGTTACTCCTTACGGAGAAGAACCCCCTATATAAAGCTTTCGCTTATATTAGCACTAGCGAGTAACAACAAAGGATGTCTTTGTAGTTTGCAGACATCCGTTATTCTATCCATTCATCGCCAAGACAATCTATATAAAGACGCCCCTTTGCCTAATCAGTTATGCTCCGCCAACCGATTGTTACCATCTTGGGTCACGTAGACCACGGCAAGACCAGTCTATTAGACTACATTCGTGGCTCTGCGGTTGCGGCAAAGGAAGCGGGCGGTATTACCCAAGCTATCGGTGCCAGTATTATTCCGTTGGAAACGTTGCGTGGTGTGTGCGGCAGTCTGCTTGATGCATTAAAATTGAAGCTCACAATTCCCGGTCTACTCTTTATAGACACTCCGGGTCACGCGGCGTTCATCAATCTGAGAAAGCGCGGCGGCAACCTCGCTGATCTCGCAATCCTTGTCGTTGACATCACGAAGGGTCTCGAGCCGCAAACGGTCGAGTGCATCACGATTCTGAAGCAATACAAAACCCCCTTTATCGTAGCTCTCAACAAGCTTGACGCGATTGACGGATGGAAGAAGGGCACAAACTTGCTCAAATCCATCGCTGACCAGGCTCCGAATGTGCAGCGCGAATTCGAAATCAAGTTGTATGATGTCGTGGGCAAGCTCTTTGAGTCTGGCTATGAAGCCGAACGTTTCGACAGAGTTTCTGATTACACAAAGCAGGTTGCATTAGTTCCGACATCAGCAAGAACGGGCGAAGGAGTTCCCGAACTGTTGATGGTCCTTACTGGCGTCGCGCAGAGATTCTTGGAAAAGTCATTGAATGTTGTTGAGGGTCCGGCAAAGGGCACGATTTTGGAAGTGAAGGAATCTCCTGGTCTCGGCACAACGATGGATGCGATTGTGTATGAAGGTACGTTGAAATTCGGGGATACAATCGTGATTGGTAGTTCAACAGAACCTATTGTTACGAAAGTAAAAGCGCTTCTCGTTCCCGACCAATTGGCAGAAATGCGCGAAAAGAAAACCAAATTCAAAACGGTCAAGATAGTCACCGCAGCGACGGGCGTCAAAATATCGGCGGTTGATATTGAAACGGTGCAAGCGGGTATGCCTTTCGTTGTAGCGAAGGATATCGAGCAAGCAAAGGCAGATGTGCAGAAGGACGTCGAAGCAGTTACCGTGCAAACCGCAGAGAATGGTTTAATCGTAAAAGCAGATACGCTTGGCTCGCTTGAAGCATTATGTTTCTTGTTGAACGAACGAAATATTCCTGTAAGAAAGGCTAGCGTCGGTCCCGTAAACAAAAAAGACTTGTCTGATGTGCAGGCGGTCAAAGACCCATTGCTCGCAGTCATCTTAGGTTTCAACATTGCGTCAGAGATTGACGTGCAAAACACCAAAGTTTTCACCAACGCAATTATTTATCGTTTGATTGAGGATTATGAGGCGTGGCGTGATGGTATGAAGCGCAACACGTCCGCAACGGAATTGGGCAAGCTCACAAAGCCGTGCAAGATTCAATTGCTCACAGGCTACGTTTTCCGTCAGAGCAACCCTGCAGTTGTCGGTACCGAAATTATGGGCGGCATTTTGACTCCTGGTATTCAGCTTATGCGTGCATCGACCGAAGTCGTGACTGAAGTGCGAACGATTGAGCTCGAACAAAAGAGCGTGAAGGAAGCCAAGAAGGGTTTACACGTTGCTGTTTCGTATCCTGGAGTTGTTATTGGTCGCCAATTGAAAGAGGGAGACATTCTTTACAGTGTTATTTCTGACCGAGAATTCCGTCAGTACAAAGAGCTCAAAGACTTACTTTCAGCAGATGAAAAGGAAGTGTTGAAGGAAATCGCTGCATTGATGCGTGAGAAAAACCCAGTCTGGGGCGTATAAGATGGACCAGTGGAAGATTCTTGTGTCGAAGGAAATCCGTCACGTGCATGACTTGATGCGTGACCAGTGGGGCTTTGAGGAAAAGCTTGACTTCGCGTTCTTGCAAAACAATCAGGATAATCTCTACATTATCACCAAGGAAGTTGCAAACATTGACTGGAAAAAGCTCCATATTACAGCTGCTGGTTCTTATTTTGGCGAAATCAAAAAAGGTCTCAGACTCAGCATTGAAGGCTCGCAATTAGTCGGTCCGAAGTGTTCTAAGAATATTATCGACATCAGTAAAGAAGACGCGATGTTGTGGCTCAAGGGCCATGATTTGCCGACAACGTCTCCGCTTAAGGGATATCTTCTTGTTCGCTCAGGCAGAGACTTCTTCGGCTCAACAGTTATCAAAGACGGCTTGATGATGAACTTCGTGCCCAAGAACAGACGATTGCCAGAGAATGCGTAATTCTATTTGATTGTTGAAAGAATCATTTGATAGTCCGCAAACGTGAGTTTCGGTATTTCTTTCAGCAATAATGCGGGGGATAATTTGAGCGAGTCAACCCATGTCTCCGCTTCTCTCTTCGTTGCTTTATGCAGTTGCACTCTAGTTTCTCTCAAAGCGTTTTTCAGTTTCTTATCTCGTTGCAACCACAGTTTTTGAATAACCAATTCTGTTGCGTTTGCTTTCTTCGGCGCAAGAGTCATAATGCACGGCTTTGTGTGCGGGACGGGCGTAAATGATGCAGGATCAACATCTCCTTCATCAGTAATCGTAAAGAACGCGTTGAACAAAACAGCCAACGCAGTTCCTTCTTGTAATTTGCGAAGTAAAGAGAGAGGTAGAAGAAAGACTGCTTTTTTGAAGGGCGTTGTCAGTATCCGTAACAGAATTGATTCAGCTGCACTAAAAGGAAGATTACTGATGATTTTATCCGCAGCCAGAGGCATTTTTGCTGCCGAACCTTCAAGCACGGTCACGTTCGGAATCTTTTCCAGCTCAGCAACAAACTTTTTGTCGCTTTCGACGGCAAAGATTTTTTTGCAGGGAGGTATGCGTAACGTTATATTTCCCGAGCCAGCTCCAATGTCCAGAACAGTTTCAGTCTTGTGAATTTCGGCAAGAGCAATCATCTTGTCAATTACTGTAACATCAGTCAGAAAGTGTTGGTCGCGGATGTCGGTCATGAGCGTTAGCGAATATGCAATTCGACAATATCGCCATCATTCAGAATCTTGTCTAGGTCGCGGAATTGTTGTCCGGGAAACTTGGCTGAAGTTCCCCAGATTTTTGCGTATTTGAATTTCTTGACGAAGTCGCGGTGGAGTTGTTCGCAGAGTGTGCGAATGGTTGCTCCTTTGCGCAGAACCAAGGGTTCTTCAAGGTCTGCTTTTTTGTTGACTTCTTTCAGATAGAGTCGAATAAACCTGAGCGCGTTGAAGATGGTGTCTTTGAGCTGGATGATGTTGGTGTTCTTTTCGGCGGAAATGAATACGTCGGGTTTGATGGTTTCTTTGATGAGCTTCATCTGTTCAGGAGTGGCCAAGTCCATTTTGCTCACGACCGTAATCGCGGGGATGTATTT
>CAYIEN010000008.1:24917-49963 GCA_964362535.1 uncultured Methanosarcinales archaeon | reverse complement strand
GGCTTGTCAGTTTTTCAATGAAGCCAAAGATGCCTGTTTCTTTCCATTGGTGTTCGCCGAATGTTTCGTAGTCCATGAACAGGTTGAGCGTGTCTCCTTTTTGTTTTTGTGCAAGGAGTGCGAATTTGTTGGGGGTGAGCGGATAGTTTTTGGATTTTTTGTCAGCGAATCTGAACGCAATGTCATCGGAGAGTTTGTAGTTGCGTAATAATGCGGGTATTCCAGACGGCGTTTTGAAGGTGTTGTTCGGACTCTTTTTGCCGATGCACGATTCAGCGCCTTCGGCGAGGATGGAGGTAAATCCAAGTGTTTTTGCGATGGTTGCAATTGTATTTGTGTGGATGAGTTCGGTGTTGCGGAATGTTTTTGGAGTTTTGCCGAAGTGTTTTTGGATGAGTGCGCTGTGGATCTTGATTTGTTCGACAAATTCGTCTTGGTTTGCGAGGGAAGCGAGACTGTGGTGGCTGGTTTCGCCCAAAAATTCTACTCGGTCGCTTGCGGCTACTTTTTTCAGAAGTGCAAGTGCTTCGGGGGCGTACTTTTCCATTTGTTCCAACGCAGTTCCGGTAATGCTGTAGGCTACTTTGAATTCGGGGTGTTTCTTCAGCAATGACTGCACAATCTTGGTAGCGGGAACATAGCATTTTGCAGAGACTTTTTGCATAATTTCTTTGTTCTTCGCGTCATCGAAGTACGAGTGATTCTTGCCTATGTCGAAGACGCGATACGTTCGCAGTCTGCTGGGTTGGTGGATTTGGAAGACGAGTGAAACGTTCATTTGCGTTTCCTCATCGTGCTGTAGAGTGAGAGTACGTTTTGTGCGGGTTTTGTCCACGAGAATGCTTGTGCTTCGGTGCTTCCGTTCAATCCTAGTTCTTTGCGCAAATCGCTGTACGCGAGAACGCCGAGTATTTTGTCTGCCATGGCGTTGGTGTCTCCGTAGTTGACTTTGAGGCAGTGTTGAACGACTTCTGAAACGCCGGATTGGTGAGAGATAATGGTCGGAGTTCCGGTAGCCATTGCTTCCAATGCGGTTAAGCCAAATGGTTCCGAAACGCTGGGCATGACGTAGACGTCGGCCATGCGGTACGCTCGATCAATATCTGCTCCAGTAAGGAAGCCTGCAAACAAAACACTATCCGCAATGCCAAGTGTCGCAGCCTTTTCGATGATGTGCGGTTCTAAATCGCCCGAGCCGGCAATTACAAAAGTAGCATTCGGTTCTTTTTGCAATACTTTTTCCGCAGTCTTTAGGAACCAGTCTGGCCCTTTTTGCGCGGTTAATCTGCCGAGGAACAGCACTACCTTTTTGTTCGTTCCAATTCTGGGCTGTTGCGGTTTTTGTTCGATGGCGTTGTGCACCGTTGTAATTTTTGCAAGCGGGATCTGGTAGTCTGAAACAACTTTTGTTTTGGTGTAGTTGCTGACGGTAACGATAGCGTCTGCTTGTTCGAATCCGCGTTGTTCGATGGCGTGAACATCTTTGTTGCCGACGCCACCGGTTCGGTCGTATTCTGTTGCGTGCACATGCACAATCAAGGGTTTGTGCGAGACTGCTTTTGCTGCAATTCCGGCGGGGTAGGTCATCCAGTCGTGGCAGTGGATGACGTCGTGCGGGATTTCTTTCGCAATTATTTTTGCTGCTTCAGCCAATCGCGCAACTTCGGCAAACAAGTTCGGTCCGTAGAGTGCGTTGTTTGGGTTTCGTTTTTTGTAGAGTGCGTAGATGGCGTCGTATTGTCCGTGGCTCATGTAGGGTGTTGCGAGGCTTGGAACGTATTTGAGTGTGAGTTTGGGGCCGTAGTTTTCCGCTGAAATCACGCCGAGTTTCTTTTGGTCAAATCCTGCGGGTAATTTGGGCAAGACAAAGGTGACGTTTGCTCCTTCTTTGATCATGGCTTTGACTAAGCCTGCGCACGCGACTCCAAGTCCGCCGGAGTACATGGGTGCGAATTCCCAGCCGAACATCAGCACGTTCATAGCGCGCCTCCGTTCTTCAACGCCAAAATGCCACGTTCAGTAATCGCATAGATTTTGACGAAGGGAGAAACAAATACTTCTTTGAGAAATCCGCGACCCGTTAAATGAATAATGTGGTTGTCGACCGTTCGCCAATTGATGCCAGTATCAGTCGCAACCTGATTTACTGTCTTTTGCTCTTTGAGGAAGTCTTTGAGAATTAACGGTCTGAGTGCTTTGTATGTTCGTTTATGCACGCAAAGCACCTCTCATAGGGGCTATTTTGGCGGTTTTGCTTATAAATGTTGCTATTTTAGTAGTAACTTAGTATTTTTATGAATATGAGTTACTATGTTAAGCAATAGAAGATACTATCAAAATAGTCATAACATACTAACTACAAAATAGAGATTAAAGAAGTATTTCAAGAACAAAAAAGAATTATTTGGGCGTTGTGACCTTCACAATATCCGTTCGAAGGTTGTTTTGCTCGTTGCTTTCTTGCAACAATTCGTACGGATCTAGTAAACTAGTGACTTTGAAGGTGCCGGGGACTTTGTACACGACGCTGTAAGTCGCCATCGTAGTTTCTCCAGGTTTGATGGGTTGCGGCGACTCAATGAGTGTTCCGTATCCGGGTTCGAAGTAAACTGTCAAATCAATTTCGTTGGCTTTGACGTTGCCTTTGTTTTCGATGACGTAGGTGATTTTGAATTCGTCCGCTGTTGTTGGTTCGCGGGAGATAAGTAAATCAGTAACGACTAAGTCAGGACTTCCGCATGCTCCTTCGACACAGCCGTGTTTGCACGAAACTAATTGTGTTTGTGCTTTGCCGCGGAGTTCTTGAGCGTCATAGAAACAAGAATATTCGTTGACGGTCCAGGAGTCAACGCAGGTGTCTTCGAACGCGAGCCCAGAACGCCAGTCAGACATTGCTCCTTTGGTGTAAGGGTTGCCGCCGTCCGTGTCGGTGCAGTGTTTGGTCGCGGAATTGTCATCGGGTAACGTAATGATGACTGCTACTGCGATGATAAGCACAATGATCGCGACTGCTGTTCGCGATATGACTTTGTGCTTGTGTGGTTTCACTTTGTTGCCTCGCGCAGTAAGTCTTTGGTTGTGATGATGCCGACGGGTTTGTCGTTTTGCACAACAATAACTGACGAGATCTCTCGTGTTCGCATTAATGTGATGATATCGCTTGCCTTCGCGTTCGGAGCAACGGAAGCAACGAGTTTGGTCATGATGTCCATAACGGGTAAACCTGCGACTGCGTTTTTGTCGCCCCCATCCTGTCCTGATTTCGAACTTCTTCCGTGTTTGCCGCCTCTGCCGGATGGGCTTCCTTGTGCGTGGCTGAAGTAGCGCGTGATGAGGTCCATCATGGAGACGATTCCTGCGAGGTTTCCGTTTTTGTCAACGATGGGCAAGTGGTCGAGTTTCTTTTCGCGGAACAACGGTACTGCTTGTGCGATGCTGTCGGTTTCAAGTAATGTTATGACGTTTTTGCTGGAGATGTCGCTTGCTTTGACGCCAACAAGTTTGTCTTTCAAAGCTTCGAGTACGTCTCTTGCACCTGCGATGCCTAAAATCTTTTTGCCGTCCAGTACGGGCAATACGTGGAAGTCGGTGGCGTGCATGATGCTGCCTGCTTTTTCAACGGTCATGTTTGCCGTGAGTGTTCCAGGTTTGGATCCGACGGTTTTGACTTTGACTGAAATCAAGTCAATGTGTGATTTGATGAGCAATCTCTTCTGTAACATAGAGACATAGTTCTTTTTTGCGTCAACAATGATTGCTTCTTTGTGGGCATCTCCTAACTTGCCGAAAACTTTCGAAAGCGTGTCGTCTTGGTCGACGGAAAGATAGTTTGTTCGAAGAATGTCACTGACTTGCATAGGGCACCTTTTTGATAGCTATTTATGGTGTGAAGTCTATATAAATATTTCTTAGAGGGTATTTGATTAGAAACGCTTATAAAGCCAGTTTCTGCCGTTGAAGAGTAATGGAACAAGATAAGAGCCTTAATGCTCGTGAGTCTAGAGAAGCCCAGGCGCAGGCGCAGGCGATGGAAATCCAGCGTACGCCGATGCCGAGACAGGGTCAAGTTCTTGGTCTTTGTGAACAACGATTAGGTGGTTCTCATCTCAGAGTTCGCTGCTTGGATGGTAAAACCAGAATTTGCAGAATTCCAGGCCGATTAAAACGAACGCTCTGGGTTAGAGAAAACGATATCTTGCTTATCGAGCCGTGGGAATTAGGCGGCGACGCAAAGGGCGATGTTGTCTTCAAGTACCGACCGCTCCAAGCTGAAGTCTTGCGAAAGAAAGGCCAGTTGAAAGCCTTAGAAGCCACGAACGAATTTTAGTGTTTTAGTTTTCTTTTAGCTACCACTCAAGAATAGAAATACTTATAAGAACTCGTGAAGGAATCAAGTGTATATTGGGGGTATTTGTATGACGAGAACTTTTGCATTTGTGGTTATGGTTATCTTGAGCCTTATTGGGGCTCTGTTGTTGGAACAGACGCTTTCCGAGCACATGTTGTTGGAAGTGTTGGTTATTATTGGTTTGATGTGTCTCGCGATGCTCGCTGTCTTTGGTATTTGGCTTGAGCAGCGTTGGGGTTGGGCTGTGGGGATTATTTTCTTCGCGGGAAGCATTGCGAATGCAGTGTTGGTCTTTTTGACGGCGCAGGAAGGTTTCTTGCCGTTCATGATAGTTGTTGCGTGGAACACCGTTGGAATCATGCTCTGCTCATTAAGATCCAGCAAGACTGCGTATGAAGCGTATGATGACGCTGTTCAGTTGGAAAACATTATGCCTGTTTCGAAGCGTAAGACATCGCGACAGAAATCCCGCAGAAAGACGGACAAGAAGGCGAAGCGCAGAAGTAAGTAATTTTTCTTTTTTACTTTTCTTGTTCTCTAAACGACTGCCACAATAGAATTAATACGCCGATTGTTAACGCAGAGTCGGCGATGTTGAATGAAGGCCAAAGTGGAAGAGTGATGAAGTCAGTTACTGCTTTGTAAAGTACGCGGTCGATAAGATTTCCTGCAGCTCCGCCAAGAATCAATGCAGCGCCAACGACGTGGTGTTGGTTTTCAAGAATCTTTCTGAGCGAAAGAATAATAGCGATAATTGCAATCAAGGCAACGAGCATTAACAAAATGTTCTGTCCCTGAAGAAGCCCAAAGCCTGCGCCTGTATTCAAAACGTACGTAAAAGAAAGCACTTTAGGAATAAGGGTTACAGGCCCGCTCGTGGCAATAGTTGCTCGAACAATTGCCTTTGTTATTTGGTCAAGCGCAATCACGCAGGCAGCGATTATCCAGAAGAGATATTTGCGATTCACCATTTTGTTTTGGGAGCTTCAAGGCTTCGCTCAAGATGGTCGAGTCGTTGCATGATGTTGTCCAATTGGGCTTTCAACACGTCAAGCTTCGCAGTAATTAACTCAGCATCGCGGTTTGTTTGTGGCGATAATTGAGCCATTTGTTGGAAGGGTGAGGGTTCGGAAGGCATCTGTGGCAAAGGCGGCAACGGCTGATTCATCGGCATGCCTTGGTCTTGAGGGTAAGGTTCCAACGTGCCGGGTTCTTCGTGTTTCCAAAACTTGAATTTTTCGAGCATTTAGTTCGCCTCGATTAAGTAGGGTAAAACAGTCTTCGGAACAATCGAGACGAGCCAGAAGGTCATGCCTTGCGGGACAACGGTGAAGGTTCCTTCGTTGACGGCGTTCGCGAATGTTGTTGCGTTCAGATAGTCGCTGATAAGCGCTCCAAATAACAATCCGCGTAATTCATCCGGTGTGGAGTCGGAAACTTTGAGCTGTTGGTTTTCGGGAAGGTTTGCCGCGTCGTGGATTGCGTCAGTGTATTCAACAACAATATTGTCGCTGATAATGAGCGCAAGTACTTTTTCGCGCGAAAGAGTATAATCGCCAAGATGAATGTCAGTGAGTGTTAAGAATGTGCTCGGATGCGCGATGACCATTAATCTTTCATCGCGGAGTGAGGTGTAGTCGTGCGCTGCGAATGCAACGCGTTGGCTGCTTGTATCGGCAATAAAGACGGGTTGTGTTCCGTGGTAGAATGCGGCTTGGAGTGTATCTCCTTCGCCTAAGACGAAGAGTTTTTCGCCTGCTAATTGTTTTTGTACGCTGATTCCGTCAACATACAGCGCGATGGAGAACAATGCGAGAATCAACGAAATGGTCGTGAAAACAGTATTAATGGTTCGAAACACGCGCTTATGAGCTAATAATGAAAGAATGATGGAGACGCCAAGAAAGCTTAATGTGATGATGAGCGCGGTGTTCATTGCTTTGCCTCTTTAGCAGAACAAGGGAGAGAGGCGTTTATAAATCTTATTAGATGCAATAATCGTCGTTTTGTGCGGGCTTGACAAAGGACATGCTGCCGAATAAATCGCTTTGCGGTTTCGGAGTTGGCTTTGCTGGGCGGTTGATGATGGAATAACAGTTGCTGCGAATGATTCCTTCGCCGGTGAGTTGAAGTTCGCTCGTGATTGTTTTGCTGAGGTGTTTCGGCTTTTTGACTTGTGCTTTGAGGTGTCGGCGGCCGAGAATATCAATTCCGCGAAGGAGCAATTGCGCAACGACTTTGTCTCCGTCAGGTTCTTTGGTGAAGTCAGGGATGTTGCCGTTGTATTTCGGGTCGAGGCTGTTGATGCCTGCGAAGAAGTATGCGGTTTCCCACGGGGTGAGTTTGCTGATGATTGCTCCGGGGATTTTGGTGGACTGGCACATGCCGTAATAAATTGGTTCGAGGAGTTTTTTGTGGAGTTTGTTGCCGATGATTCGTCCGGCATCGTAGCGGTCGGTGCCGTCGATGAAGGTGATGTTGAATATTTTGCAGTAGTTTCCGAATTTTTCCGCGAAATCCGCTGCGAGGCGGAGTTTTCGGTCATCGTGTGTGCGGGTGGTGATTCCGGTGACGAGTGCGTTTCGGTCAATTCCGTTGAGGCGGTTTTCGAGGTCCATGGTTAGTCCTTTTTCGCAATGTACTGAAGCAGTTGTTCTTGTGCGGCGGTGTCGTTGAGTCCGGCGCTGCGCGCGACGGCGTAGACTTCTTTGAGGGTGAGTGTGGATGTGGGGTCTGCTTCGTTGAGCATGTCTGCGATGGGTCCGTGGATGGAGAATGCGGTCAGGACGTCTTTCGGGGTGAACTTTCTTTTTTTGGAGGTGAGTGTGTACGTGCGTTCGACGCGTTCGATGGAAAGCAGAGGGTGTTTGAGAAAGGTGTCAATGCGGCCCAGCAAGTCGTTGTCTTCAGCGTGTTCGTCACTGCTGTCTGCCGGGACGCGGTAGATGAAGCTTTCAGGTTCTTTTCCGTGGTAGCTGAGGAGGGTGTGTGCTTGATGTTCGCCGTTTACTTTCGTAACTCTAACGTGTGGTACTTGGAGGAGTCCGCCTTTATGGGTGGCGTCTTTGATGCAGTCGGAGAGAAATTCTTCGAGTGTTGGTTCGGAGTTAAGACGTGGTTGCATAGTTATAGTATCAAAATGGGGTATTTAAACCTTTCGCTTGTTGTCCCTTGGTAGTAGCTAAATGACTATTCTATCGGCCAAAAACTCGCGAACATCTCGACCGCCGGAAACCAATTTCTTAACGGAGTTACAGAGCTGGCTGTTGAACGGATGCCCGCACTCGCCGTTGCCATCAGTACAAGTTGTATTGCAACATTGTTTTTGAGCTGATAAATAGGACTCTTTATCGCGACAAATTTCGCGTTGCGTCCTATAACTTCCAATCACGATGTTTTCAATGCCGTGCACCCAACTTTTTTTGCCCGTGCGAACGTCGATTTCGGGGAAGGGCATGACGTCAAAGCTTCGTTGGTCAACATAAGTAATGTTGTACAAAGGAGTTTTTTGTTCGCGCGGTCCACCGAAATGCGGTCGATTAATGAGCACTAGTATTCCTGCAAAGGGTAGTTCAAGTATGCGCGTTGTGCCGTTCATGTAAAGGGCTTGTTGGACGCTGTAGCTGGGTTTTTGGTTGGGCGAACGCTTGCAGTCTGCATTAACAGGAAGGTTGTTTGCGCGCAGTGCGATGTCTTGTTGTCCGCTGATGTTAATCAGCGCAAGTTCGCCCGGCAAGGGATCGCGGTTGACAATTTGTGCCCAGACGCGGCGTTCGGTGTAGTCCCACATAGGGGTTTGTTTGCGTCCGGCATAATCCACCCACGGACGCCATAATGCGAGTGCGTGGCGCATTGTTCCCGCAAGACCCCATTTGTGCGGAATAATCTGCTCACCCGTCGCCTGCTCAACTTTGCGCACGTCAATCTTTGACAATATTCTTCCGACAGGGCACGGGTTGGAAAACTCGCTCGGTCGCACAGAATACGTATCGGGCCGTGATTCTGGAACAATCAACGGAGTAATTGGTGTTTTTAGAAAGCGTTGCCACGAGTCTGTCGCGTATTCACCGTTTGTGCCGATGTGAGAAATGGTCGCGTCGGTGTGTTGCAAGCGTTGAATATCTTGTTCGACGTCCATGAATGTCCAGCCTTGTTCTTCATTGTCTTCCAAGAGGATTTCAATTCCTTTTTTGCGTTGAATCTGACCGTTTTCGTCGAGGTAAGTGATGGGAGTATGCAACTGATTGAATGTTTCCAACAGGTGTGCGGGAGATTCTTTGCTTCCTTTCGCTTTGAGCACTTCAATAACATCCGCTTCAGTATAATTTCCTTCGGCAAAGTCGCATGCGCATTTTGGAGCTGCGTGCGGACATCGCATGCATGCTAAGCGAGAACACGGGTCGGGCAGGTTATAAGTAGGAGAGACAACAACGTGCGGTTGCAGGGAATCTTTTTTCTCAACTAATTCACCCTTGCTGAAGAAGTAATACAATTTCCCTTCCAATAATCGTAGTGCTGCAGGGTCTGCTTCTTTGAGTGGCGACATTTTGGAGTTGCGCATAACATTCCAATCATCCATGTCAGTTTTTGTTGTCTTAGCCACTGACTGCATTATGGCATATTCAGATGAAGATTTTGCGAGGTAGCAGTGGAGTGTTTTGAGTTGGAGTTTGTCAACGATGGTGGCGTATGCTGCTGCGAGTATTGCGCGGTTGAAGTCGGTGTCTTTGCGGATGGCGCGATTCAAGTCAGGTCGTTCTACTTCTTCAAGCGGAGTCTTAGGAAAGAGTCGTTTCAATTCAGCCATTTTTTCGTCGGACAGTGTTCTGCCTTGTTGATATTTCAAAATCCAGCCCATGAGTTTTTTGCCGAGGATTGCTTGCGCGTGGTGCGCGTCAATAACGGAAGAGCTGTATTGGAATATGCCGCGACGAAAGTCAGGCTCAGCAGGATTAAGAGTTGTATTCCCAAACGGTTTTTCCGTGCGCTTTTCAGTTTCAGTAACTGCGTTCTCAAGCGAGTGCTCAAGCGTTCCTTCGAGCGTTGCGTGAAACGGTAACACGAGAGGCATGACGGGGATGAAATGTACTCGCTCGTGCAAATCCCAACCGTACGCTTTCTGTAATGATTTTACGACGTTGAGAATGTTTCCAGTAAGTACGTTTCGTGGTGATGCGTAATCAATTCCAAGATAGGCAGGATTTTCTCGCGCGCGGTCAATGGTGGTGCCGGAGATAAAGACAACGTGGTCGCCGGCAAGTTCAGGAAGGAGTTTGCGCAGTTCTTCGTGATATGTGCGATGCCGTTGAATGCCGCTGGTAACATGCTTATCTTTTGCCCATTCTTTTGTGATGGTGAGTGTTTCTTCATTTGCCTTATCAGCAAGTTTTCCAAGAAGTGTTGTGGTAAAAAGTGGTTCAAGAGTGTGGTGCAGTCGCGCGTGCTTTGAGGGGTCCGAGAACCTTTGATTTGTTGGCGTATACCATGAAACTGCCATTGACCCACCTGTGTTGTAGCGTCACGATTTCTTTATAAAGATTCTGACTCGAGTGAGTACTATGGAGTGGGACGTTGTTGGGGTGGCGAGAGCTAGTTCGCATAGTCAGGAATGGGTTGAGTGGTATCTCAAAGGACCGGACGCGAAGTTTGGTCCGTTGCGCACGAAAGCGGGAAGATTGTGGGTCGGCAAACCGATGGAAAAGGTTGAAGCACATCAGGAATATTGGCGGGCGCGAAAGGTACATCTTGAAGCGTCGGTGGAAAAGTATGGCTCGCGAGAGGTTGTGTGGATGCGGACGTATTCTGAGCATGAGCGAGCGATTCTCGAGCAGGAATTTCCGCAGCGATTAAGCGCAGTTCCGTTGTCAGTAAGAATATTGGGTCTTGATTGGCCTTCTCCCAAAAAAGTTATTTCTCCGCAAATACAGTCTATCTTGCAATCGCAACGAACAATTAATGACGGATTGATGCGGTTATTTGACGCGTATGTTGTTCCGTTGGTTGCGGAAGGCGTTTCTGTGAAGGACGCCGTGAACTGGACAAAAAGGCCGACGTGCGCAATTAAGAATGAAGCGCATCGTGCATTGCTCCGCAGTATTCCCGTTGCAGACCAAGCAGCCAAACCGTCAGCGCATATTGATTACTTGGTTACGCATTTGGAAAAGGAAGCGCAACTATTCGATAAAGATGCATTTGTCGAGCGGGAAGAAACAAGAACAATAGTGTATCTTGGAGGGTCGCATGCCGCGTTCAGACTCTAGTGTGTGCGCGTTTGATATCGAGCGCATGTTGTGGTGGACGGCGCATTCGATGGATTTTTTGCACGCGATTGTGTCGGATAAGAAGGATTACATTTTGAGTTTGTTTCCGCACAAGGAAACTCAAATGCAAGGGTCCCATGGCCGCACGGCAGAATACATCAGTTTCGGGAATGGTGGCAAGGATTTAGCAGAATTAAGAAAAAACAGCATTTTGATGACGAGCGTTTCTTCGCGCATTCTTCGTCAATTTGACACACGTATCACGCAGAACGGGTTAGGTTATGATTTTCCGCAGTGCGCGAAGACAGGCGTATTCACAATCGGTTCTGATGGTTCATCGCCGAGAAAGATTCCCTTCAGACGAGTGATGAATGACAATAGTTTGGAGTGTAGCCGTGACGCTATCGATCTTGATTTGGTCTGGATGGGTCGCGGATACTTTATCGGTTCGTTTTTGCCGGATGCGAAGCTCGAGACGTTGGCGAACTTTATGGATTCATTTTTACACTTAGATTGCAGGTTCAAGAAGTTGTTTTCATACGAAGAGCAGAACAGATTGGTCGAGAAATGTATGGAGGGTGATCCGCAGGCCATCAAAGATATTTCCGTTTATAATTACAACGACGCCATAACGACAAAGATTCCGGGCGAAGCGCTAAGGCCTGTTCTTGACCATATTGCGTCGGAGGCAAAGATTTCGAGGTTTGATGCGTATCATCAAGTTCCAGCGGATGTTGCGTTGATGTCTTCACGACGCGAGCATTGGAGAACGCTGCACAAAGAGCGTGATGAACGTGATGTTGATTTAATTCGCGATAAGATTGACCCGATGGATAAATTTCGCAAAGCTACAGACGAATTAATGCATTTTGATAAGGCGAAAGGTATTGAGCGGAATGTGTTGGTCGCGTACGCTCCGTGGAAGGTCAAAGGGTTGAAGGACGTCGTGAACGCACAGGACGCGCCGAACGTGATTGCGGAATACATGTTTGAGCGTGTCAATGAAGGTCGTGTTGAGGAATTGTTATGTGACTTAGAATTAGTAAAACAAAAACCGATTACGGCGCGTTTTGTTGAGGGGAAGTATCATACATTAATAAGAGAATTAAATCAGGCGTTGAGTGACGCGCAGGAAGGCATGGTTGCAAGAGTGTGTCGCTCTGTTGTGAATCGTTACAATAATTTGTATTTCTTGCGTAATATGCCTGAGGAGAGCGCGAGAAGTTTGGGTTTTGTTCCTTTTGGTTATGCGGATGTTCTCTCGCTAGGTAAAGAGCAAGTGGTTTACCGTTTGCGTGGCGAATTGTGCAGTTCAGGAGTTCTTGTGCCGAGTGAGAAGCGTTGCGCGATGGAGCCCGGCACGAACAGAAATTCCTCATTCAAGATAAATCTCGAACGCAAATGCGCAGAGTTGTGTTTGGAAAATCCGAATATTGCAATTGATATCGTGAGAACGGCGCAGTTTGATTTGTTGAACGGCCGTGTTCCGGAAGCATTGTTGCGTCAAAGAATTATCAAGCGTCGTGATACGGATAAGATAGGGGTGCTGCAGCAGCGTAATATTTCGGGGCAGGTGCTTGAAGAGTTTCCTGCCGAGGAAGGCGAATCAATCATTTATTTGAAGGGGAAAGAAAAATATTTGCGACACCATCAGGCTTCCGGAGTGCGTGACGAGGGAGAGTTGCACTTGGAGATGTATGCGCAGGATATTATGGGTAACGAATCATTGGTTTTGAAGTTGTTGAGCGCGGCTACAGGTAAGAAGAAAGCGTATTTAAGTGAAGAATTGGCAAGATAGATTAACGAAGAAAATTCTAAATTAACTGAGCAATAACCTGTCCTTCTTGGCCGGGTCTGTTGATGATTTTTGCTTTTCCTTTGTCGGTTTCGATGACGGCTCCCTTGGTGAGGATGTTTCGTCTGACGAAGTGTCGGTTTGCCGTGTTAGCAGTTACGATTTTAATGGTTGCCTTTTGGTATTTCTTGGTCTTTGCGTCCAAGAGGTTGACAACATCGGATGAGAGTAAGTGGATTTTTCTGCCGCCGCCCTTCATGCGGAGGTCTTCTTTTTCGACTTTTGCGATGGACGGCAATGAGGGGTGGTTTCCTCGTTCGTACAACTTCTTTCCGCGGTGTTCTTTCTTGCGACCGCCAGAAGGCGTACTGTCCTTGATTGCTCGTTGAATGACGACCATAGATACGAATTCGCTGATGCCTATTTATAAAGCTTTCCGTAGGATGAAGGTAACGATAGAATTACGACTTTCTCTGCTTTATCTCTTCCAGTATGTGCTTGATGAAGGATTCGACGGTGTGTTCGTGGTTCTTGCCATCTAATGTACGAACTGCCAACGTCTTCTTTTCCTGTTCTTTTTCGCCGATAACGAGGATGTATGGAATCTGAGCCAATTGAGCATCTCTGATTTTCTTGTTCAAGGTTTCAGCGGAAGAGTCTAATTCAACGCGGATGCCGTAGGAGTGTAATTCTTTCAGGACGTGTTCTCCGTATTTCGCAGACTTATCGGAAATCGGAAGAACGCGTGCTTGAATAGGTGACAACCAGACGGGGAATTTGCCTGCGTAGTGTTCAATCAAGACACCAAGGAAGCGTTCCAATGAACCAAGAACGGCTCGGTGAATCATGACGGGTCGCTTCAACGAGTTGTCCGCGTCAGAATACTCAAGCTTGAATCGTTCAGGCAAATTAAAATCAAGTTGAACGGTTGCGCATTGCCAAGTTCGACCAAGCGAATCCTTCACATCGAAGTCAATCTTCGGTCCATAAAACGCGCCATCGCCTGCGTTGATAGTATACTTCATCTTGGAAGCATCGAGTGCGGCTGCGAGTGAGGCTTCTGCTTTTTGCCAAGTTTCCGCGCTGCCCAACGCTTTTTCGGGTTTGGTGCTCAACTTTGCAGTAAAAGTCATTTTGAAAATGTCGGTGTAAACGTATTTGATGAATTCGAGTAGTGCGTGAATTTCGCTTTGGATTTGTTCCATGGTGCAGAAGATGTGTGCGTCGTCTTGGGAGAATTTACGGACGCGCATTAATCCGCCGAGCACTCCTCGCAATTCGTTGCGGTGGAGCATGCAGAAGTCTGCGATGCGGAGAGGTAATTCGCGGTACGAGTGGGAGCTTTCGCGGAACATTAAACAGTGTGAAGGACAGTTCATCGGTTTGAGTGAGAATTCTTCATCGTCGACTTTCATGACGAACATGTTTTCTTTGTAGTGCGACCAGTGTCCGGATTCTTCCCATAATGCTTTGTTGAACAGTTGCGGTGTAACAACTTCCTGGTATCCGCGCTTTTGGTATTCTTCGCGCACAAACTTCTGCAATTCGTTGTAAATGACGGTTCCTTTCGGGAGCAAGAATGGCGAGCCTGGTGACCATTCGTGGAACATGAGTAGTCCTAATTCTTTGCCGATTTTGCGGTGGTCGCGCTTCGATGCTTCTTCGTGCAAATGAACCCAGGCATCCAATTCTTTTTGTGACGGAAATCCAATGCCATAAATGCGAGTCAGTTGTTTGTTTTTCTGGTCGCCTTTCCAATACGCGGCAGCCAGCTTTGTCAACTTGAACGCTTTCATCAAGCCAGTGCGGGGGATGTGTGGTCCTTCGCACAAGTCGATAAACTCGCCATCTTTGTACGCGGTCAGTGTTTCGCCTGCGGCGGAAAATTCGGTAGCGAGTTGTAATTTGTATTGATTCGCGCCCTGATGTTTCTTAACATCTGCAAGAGTCCAGTCGTGTTTTTCGTAAGGAAAGTCAGCTTCAACGATTTTCTTCATTTCTGCTTCGATGGCTGGGAAATCATCAGTGCTAATTTTGAGGTCATCAAAGTCGTAGAAGAATCCTTCTTCGATGGGCGGTCCGATGGTATTCTTTGAATTGGGATAGAGTCGTGAAATTGCGTGCGCAAGCAAGTGCGCTGTTGAGTGCCAGAAGGTCATTTTGCCTTCGGCATCAGACCAAGTCAAAATCTTAATGGCGCAGTCGGCTTCAATCGGAATAAAGAGTGAGCGTACTTTGTGGTCTAATTTAATGGCTAAAGCTTCTTTGGCAAGGCGTGGTCCGATAGCCGCTGCTACTTCGGCGCCAGTTATTCCTTTTTTGAATTGCTTTTTGGATCCGTCAGGATACGTCAGCGTTAGCATGGACATAGGGGGAACTCGACGCAATTTGATTTAAAAGAGTTGTGGTAGTGCCAGAAGACTACTTCTTTTTCTTCGCGAAGAACGAGAGATAGATAATGGGGAGTATTCCTGCGGTGTTGAAGAGGAGGATGCAGACAAACCATGCTTTGTGTTTGTGTTGCGCTGATTTCCAGAGTCCGACTCCTTTCCAGCAAAGATCCCAGATGGCGATAACGATGAGTAGTGCGAGCAATGTGGGATGTATGATGTCTGCCATTGGTTCTTTAGTGTCTTTGTTACTTAACTATGTTATGATTTTTATATTGGTGAAATCAAGAGCAGGGTATGCTTTTAGAACTCCGAAAAACATTGAAAGCCAGTCACGACCCAACGTATCATCCGGAGCAGTTTTTCAAGGAGCCGATTAAGGTCTACAATATTCGTTATCCTGTTGTGAGAAAGATTGCGAGAGATTATTTTCCCAAGCAACTGAAACATCCTGACTTGATTTTGCAATGCATGGAGCTTTGGAAGTCAGGCATGTTTGAGGAGTGTGTTGTGGCTATGGAGTGGGCTGAAAGAGCGAAAATGAAGGAGTTTGATGTCTTCGAATCGTGGTTGAAGAATTACGCAACGAATTGGGCGCATGTGGACGGTCTTTGTGGTTCATTAATCGGTCCGTTGTTGGAAGAGCATCCTGAGCTTATTCCGCGAGTAAAGGCGTGGCACATGTCAAAGAACCGTTGGGTGCGAAGAGCGTCAGCGGTTGCGTTTGTTGTGCCGGGCAGACACGGCAAATATCTCGCAGACATTTTTGATATCTCAATCAAGCTCATGAAGGATGAAGATGATTTGGTGCAAAAGGCATATGGTTGGGCTCTCAAAGAGGCCTGTCATCATCACGAAAAAGAAGTCTTCCAATTTGTCATGAAGCACAAGAAAATCATGCCCCGAACAGCCTTGAGATACGCGATTGAAAAGATGCCGAAAGAGCTCAAATCAAGAGCGATGGAAAAGTAATTGTTTCTTCACGAACCTTTATAAACCCCTGTTTTGCCTTTAAAAGCCATGCAAGTATTGAATATCAAAGGTCACGAGTTTGCCGCTCCTGTAGTCAAAGACTCCTTTAGCAGACGCGCGATGCATTTCAAGAACATGATTATTACGTCTTTGAAACAGCTTGGCATCAACGCAGACCAAGTCGATGTTGAGCTCCAAGGCATCGCGTCCAGAAAAGTGGCCGCGTCTGCTTCGTGGTTCCGTGACGGGCATCGCATGCATTACAGTTACAACGGCGCCAAGAGCTACGCCGAAAACCTCTCGGTTGTTTGGACGGTTATAGCGCTCGAAGTCAATGACGTTATTTCTGGCAAAAAGTCAATTCAAGATTTTACCGGCGAATTCAGTGAAGATGAAGACGTTGAAAAGAAGCGCAAAGCAGCGCGAGAAACATTAGGCGTCAAGGAAGATTCTTTAGATCTCGACGAAATCGACCAGAAGTACAAAGCGTTGGCAAAGAAGCACCACCCTGACCGTCCTGACGGCAATGCGGAAGAATTCAAGCGAGTCAACGAAGCGCACAAGATTTTGAAAAGAGAATTGCAGTAGTTCTACGACATCCAGACATTAAACGCTGGCGATGTTTCTGTATCTTTGAGCAATCCCATCGTGGCAAAAGGTTCCGGAATAAGTTGGTCATACAGATACGACCAAATCAAAAAGACTGGATGCAGCGGTTCTGTCAATTCTAAGAAGCGCGCAGCATAGCGTCCTTGTTCTTCTACGCTGGAGTCCCAACCAACAGGTCCGTCGCGGAACCAACCAGTCTCAGTAAAAGCAATATTCTTCGAAGTGTGTTTGGAAATTTGCGAATAGTAATTGTCAGGAATGTCTTCGGGGTTTTGGTAAATCAGTCCAGGATATGTTGTAAAGGCGATGAAATCTGTTTGCACATTATCGAGCAAAGTCCAGTCGGGTTCTGTTTTTTTGCCACCCCATACGCCGTCGTGTCTGCCGAGCAAGGTTTCGTATTGGTAGACGGTGAATGTTTGAGTGGCAGGGTTTGCGAGTTTGACTTGGGCATTGATGCGGTTGACATTTGCAATGATATCCCCTTTCTTTTCAAAATTGATTTCGTTACCGATGCCGAGGTAGGGTGGGTGGTAGGTGTTGACGAATGCAAGTATTTCATCAGTTGATGTATCTGCTCCAACGCCAACTAAAATAACGGGAATGAATTTAAACTGTTTCGACAAGCCCATGACGGCAATGCCTGCGGTGTTTGGAGTCATGATGTTCTCAGCATCATCGCCACCCGTCACGATGTCAAGTGGTTCTATGATGTCAAAGAAACGAGGAAAATCCGTGGCAGAAAAGCTCTTGGGCGACAATGCAACGCCGCGGAGTGTTTCTTCGGAAGGAGCAGTAGTTATAGGAGTGGGAGTGGAGCAGGCGACGAGGAGAATAATCAGCACAAGCGCAAGTGCGTTTTTCATAGTGTTTTGTTCAGCAGTTCAGGTGATATAAACGTTTTGGGCGGTTAAAGAGCAACCTTTAAATACCCCTCCCTTGCAACTAAGAGTATCTGAGTGATGGTCAACCACACTCTTTGTCGCGCGCAAGCGCAAATGGAGAACTAAAACTATGGGTTATCACGATGTTCCGGCAGACAGGCTCATTATGGGCGTTGCTGCGGAATTGAAAAAGTCTGTTCCTGAAGTCAAGCAGCCGAGTTGGGCGCAGTTCGTTAAGACAGGAGTAAGCAGAGAGCGACCTCCTACGCAGTTGGACTGGTGGCACATTCGAGCGGCATCGATGCTCCGAAGAATCGGCAGATTCGGTCCGATCGGAACAAGTAAGTTAGCAAACCATTACGGCAGTGCGAAGAACATGGGTCACCGACCCGAAATGTTCAAGAAAGCTTCTACTAATATTATCCGAAAGTTGCTCCAGCAGATGGAAAAGGGCGGTCTTATCAAGCAAGGCGCAAAGGGTGTTCACAAGGGACGCATGGTTACGCCGAAGGGTCACAGTATGCTTGACAAAGTCGCAAATGAAATCCAGAAGCACATGAATATTGTTATTCCTAAGACTCCTGAACAGCCGGCTGATGAAGTCCCTGTGCAGAAGGAAGCGAAGAAAGTGAAGAAGCAGTCGAAGTCGGAGGCTGCGTAAGTGGCACGATATAAGCATCCGTCGCGTAAAAAGCGATTGGCAAAGCTCGGACGACAGACCCGTTGGGCTCCGTTTTGGACTGTGCCGAAGATTTACGGCAAAGGCAGACGCGTACACCCAGGAAGACACACTACCGTTAAGCGCAGCTGGCGTAGAATAAAGACAAAGGCATAATCATGGAACGAACCTACATCATCCCGTTACGAAAGGAATTTCAAAAGGTCCCGACGTATAAGAAATCCAAGAAAGCCGTTAAGGCAATTAAGGAATTTGTTATCCGTCACATGAAGGCCAAGAATTTTGAAGTTATCAAGATCCAAAACGAGTTGAACAATCACGTGTGGATTAACGGTATTCGAAATCCTCCGGCAAAGGTCAAGGTTAACTGCAAGACGATGGAGAATGGCGACGTTCTTGTTCAATTGTTTGGTCAGGCGTTCCCTGAAGTTGTGAAGGAAGAAAAGAAGGGTATTGCGCAGAAGCTCGCTGAAAAGGTTACGGGTGGAGAAAAGAAGGCAGCTGCTGCAAAGAAAGAAGCTCCTGCAGCTCCGAAGCCCGCTCCGAAGGCAGCCGCTCCCGAACACAAGACCACTCAGCCGTTTAGAAAAGCTCCTGAACAGTCTAAAGCTTAAATTTCTTCAATCAATTTTTTGTTTCAAACAATTTCTCTTCTCAGCATAACCATTTAAATACCCCGTTCTCGGTACAATTATCATGTCTACGCTTCCGTTCGAGATTAGAAATCCTGAGATTATCGTAAAAAAAATAGCGAAGACGGACGTTAAATTTGGTCATGATCCGAACAAGCGTCCGATGGAGATGTTGATTGATTACGGGATTGTGAATGTGAACAAGCCTGCTGGTCCAAGTTCGCATCAAGTTTCTGCGTATGTGCAACGAATTCTTGGCATTGAAAAGTCTGGTCACTCGGGAACGCTTGACCCGATGGTAACTGGCGTATTGGCAGTTGCGCTCGGTAAAGCCACGAGAATTGTTCAAGCGCTTCTCTCAGCCGGTAAAGAGTACATTTGCATTATGCACTTGCATGCAGACGTTCCGGAAGGCAAAGTATACAGCACGTTCAAAGAATTCACGGGCAAAATCAGACAGCTCCCACCCATCAGAAGCGCAGTGAAAAGACAATTGAGAACGCGAGAGATTTACTACATTGATATTATGGAAGTCAATGGTAGAGATGTTCTTTTCAAAATGGGTTGCCAAGCAGGAACTTATGTCAGAAAGTGGTGTCATGACGTGGGAGAAAAGTTAGGTACTGGCGCCCACATGGCCGAATTAATCCGAACAAAGGCAGGTCCGTTCCAAGCAAAAACAATGGTCACATTGCAAGATTTGGAAGACGGAATTCATTACTGGAAAACAGAAAAGAACGATAAATTCCTCAGGCATTGCATTCAGCCGGTCGAGAACGGCGCAAGTCATTTGCCGAAAATTTGGGTTCTTGATTCCACCGTCGAAAGTTTATGCCACGGAGCGCTTCTCCACATGCCTGGCGTCGCAAAGTTCGAAGCAGACATCGAAAAGGACGAAACAATCAGTATTCTCACGCTCAAAAACGAATTGATTGCGTTAGCAACTTCCCGCATGGATGCAACTGAGCTTCAAGAAAAAGACAAAGGTGTCGTCGCTAAAATAACTGCTGTGTTCATGGCTCCGGGAACGTATCCGAGAATACAGAAGGATACTCCTTAAAGTTTTCTCGACAAAATAAGTAAGTGTGTTTTGAATCCGAGCGTTTTCCACGTCTTGATTGCAACTGTGTTGTAAGCATCAACTGTTAATTCCATTCGCTTAACATTCTTCGACTTGAACCAGGAAATTAATCCAGCAATAAGTTTTCGAGTGATTCCTTGTTTGCGGAATGAATGATCAACAACGACTTCGTCAATCTCTCCGAATCTGTTGTGCAAAACGAAGAGTGGCGATTGTCCAATTCTGCCGTTCGCAAACCCAACAACTTGTTTGCCAGAAACAGCACAGAGTACGCGAGCGTTTGGGTCTTGCAGTAACCCAACGAGTTTTTTTGCAAAGCGTTTCTTTTCAGCGGCAGATTCCTGATACCGAGATGAATGGACTGAGCGTAAGTGTGTGAGAAGTACTGTGTGCAGATAGCAGAGAGCGTCAAAGTCAGAAGGAACGGCTTTCCGTATCACAATCGCGGGCTTCATAAGTTGAGTTCAGTTGTTTCTCTTTAAAAAGAAGTTGTTTGGCTATATTATAACGTTATTTTGTGCCATCACAACCTTTATAAATTCCAGTATACCTTTTGCTATACTGAAAGAGGGCTAAAAGAGTGAGCATTGTATCGTTTGGTGAACCGGGAAGGTTAGTCTGGCTAGCGTTGCTTATACCATTAATACTTCTCTACCTCATCCGTCCAAGACCGAAGATAAAAGAAATTCCGAGCTTGATGTTTTTCATGAAGGCAACAGGCCGAAACAAGCTGTTGAGCTTCTTCAGGGTTTTCGTCCATGACTTTCTCTTCCTTGTCCACTTCCTGCTTATCCTATTATTAGCATTAGCTCCCTCGCAACCGTCAAGCACGATTAATCATGATATTACGGCGGCAAACACAGTCATTGTTCTTGACGCAAGCGCAAGCATGAAAACAATTGAAGGCTCAAGCACGCGATTCGAAAAGGCAGTCGATGCAGCGAATGGTGCGTTGGGAACTACCAACACAGTCATCGTCGCGAAGAATCGTCCGACTCTCGGTCCGCAGGACGCGAGCGCCAGAGACGCGACAGGTTTCTTGAATTTTGTCAAACCGTCCGACACCGAGAGTGCGATTGGTGACGCTATGATTCTTGCAGGCGAATTATTGCGTGGTGAAGAAGGTCGTGTTGTTGTTATCAGCGACTTTATCGCAACCATTGGCACGCAGCCCGACATCGCAAAAGCAGTCCTCACATCAAAAGGATTGGTTGTTGATTACATTAACGTCGCTACGGATGACAAAAATAACGTTGGTTTTGTCGACTTAGTAGTTGAAGATGACATTACAACCGCATACATCAAAAACTACAATGACGAGGAAGTCACGGTCACGTTGAGCGTTGGTGACCAACAGAAACAACTCACGCTTGCAGCGAGCGCGGTCGAGCCGTATGTGTTCCAGACACTTCCGAACAGAGCCGAGCTTACGTTAACGCCGGAAGATGATTTCCCTGCGGATAATCATGTTAAAACAAGCGCTCCGGAAGGTCAACAGGTTAAAGTCTTAATCATCACGAATAAGCCAAGTCAATTCCTCGTCAACGCCTTGAAAGCTTCGCCGTTGGTCGAAGTTACGGTCGGTCAGCCTCCGGTTGTTCCGAAGGGCGATTTTGACGTCACTATTATTGATGCTGTTAACGAAAAAGAAGTATTAGCAGGCACGTTTGAAGACTTGCTCAAAGACGTGCAAAAGAATCAGAAAACAGTCATTGTCGCCGCGCAAGACGAATCAATTAGTCTGGATTATCACGGTTTAGTTCCATTCGGACTCACAGGCCTTGGAACAAAAGGTTTTGTCCGTGTTGAAAACCCGACGCGATTCACAAAAAATATCGAATTCGGTAATATGCCTACGTATTTCACAACCAACCTCCAGCCCGGAGTTACCGCAGTTGCGACGGCGGGCAACGGCACAGGAATAATCACATTAGCAACTGTCCCAGGCGGCGGTAAGCTTATCTGGTTTGGTATTTTGGAAAAGGGTTCTGAATTCAAGTTCTCTCCGTATTACCCGATTTTCTGGCATGAATTAATCAAGTACGCAACGAATCAGAAGGACATTCACGGCATGAATATGAAGACAGGAACAACGCTCCTCCTTGACCATCCGACGGATGTTGAAACGCCGAGAGGGATGGAAAACACAAACAGAATTATCTTTGACGTCGCGGGTTGGTATAGACTTCCTGATCTCACTATCGCGGCAAATCTTCTCAGCGAAAAAGAGTCTGACGTGAATCCGAAGGAGTTTGTCGGCACAACTGCCGAAGAAATCGACCTCAAGCCAGTTCGTCAGCTCAGAGAGTTCGAATGGGAATTCCTCTTGCTTGTGTTAGCGTTAGCAGTAGTATTCTTCGAGCTTTTTTACATTAAGCTTCGAGGTGACGTATGAGCTTCACCGACTTGATTTTGACATGGTGGTCGTTCGCGCAGGCGCATCTTGACAATGCGGGTTATCTTGCGCTCATTCCTATTTTGTTGGTCTTGCTTTTCTGGCTGGTCAGACATGACTTTGTCAAGCTCGCGGAAGACCGTGAATCTAAAGCAAAACGAAGACGTCAACAGCACGTCATTCTCGCACTCAGATCCATCGTCATCATTGCGTTAGTCATCGCGTTAGCCTCTCCTTTTATTGAGCGACAAATGACGGTCAACGGCGACCCGTCATTGAACATTTTGGTTGACCATTCGGATTCCATGAGTGTGTTCCCTGACGATATCGGCGAATCCTTGAAATCAAAGTTGGAAGGCGCGATTGATGTTGAACTCCAAAGCATTGCGTCAGGTCGACTCTCGCCCATCGGCGACGGCATACTGAACGGTGTGCGAGAAGGAGACACTGCAGTCCTTGTCACAGATGGTCAGGCGAATCTCGGAGCTTCTCTTGGCGATGTCGCATTGTTCGCAATCTCACACAATATCACGTTTAACGCAATCCAGTTAGTTCCGAAGACTGACGACGCGTGGGTCGCGATTGAAGGTCCCGATAAAACCGTAGAAAATGTCGAAACAACGTTGGTTGTCAAGTCTGGCTGGGCAAGTAAGGATACGAAGATGCTCCATCTCACCGTTCTTGTTGACGGTAAAACCGTTTTTGACGATACGGATATTCAAACCGAACACATTATCACGCAGAAGTTTGGCGATGGTTATCATAGAATCGAAGCCAGAGTTACGGATGATAATGTCATTGCAGATAACAACGCGTTCTTCAAAGTGGTCAAGGTTGTTCCGAAGCCGACAGTTCTACTATGGTCGCCCGTAAGCGGCACGCCCGCAGAACAGCTACTCCGACAGGTGTATGATGTCACGCAAGTGGCAAGTCTTCCTGTTGACTTAGAAAGATATTATTCGGTTGTTACAAATGACGTAACCTCATCAGCAATCACGAACGATGACGTTACAAGACTCTCGGATTACGCGAGTGACGGCAACGGTATTGTTGTTATTGGCGGCAAGAATTCGTATGATAAGGGCGGTTACAAGAATTCGTATTTCGAAACACTTTTGCCAGTAGTCGTCGGCACGCCCGGAAAAGAATCTGGTGATGTCAACGTTGTTGTGTTGATGGACGCATCGCAGAGCGTTGGTTCGGATGAAGGCGGCGGTCTCGCACTTGCAAAGAAGCTCACGGTTGACATTATCAACCAGATGAGTCCGAACGTGAAGCTCGGCATTACTGCTTTTAGAAACATCGCGTATGTCGTAAGCCCGATGGGTTACAAATCTGAAAAAGTTGGTTTGGAAGATACGCTCTCCTCAATTTACGGCCTTGGCGGCAGTAAGATGCATCTTGGTATTTTGCAATCGATTGATTTGTTGAAGGGTCAGCGTGGCGCGAAGCACTTGATTATCATCAGCGACGGTATGTTGTTCCCGAATGACGCACAGGCAGCGAATGACGCTGTCTTGCTCGCGAGAAAGAGTGGCATTACCGTTTACACGGTCGGCGGTGCTTTGGGTACTGACGCGTTTGTTGCCGACAGAGTTGATGAGGATGTTATGAAGTCGCTCGCGACGGCGGGTGGCGGTATTTATTTCAAAGCAAGAGATACAAGCAAATTCAATTTGTTGTTTGGTAATGTGAAGCAGGCGGATCCCGAAGCAGTTACGGACTGGAGTGTCAGTGTGCTTGACGGAAACCATTTTATCACGCAGGGTTTGGAAACGAACGCGACAATTTCGGGTTTTAACGCGGTTGCGCCGAAGACAACGGGAAGAATGTTGGTGACGACGCATACGGGCGAGCCTATTCTCACGACGTGGAATCTCGGTCTTGGCAGAGTCGCAGCATACTCAACCGACGATGGTTCTGGTTGGGCTGGTCAAATGCTCAGTTCAGGCAACAGCAAGTTGATTGTGCGTACGATGAATTGGGCGGATGGCGACCCTGACAGAAAGCGCGCTACCTATATTGATATTAAGGACACTCGCATTAACGAGCCTGCAACGATTACGGTAAAGGCGGACAAGCAGCCGACGTCACAGGGTTTAGGATTTTTCAAAGTTCGACCGGACACGTATGAGGCAAGTGTGACGCCGACAGAGATTGGTTTCCATGAATTGCTTGGGGCAACGTATGCGGCGAACTATCCTGCAGAATTAGGTCCGCTCGGAACAAGCCGTGAACTTGACCAGTTAGTCAGCGAGACGGGCGGCAGATATTTCACGAGCTCAGAAGCGGACAAGTTGGTTGAATTCGCCAAATCACACTCGGTAAAGAGTATTTTGGGTAAGGATTATTTCAGATGGCAGCTCGCCGCATTGGCGGGCATACTGTTCCTATTGGAGATTATGTTGAGGAGGATGATGCGACGATGAGCTATATTACAAAGAATGCAAACCTGTTATTGTTGTTTTTGATCGTGCTGATTGCCGGTTCATTGGTTGGAGCAACAGTTTACTTTCAAGCACGTTTCACAAATGTGAATGGTGATTATGACGCGAAGCTCGCGGAATTGAAGAACGTGACTGACCAAGTCAACCAATACCAAGAGACGCTGCAGAAGGCGCAGATTGAGCTTGAGTTAAAGTCGAGCCGTGAAGAGCAGTTCACAGAGAAGTATACGGAAGCGAAAGCCACAACAGACCAGTTGCAGAAGACGAGCGCTGAATTGGAGAAGGACGTTGCTGATTTGACTGCGCAAGTGGCTGATAAAGCTTCGCAAGTTTCCATGCTACAATCCCAGGTTGCTGAGTTGGCGAATGATTTGGATGATGAAAAGAAAAAGACGGCAGATTTGGCGGATGAATTGGAAGAGCTTGACGACCGCGCGGACTGTTTGGAATCGACGGATGACGCGAATGAGGGCAATTGCTGATGAAGCCTATCGGTAAGGCATTGCTTGAACTGCGCTCCGTGCTCTTTAGCATCGGACTAGCGAACAGCTTGC
>CAYIEN010000008.1:0-24817 GCA_964362535.1 uncultured Methanosarcinales archaeon | reverse complement strand
GCATTGCTTGAACTGCGCTCCGTGCTCTTTAGCATCGGACTAGCGAACAGCTTGCTTGACAGTATGGTTGTGTTGTTGTTCGGCTTGCTTGTAGCGCTATTGTTGCGTTTGCCGTGGTGGTTGTCGTTGATTCCGTTTGGGATTTATTTCATCTGGCACACGCGCAAATTGTTGCGATTACTTGGATATGCTGACGTCGAACGCAGAGTTCCCCAGCTTAGAGAAGCTCTTAGAACAGCGGCGGATAGCCTCGAAAAGGAGAACGAAGTTGTTCGTTCATTGCATCAGGAAGTGTTGGACAAGATGAAGCTCGTGCAAACCTCTGCGTTTGTTGGCTTCGGCAAGATGACGCGTCAATTGGTTGTTGCTGCATTGTTATGTTTCATGATTATTTCGGTTTCGGCGTTAAACATTCATTTACTTGATGCAAATGCGTTGTTGGACAAGGCAGGGGTGTTGACGTCTGGAGGGTTTAAGGACGGTTTGAGCACGTTGTTCGGCAAGATGTCGAACAAAGAGGGCAACAAGATGATGGAGCGAGAAGTCACGCTCTTAGATGAGTCTGAATTATACGGCAACAAGAGCGTTATTGAATTAGGCTCGGAAGAGCTGAATTTGGAGCTCAGTGCCGAGATGTCTGGCATCAAGATTGGTGACGTCAGAGATGCTGAAAGCAAGAAGTTCAACGATCAAGCTCCGAATGAAATCCAAGCCTCTACAGACAGCGCATTCACGGAAGACATTCCTAAAGAATACCAAGGCATTGTGAGAGATTACTTCAAAAGCATTCCGAAGTGAAAAAGAGCAACCCAAACGTTTATAAATAAAAACTGCTGTTTAAAAGCAAAAGAAGGTGACATATGCGCAGTGTTGAAGAAGTCAAAAAAACATTTGAATATTTCTTTACCGAGATGGAGAAAGTTGTCGTTGGGCAGCGAGATATGCTCAACCAGATGGTTATTGGTCTCTTTTGTGACAGTCACGTTCTCTTAGAGGGTTATCCTGGTCTTGCGAAAACACTCAGCGTCAAGACTCTTGCGCAATTAATCGATCTCAAATTCAGCCGTATTCAGTCGACTCCTGACTTGCTTCCGAGCGATATTACGGGAACCTACATTATTGAGGAAAACACGGGCGGCAAGCGAACGTTCAAGTTCCAGCCTGGTCCGGTCTTCGCCAACGTTGTTCTCGCGGACGAAATCAACCGAGCCACTCCCAAAACACAATCAGCGTTGTTAGAAGCTATGCAAGAAAAGCAGGTTACGGTTGGTAACAACACGTTCAAGCTTGACGAGCCGTTCTTCGTTATTGCAACGCAAAACCCGATTGAACAGGAAGGAACATACCCCTTGCCGGAAGCGCAGTCTGACCGTTTCTTACTCAAAGTCAAAGCAACCTATCCGAGTTTTGATGAAGAATTGGAAATCGTCAACCGATTCACCGAAGTGTGGAAGAAGCCGCAGCTCAAGCCCGTCTTGAACAAGGAAACGCTTCTCTACCTCCAAGCACTTACAAAGCAGGTTCCTATTGCGAATGACATTAAGCAGTATGCATTGAAGGTTGTTACGAATACGCGTTCCAAGAAGGATTTGATTGAGTTTGGCGCTTCTCCGCGAGCAAGCATCGGTATCATTCTCGCGGCCAAAGCAAGAGCGTTGCTTGAGGGCAGAAAGTTCGTGAGTAAGGATGACATCAACACGTTGGCTCTTCCTGTCTTGCGTCACCGTATCGTGCTCCACTTCGAGGCAGAGCGTCAGGGCATGACGGAAGATGACGTTATCAAGCAGTTGCTCAAATGAGCTTCAGGAGGTCTTCCATTGATTGACATTGGCTTTCTGAAAAATCTGGACCGCTTTTCGTTGATCGTGAATAAGCATCTTACTTCTAATTACGTTGGCGAGCGAAGAACAGCATTCTTAGGTCGCGGACTCGTCTTCAGAGACTACTCAACCTATGCGCCGGGCGAAGATTACCGCATGATTGATTGGAAGGTCTACGCCAGAACAGACAGGCTTGTTATCAAGAAGCACGAGGAAGAGCGCAACCTCACGGTGCACATTATTTGTGACTTTTCGGCGTCCATGAACTTCGGCGATCCGATTAAGAAATCCGATTACGCGGCAATGATGGGTATTGGTTTTGCATACCTTGCAATGAAGAACAACGAACGCTTCGTTATGTCAACCTTCGCGGAAAAGCTCGAATTGTTCAAGCCTAAGAAAGGACGAAAACAACTCGCCGCAATGGTCGATTACTTAAACGAAAAGAAAGCAAAGGGCACAACGAACTTCGAAGAATCCTTAGGCCGTTACAAGAAAATGATTGGTTCTCGTTCATTAGTGCTTATTATGTCAGACTTCCTGTATGACGTTAAGGAAATCAAAACAGCGTTACAACGATTCAGAAACCACGACGTCAGACTCATTCAAGTGCTTGACAAAACGGAAAAGGAATTAGACGTCGAGGGCGAAGTAAAATTAAAAGACGCAGAATCAGGATTGCAACTCAGAACCTACATCAGTCCGTATCTCAAAAAGAAGTATTTGAACATGCTCGAAGTACATAACGCAATGGTGAAGCATGCCTGTCTAGAAACCAATGCCAAATTTTATTCTTTCAGCACGGACAAACCCTTGTTCGACGCGTTCTACGAGATTGTGGCAAGAAGTTAGTTTACTTACTGAAAAACAGGTCGAGCTTCGACTTTTTGTGCAAAAGCAAGTCCGCAATGTGTCGGGCAGTCATTACACAAACAACTTGCGAGGCTGCTCCGCCGACAACCGTGGTATGGCCTGTCTGCTTGATGTAGGGGAGTTTGTTTGCGGTAGCCCCAAATGAAGCGGTCCAGGCATACTCAACGCGAGGCTTGATTTGCGGAAAGAGTTTTTTCAAAAACGCAACAGTGCGTACGAAGTGGGGTTTGTGAAGTTTAATCCCTTTGTGGTGTTTTTCAACGACTTTATCACCGTAGCCAAGCAGAATTCTGTTGTCTTTGGTGAGTTTGAAGTAGTGGTAGATGTCTTTGGAGTCCCACACGATTTTCTTCGGAACCATGCCTATGCTGGCAAGCTCGCGATGCGTTAGTGGGCGAGTAACAAGAATGGTGGAACAGATTTTTCTGATGGCAGAGCTTTTGATGGAAGTATCAATAGCCATAACAATATGTTTGAAAGTAATGGTGCCGGAAGGCGTTTTCGCAACATTGCCTTTAATGTTCAACATTGGAGTGTGTTCAAAGATGTGCGCTCCTCTTCGTTTTGCCGCGACCGAAAGATTTTGCGTGCAGGCCAAGGGATTGACTGAAATGCCGTGGTGTTTGGACAGGATTGCGTATTTGAACAAGGGGGTGTTAATTTCTTTTTTGAGTTCTTTGCCTCGAAGCAATTGTGTTGCGTGTTCGATTTCTTGTTCGACGGCGTATTCTTCGAAGACTGCCAAATCAGTTCGGCGGTATGCGCTGCCGTAGATGGTGTCTTCGGGTTCGTAATCGCATTTGATGTGTTCTTTAGTGATAGTGTGCTTCAGAAGCTCGAGTCCTTCGTGGTTTGCGCTCCAGTATTGTCTGCCTTTCTTTTCGCCGTAAATGTCCATGATTTGTTTGATGTCAAGTTCGCCTTTGAGGACGACGCTACCGGCCGCTTTTCCTGTTGCGCCGGAGGCAATAGTATCTCGTTCAACTAAAACAACGTTCTTGTGTGCTTTGGCAAGGAAGTATGCGAGGGAAACTCCGGTGACTCCGCCGCCGACAATGAGCACGTCGCACGAGATATCTTTTTTCAGGGTAGGATGTCCTTTGTATCCTGGGTTTTTCCAGAAGACTACGTTTTTCATTTTTTGAGCTCTGTTTTGATGATTTCTGCGATTTCGTCTTCGCCGACTGCTGCGCCGTGGAGTTTGACGCCCCAGAGGATGCTGTCGAGCAATTCGCGCTTTGCGTTGGGAACATTAACAACAAACTCATCCAGTAATCCTAGTTCAAACGCCAAAGCAACCAACTCAACACTTCTGATGATTTTGATGGCTTTTACTTCTTTTTGGAAGTCTCGGAGTGCATTTTCGTTCATTTCGACTTTTTCATGCAGTCTTCGCTCGTATAATTCGCGTAACGCATGAGGATCTTCAATCAGCGTTCGAGTAATGCGTTCGTCACAAACAATTGCGGAGGCGTTGAACTGCATGGCTGCGGCAATGGTTTCCATTTCGCCAAGTTGAACAATAACTAAAGGCTGTTTTCTGACGTGAAATATCGTATTTGCGATATTCAAGAGTTTGAGCGCAGTTGCATGAATGGCAGGCGCATTCAACACGGTGAACACTTTGTGTTCAACCATGCGTTGGACTTGGATGGCTTCAAACTTGAATTTTTTAGTCTCAAGAGGTTTCTGAACGAGTTCATAATGCACGCCTGAAGTAATGGCGAAGTCTCCTCCAAACTTTTCGCGCAGTTTCGGAGTAAGCCATAACAAATTATTCGTGGTCAAGCTGATAACGGGTCCAGCATCAAAAAGCAAAAGTTTCATTTGAATAGCTCCCTTGCGAATTGGAGTCGTTTTGCTGTGGTCATGGTGGTTGATTGCTCAGTAATAGTTGTTTTGCCGAGATAGCTGTAGAGTTCCCATTGGTTGATGCCGAGCATTTCTGCAGTGCGAGCAACCGAAATGCCGTGCTCAGCGAGTTTGCCGCCTTTCTTGATTCGGGCTTTGTCCAACACTTCTCCAATGTACAATTTCAAATGCTCATCGTGTTTCGTTAGCAAATCAAATGCTTCCGTATACGACGCATGGAACATGCCTTCTTTGTTCAGCTCAAGCGCATTCTGAGCTTTCGTGAGCAAAGGGAGCATCATGGGTGCAGGGCACGCATTCTCAGAACAGCGCTGCATGACTTTGGAGATGGTATACATCAGAATAGCCGTAGAAGTCGAGTCTTCATCCTGATAGATGCTTGCGTCGTGGATGGTGTGGTTAGACAATTCATCTAAAACAATAAAATTACCTGATTTCAAGGCTTCGATAGCTTTCTTTAGAACGCTGAGTATGTCCTCTTTTATTCGCGGGTCCATCTGAGAAAACGATGTGTTGGAGGTTTTTAAACCTTGCTTAGGCGTTGCGTGGGGTGCAGAGGGCTTTGACGACTTGGTCGAAGGTGGGTTTTCGTTCTTCGTTTGCTTCGTGGACGGAGTCGTATTTGCGTTTGAGCATTGGCAGTTTGGTTTCTGCTTCTTGTTTGATGGCGGCGTATCTTTTTTCTATGTCTTGGATGTTGTCGTTTATTTCTGTTAATCTGAGTGCTGAGTCAACAGTCCATTCGGCTAATTGTTTGTCGAATTTTTCGGTGAATTTGGCGAATGTTTCGATGGTTGCGACGCGGAGTGAGTGGATTTTGAAGTAGTCGACGGTTCCGCGTGGGTTGATTTCTCCGGAGGTGTTGATGCAGAAGAGTTCTCCTGCTTCAAATCGTTGGCCTGTGCGGTATTTTCCTCGGGAGTACGTTTCTGCTTGCATTCCTGCGATGAGTTCTTCGACGGTGATGAAGAACAGGTTTTTGTTCATCGTGAGCGGGTAGGTGAGTAGGGTGTTTTTTCCGTTGGTGAGGAGTGCTTGTTGGCCGTTGAGTTGTTTTGTGATGGAGTCAAGTCGTAGGATGGGATCGTAAAGATACACTCGTAATTCATCTGCCATGTGCTGTTTTGTGGTCAGGGAGTATTTAAAGCTTTCAATAGTAACTACTTAAAAAGAGTTACAGAATTACTCTAGAACTCCCGTTCCTTTGTACGGGTTGAATGTGTATTCTTCGGGGCAGGCGCGAGGCACACAAACACGCGGAGTTAATCCGAGTTTGAAGAGTTCGTTTGCTTTGGAGAAGGTGACTTCGTGGATGCGTTGTTCGGTAAATCCGTTGTTGCGGAGATAGTCAACAAATAAGGGGTAGAGTTGGAGCGCGGTCATGCCGGAGGCGTACATCTGATTTCCTTTTGCGTCAAGTGCTTTGCCGATCTTCTCGTCAAGTGTGTGCGGGGCGTGGTCGGTTTCGACAAAGTCAATGAGTCCGTTGCGGAGGAGTTCAAGCATTTCGTGGTTCATCCCGTGCGGTCGGACAGGAGGGTTGCATTTGCGGTACAAGCCATATTCTCCATTGAGTGAAGTTACGTCAAGGAGCAAGTGTTGTAACGTGACGCCACAAGTGACCTTAAGCCCGTCTTGGCGTGCTTGTTCGACGAGGTAGACGGATTCTGGCACAGAGATGTGCGCGATGTGGAGTGTTCCTTTGTAGCCGAGTTCTTTGGCAAGTTTGATTTGTTCGTCAACAGATTTGACTTCTGTGACGGGAGGTCTGCAGTATTCTGCATGCGTGCGAGGATTTTTCGGTTCGAAGAGGTTGTCTTTGCACAGGTCGTGATGTTCAGCATGAACAATAAACACGCCAGTATAATTTTCTTCGACCGCAATTTCGAGGTTTCGTTTGCGCTGTGCAAAACACGTAACGCCCATGTTGTTGGTGGAGTGGCAGCAGTATTGCTTGACGCCAGCAATCGCGTCGTAGCCGACGATGTCTTTGATCTTACCAACTGCGCGGAATGCTTCGCGGACTTGGTGTTCATCGTTGGTGAGTCCCATGTGGACGTAGAATTTGACGGGTGATTTTGCTTTTTTGGCGAGCTCGACATATTCGACAGCCGCGTCTAATGTGGTGATGGGTTGTTTCATCGTGTTTGGCATCGCGATGACGGCGGTAAAGCCCGCAATTTCTGCCACTTTGAGAAGGTGTTCGAGCGTTTCTTTATGCGCCTCATCCCAATCGCGACCGTGCACATGAGGACAGATGAACATACAACGACAAGAAAAAGGAGGGGTTAAAAGGATTTCTAGTCTACGGTAAACAATGTTGAATCATGCCCAACATCAAACAATCCTAGTCTAGCACCAGCATCTAACCATCCGTGTGCGTAATTCAGACAAGCAAACGCATTCACAACATCGCCGTTTGTAGCAAAGTGTTTTGCGTCAGAGTAATAGCGCTGAGCCATGTCCAAGAAATCGGCTGCAGAGTGCTTCCAATCAATTTTTCCTTCAGGAGCAATTTTAACTTTAGCTAAAGCTCGTCCAGTCACGTCAAAGTATTTTTTCAATTTCTCATCGGTAATAGAAGAAATCATAAAAAAAAGAAAGGTTTATTCGGCCTTTGCTTCGGCTTTTTTCTGTCCTTTGGGCAACGGGCGCTTGATGGAGATCGGCAAGACTCCTGCTTCGAGCTCTTTCTGAGCGATTCGAATAGGGTTGTATCCGATTTCTTCAAGGTCTTTCTCGCTTAACTTAACCAAGAAAGGGGCTCCCATTGCAATTTGAAGTGCGCGCGAGCCGAGCATGCGTGCTGTTTCATACTTTGTGTGGTGTTCCATGAGTTTACCTCAACTTCTTTCGAAGCCATTCGCTCTTTTCTTGAGCAAGTCCGACCATGTGGTCGATATCGTCGATGGTCAAGTCGCCTTCTCCGCCCTTTTGTAAGGCGCAGAGGTGGTTGTCTTCTTTGCAAGCTACTGTTAAGCGTGCATCGAAGTTGTTTTCTTCATCCGTTGTCGGATCGACAATAAATGTATTGCCGATCTTGAAAACGGTGATGGGTACCGGGACGTGCTTCAACGGCAACTTGTTCTTTGTTCGGTTGTCGTAGTCGGCTTTGCCTTTGTCGTTGGTGCCGGGCATTTTTGCGTCTCGCAAAGCAGCAATGGCAGCCAATCCAGCTGCGTCGAACAAGTTTCCGTCATCGTTGATTGCAACGATGTCAATTGCGACGCTCCAGACTGCTTCGCCTTCCTTGATACACAAGTCGTGGACGTCGATGCATTCGCTTTCTCTGACTCCTCGGTCCACAACTCGAGCAAGTTCGATTCCTTGGTCGGTTGGAGGTCCAGATTCGAAGTCAGGGGATGCCATCGGTCGTAATTCGGCGTTGACCATTAAGTTGCCTCTATCCGCAGTGTCGGGATAGGGTTTCTCGATTGCCATTTTGACGCCAGCAATGACTTCTGTTTTGCCGATGCGTACGCGTGCCGAGCCTTCTGCTGAGTTCGAAACGTCGTACTCAATAGAGACTGCGCGGTAGTCCGTGGGTTTTCTTCCGTCGTATCGGAGTCCTTTGGACAAATACTTTAGCAAGTGTTGTTTTTGGTCGCTCATTGTGATCCACCGTATTTTGCTCGCAATGCTGCTTTCTGAATTGCAACGATGCGTTTGCATACTTCTTTGCCCATTTCGAGGGCTTGTTTCAAATGGGGTCGAGTAATCTCTCCGTCCATTTGCAACAATGTTAATTTGCCCGAGTTCGGCATGAACGCGACGGGAATGTCGGCGACGCCTTCTGTCTCGGTTTTGTTTTGTTCTTCATCGTAGTTTAAGTCTGCGACAATCGAGCCTTGGACATTGCCGACTGCGACTGCTGCGACCATGTCTTTCATTTCGATGCCTGCGTCTGCGAGGGCCATTGCTGCTGCAGTGATTCCTGCACAGCGTGTGCCTGCATCGGTTTGCGGCAAGTCAATGTAGACGTCGACGACACAGTTCGGGTACTCTTTCAAGTCCAAAACAGGTCGGAGCGCATTTTCTGTGACCATGCCGATTTCTCGTGCTCGTCTTCCGCCGCCGGGTCGTACTCGTTCGCCGTGGCCTGAGAAGGGCAACATGTTGTATTCGCATCGGAGGATTCCGGTGTTCGGGTTTTGCATCCATTTGGGGTGCAATTCTCGGGGGCCGTACACTGCAGCGATTGCTGTCGTGTTTCCGATTTGGAAGATTGCGCTTCCGTCCGCTCGCGGAATGATTCCGACTTTTGCGGTGATGGGTCTGGTTTCGTCGAACTTGCGTCCGTCGAATCGTTTAAGGTAAGGCATGTTTATTCACTCTCCGTCATTGCTCGGGGCTCGACCTTTTTGCCGGTCTTTTGCTCGAGGAATGCTTTAATCTTGTCTGTTAATCCAGGCAAGTGTGCTTCGTCCTGGATTTTTTGGATGGTTTCTGCTACGACGATTTCTCCTTCGGGAGTGCCGTCGATCCAGACCATGCCGTTCATGCCGACCGCGATATTTACGCCGGTGGCTTGGTTCATCATGCTGGTCATGCTTCCGTCCTTGCCAATGATGCGGGGGACTTTGGCTGCCATGACTTTGATGAGTCTTCCGCCTTTCAATTTGCGGAGTCCCGGTCCCTTGAGCGAAACGTCAACCAATTTCTGGCTCGTAACGTTGACAATCTTGCACGTGACAATATCGCCCAAAGCAAAAATCTCAGCGAGGTTTGCGCCTCGGCCGATGAATTCGCTCGTTGCGTCTTTGACGTTCATGACTGCGCTGTACGGTCCGTAGAGGTTTACTCGCCAGCCGGAGAAGAGCAAGTCTTCGATGCGGCCGATGAGTTTGTCGCCGACTTTGGGAGTGTAGTTTCCCGAGAGCGGAACAACTTTTGCTACTTTGCCTTCGATGCTCAATAGTCCGAGTCGGTTGGCGATGATTTTGTCGCCGTCGCGATAGGTTCCTTTGCTGGGCAAGAAGCCCATGCCTGTCGCGATCAAATCGCCAGGCACGACGAGGTCTTTATCTTTTGCGTGTAATGATTCCATGTGTTATTCACTTCCGTTTGAGTGCTTTTTCAATATCAGTTCGTTTTACTTTGACGAACTTTTTGTCTTTTGCCGTGATGAAGGCTGCGTCGACGCGTTCGATGCTGAAGTTCTTGTCGAGAACTTTGCTCAATGCGCCGAGTGCGAGTGCCAATCCATCTTGCAATGTTAAGCGGTCGTTGTATTCTTTGTTCAACACTTCTTCGATTTCTGTTTCGCCTTCGCCGATGACGGTGGCTTTGAACTGGAAGAAGATGCCCGTCGGGTCAGTCTCAAACAATTTCGGACCATCTGAGTCAACGCCTGCGATAATCAAGCTGACGCCAAAAGGTCGTAATCCGCCGCTTTGCGTACAAATCTGACAAAGCGAAGAAACGTCTTTGACAACCGTGCTGGTGTCGATGGGCGTGTCGTACGTGACGCGGTGCTGTTGCGCTCGGACTTGTGCGCGTTCTACCAAAACACGTGCGTCGGAGAGAATGCCTGATGCCGTCGCGCAGATGTGTTCGTCAATCTGGAAGATCTTTTCGACGCTTTCCGGAATGATTAACTTGTCAACGATGCGTTTGTCGGCTACCAACAAAACGCCGTCGGTGCAGACCATGCCGATTGCTGTTGAGCCTTGTCGGACGGTCTTTTTTGCGTATTCAACTTGGAGGAGTCTTCCGTCCGGGCTGAACATCGTGATTGCGCGGTCGTAACCCATCTGTTGATGGATCATCGGTTGCATGTTTTCCTCTTTCGCCATAGTGTTTTGTGCCTCCTTAGTGCGTTACTGTCAGCAATTCATCAATGTTTTTTTCTGACGTGGCTTGAGCGTTGTCAGCTGCAGGAAGGGTCTTGATGACCTGTCCCAGGATGCTGTCGTACGCGTATTCACGCAGTTCTTGTTGCAAGGCAAGATATTCTTTGCCTGCGCTTCTCAAATGTCCGTTGTGATACAACGGTGTGTATATTTTATTCACTTCACTCACCTGTTATTTCGAGAGGGATTGTTTCGCTGTACCTATTGCTCCGCTCACCACAAGGCTGCGAACGCTTGCCGGTGCGCCATCAATGGTCGTGACAAATACCAAACTTGCTTTGAGCAAGTCCAGGCAGTCTGCCGCGACGCGGATGATGCCGCGCTTTGTTTTTGCGTTGTAGCTTTCGGCTAGGATGACGGGTCCCATGTTTGCGACGCCGAGCTCGCCGGTATACTGCAGCATCGCTTGTTTGAGTGATGTTGCAATTGCGGTTGTGCTGGGCGAGGCTGTAGAACTAATTTCGTAGACCAGATAGCGCTTTTTTTCGCGCATACTTGGCATGACCGGTTTTAGTTTCTGCATTGACCCCATCCAAACCCTTGGATGAGAAAAGCGCTGTTCACGTATCGATCGATTCGTGAGTTCGCACGTATTTGTGCGGTATCGCGTCCTTTCTCTCGTTTAGACACTAAAGTATAGGGGAGGTTTAAAAAGGTTTCTCAAAAATTCATCCATCTCCTTTTTAAAGGGGTGATTTGTCCCAAGAGGGTATGGATGGTTTGTTACGAGTGACGGACAGGCACGCGATGACTGCGACTGTTGTGCAGGTGTTGGAAGATCGTGTTGTTGTGCGGCTGAACAACAAAAAGCAAGTTTACCTTGCGAAGAAAGATCAGGATTTGCGTGATTTGTATGCTCATTTGAAGCCAGAAGCGGTTGTTGTGGTGCAGCGCACGGGTGTTCGTGACAATATTGTGTACGGGAGACTGTTGGGATGAGTCGACTATATGCGCGTGTGTTGTCAGCTTCCGAGCACGGTTATTCTCTGATGTGTGTGGGTTTTGTGCGTGGTTTTTTGCCGAGAGCGAGCGCCCCTCCGTTGTGTATTGATGATTATGTGTGCGTGGTTCCCGCGCCGGATTCAAAGCCGCCTCAACGTAGACTGTTTCAGTTCGAACGCCCGTCGACGCGAGAGGAATATCAACGAATAATTGCCGAAGCGAAAAAGCAGAAGCATCAGTTCAGCTGATTATTTTTGGTGCGTTTCTTGCAGTCCTGATGGATTTTCTCGCTTGATTTTTACGGAACGTTTTCCGATGATAGGCACTCCATAAACTCCGTCGTAGCCAGGTGTGACTTGTATTTTTCCCGCGCGATTTTGCATGATGACGTCGACAAATTCTTTTGTTACGACTTTCGAAAGGGAATCAGATGTTGCTTCGCGCAAAATAAAAAATTCGTTGGGAAACGCTTTGAGTAAATCGTTGTAGACTGCCCAGACTTTTTTTGTCGACAATCCGGAACCAAGCACGCCCGCAATCAGTTCAGTTAACGGAATCAAGTTTTGGTGCGGTTTTGCGTTTTTCGGTTTGAATCCTTCCGCTCGATCAGCGAGTTCGTTGATGCGTGCCGCGACGCCAACAACAACAGGTTTGCCGCATCTTGAGCAGAGTCCTTTTTTCTTTGCGGATTCTTCAGGTGAATACGAAACGCCGCATGCTGCGTGTCCGTCGTAATGGTAAATGCCATAACCAGGGTCGGTTTCAATCGTGCCCGTCAATCCGTCGCCCGTGCGTATCGCATGAAGAATATCCTTATACGTCAATTTGCAATCCAAAATAGTCACTTCGCGTCCTAATCTCCATGGCCAGTAGGAGTGGCTGTCGGAAAACGAAACAAGTTGGATATTATCAAGTTGCGAAAGTCGCCAGTTCATCGCGGGGTCGGAAGACATTCCTGTTTCAATTGCGTGAATATACTTTGCGCGGTCGCCGAAACATTCTTCGAGTGTGTCAAATCCAGATTTGCTGCCGAACATTCCGAACCAGGGTGTCCAGATGTGTGCGGGAATGATTTCGATGTCCCGAGAAATCGCACGCATCATGTCGACGAACGCAATGCAGCTCATGCCGAAGATTGGTCTGCCGTCGTAATCAATGCGTCCTTTGGTAAGCAGCGCGGCAGCAATTTTATCGACAACAGATAATGACGGCGCAAGAACAACCAAATGTATTCGGCGACCTTTGCCTCCTTGCGCGTACGCAAAAGAAATTTCGGAAGTTAACAGAAACTTTTGTCCGCCTTTTGATTGGTAGATTCCGGACTTTCCAATTTCAGTTAATTCTTCTTTCAGATGCTTGTTCCATTTGGGATGCTGAAAGTCTCCAGTTCCCAACACATCAATTCCTTTTATCTTCGCATATTTCTCAAGTAATGGAATAGTTAGATTTTTTGATGTCGCGCGTGCGTATTGTCCGTGGATGTGGAGGTCGACAATCATGGGGTATTTTGCGAGCGACAGGCTTTTAAATCTTCGCGTGATGAAGAGTCTCGTGAAAGAGGTGTTGTGAAGTGTTTCTTTCACGAGAGCGAATCATATGATGCAAAAAAAGGTGAGTCATTTCCACGCGTTTGTGGGCAAGGCAGTGCTTGAATGGATTCTGAGTCTGATGTATGTTCTTGGCTTGACAATGCTGTTTCCGCTCATTTATTTCCGTACGTTTAATAGCGGGGATGCGCCAACGATTTTGGGCATTTCGATTGGTTTGATGATTGTGAGTTTTTTCGGCTTTTTGTTCCTGAAAAGCAGATTGAGTTCGACGTGCATTGCGTTGAGCAAGATTACGTTGATTCCGGGCATTATTGGTTTTATTTTTTCGGTGTTCAGCGGCGAATTATTTTACGAAGTAGTTTCAAGAGCAGTTCCCGAACAGGCGGTTATGCTGTTGAAGTTGTATATTGAAGAAGCCGTTCCGAAAGTGCGCGCGTTGACCATTACTTATTTGGCGATTGGCGTGTTCTTGTGGTGGATGGGCCAGAAGACGAAGAAGCAATAATTATTTCGCGATTTCTTTCTCAAGGCTTTCTAACACTTCGTTGATGCCTTGTTCTTTGTCTGCGGAAATCAACGCAATATTGGAGAGTCCTTCGCTTGCAACAGCAATTTGTTCTGCGGTTGCGATGTCTGCTTTGTTCATGATAACCATGATGGGGACGTTTAACATTTTGGAAATTTCTTTCATCAAATTCTTTTGTTCCTTCAATGGATACCCGCATTGTTCGGTCGGGTCGACAACATAAAGAACGATTTTTGCTAAGTGTTGTAATGCGATTGCGGCTTGTTGTTCGACTTTGTTTCGTTTGTTAATCGGTCGGTCAAGTAATCCGGGTGTGTCGATGATTTGCCATTTTTTGTCGTGGTAGGTGCGGTAGCCGAGCATGAGTTGTTTGGTGGTAAAGGGATAGCTTGCAATTGCAGGAGCGCTTCCCGTCAATGCGCGGAGTAATGTTGATTTTCCGACGTTGGGCAGTCCTGCGATGACGATGGTAGGAATTGAAGTCTTCAAAGTCGGAAGCTCTTTCATTGTCTTTCGTGCTTCGTCAAGGAAAATAAAATCCTGATTCAACTTTTTGATGACGGAGGAAATGCGTCCGTAGAATGCGCGTTTGTGTTTCAAAATCGCTTGATCGTCTCGGCAACCGCGGAGTTTAGGGTTGTATTCGCGGAACAAATCCTCAACGCGGTGCGCTGCCCAATTTACTCCACCTAAACTTTGTTTCAATTGTGCAACGTCAACGACACATAAAACCAATGCGTGATAAAAAGGATCGAGTTGGTCGATTGCGGGGAAGCATTTGACGATCATTTGCAAATGTCGAACGAGAGTTGTATGAACTCGGTTGATGCCGCCGAGTTCGCGTCGCATGAATCGAGTAAACCTGTCGCCAACGAGTGTTTTGGCGTTTTCTTTGTTGTATTCTTTTGCCTGGTTGAACGCGATGTCTAAGTAGGTCTGTGCGGTTTCTACCTTTCCTAAGTTTCCAAAATTCATGTGCGGGTTCTCGGCGAGTTGGCGACAAAAAACGCCAACCTCTATTTGTGACTCTGTATCACCATAATGCTTTTAAATGCTCCTCTTCCGGCAGAAGTTAGAGAAAAAAGGTGTTATTCATGGCTGAAAAGCGCAAACCTCTGATTGATGATTCTGAACCGCAAAAGGAGCACTCGTTAGAAGATGATTTTAATGATTTGATTCGTCGAGAATTGGGCGGTCCCGAGCCGAAAAAGGAGATTGTTATCGAGCCTGTTGCTCCGAAGCCTGTTCGTCCTGAACCTGCAGTTATTATAGAACCGGTAAAGCCGGTTGTGAAGCCTGAAGTCAAGAAGGTTGACGTTCCTAAAGTCGAAAAGAAAGTCGAAGTCAAGAAGGTTGAGACTCCAAAGGTTGAAGTAAAGAAAGTCGAAGTCAAGCCTGCTCCGAAGGTCGAAGCAAAGCCAGTTCCGAAAGTTGTTCCTGTGAAAGTAGCTCCGAAGCCCGAGCCCAAAGTTGTGGCAAAGCCAGAACCGAAGGTTGTGGCGAAGACGGCGCCGAAAACATTTACGCCGAAGCCCGTTCCGAAGGCAGTTAGCAAACCTGCTCCGAAGAAGGTCGAGCCTCGAAAAGTTTCCACACCAGTGAAAGCCGCTCCAAAGGCTGAAAAAGTTGAGCCGAAAGTTGAACATCACGTTGCGCATCACCAAAAAGATTCCGAATTCAAGTGGGGTCGTTGGGTTGCTCTTGCAATTCTCTTGCTTGTTGCTATGCTTGCAGTGTTTGCGGTTGGCGCGTTCAAGAACAGCAAAGATTCTGCCGCGATTGATTGCGCGGTTGCTTATGCTGACGGCAAGGGTGAGAGTTTGTCGTGGAGCGATTCCAGCGCGGTCGAACAGTACTGGTTGAGAAAAGCATTCGAAGCACATTCTGAAGTGGAAGCGTCTGAAATCGCGCACATGCTTGCGTGCGACGAAGCGTTTTTGAGCACGTTGTCTGATCCGGCGGGTTATGCGAATTGCAAGACTCCGCAGGTCTACGTTGTTGTTGATGATCGCACGTTGGGCGACAATCCTGCTGCGAGGTTAGACAGCGAAAGTATTCTTGGTAAGTTCAACGCGGAAGCGACGATGAAGAAGTTCACGCTCGCCTACAAGTTGACCGAGCCCAGTGTCCGTGCTTGGAAAGTTGTTGAGTAAGTATTCTTTTTTTCGAGCGTAACATTATAATAGTGCAAACGTGCTTATTTTCTGTATGAGTTACAAACAAGTAATTTTAGTTCGTGATGACCTCAAACTCTCAAAGGGCAAGATGTCGGCGCAGGTCGCGCATGCTGCGGTGGATTGTGTGTCGATGAGCGATCCGTCTGCTATTCAGGAATGGCGCGGTGAAGGCATGAAAAAGTTAGTTCTCAAAGTAAAAGATTTAGCAGAATTGCTCCATTACGAAAACAAGGCAAAACGTGCAGGTTTAGTCACCGCAACAATCACGGACGCGGGTCATACCGAAATCGCTCCGGGAACCATCACGTGCGTCGGCATCGGTCCGGATGACGAAAAGAGAATTGATGCAATTACGGGTAATTTGAAGTTGATGAGTTAGTGTCGGAATGTTGCAGGGTTTTGTTCGTTCTTGAGTCCGCAGTCAATGCCTCGATTGAGTTTTTCGTAGAGGCGCAACTTATCATTGATGAATGCTTTTTCGTTACCAACGCAGGGATGATACACTCCAACAATGAATTTGTCACCATCAACGAAGATATCAACTTTCACATCTTCTTTTGGAATGGGGTTTTTGAGTTCGGGATTGATGGCGTTGGCAAGATATTCAAGAAAGTCTTGCTGGATGACGGGAAGGATTCGCTCGGCTTTTTCATTTTCGAGCGTTCGTAATTTTGCAATGTCTTCAAGAGTCTCTTTGATACGCTTTTTGTTATTTTCATCCATGACATTTGTGTCCATTTCCGGGTTTATAACGATTCTGCTTCTCCAGCACAACCTTTATAAAGGGCATGAGTGGAATTGGTATTGCTGAGTCTGTGAAACAGTCGGGCTCGGGGAGAATAAAATGCCAGTAAAACTCGTTTTTGGATTGAAGAACGGTACGTCCGTGCAGAAGGAAGTTGCGGATGACGTTGCTAAGCACATTGTTGGTAAAAAAATCGGCGACCACATTAAGGGCGAGGCTCTTGGTTTTGCGGGTTACGAATTCGAGCTCAAAGGCGGTTCTGATTACTGTGGTTTCCCGATGCGTTGGGACGTTGCGGGTTTCCAAAGAAAGCGAATCTTGACGGTTCGTGGCGTCGGTTTGAAGATGACCTCGCCGGGTATCAAGCACAGAAAGACAGTCTGTGGTAACACGGTGCACCCGAAGATTCACCAGTTGAATTTGAAAGTCATCAAGGAAGGCTCGGCTCCTCTCGCTCCTCCGAAGGAAGAGAAGAAAGAAGAAGCCAAAGCGTAAATGTCCTCGAGAATTGACGAGATACTTGTAGATTGGTCGCGTGTCAAAGCAGAGTTGGACGCGAGAAGTATTTCTGTTAAGGATTCTATTGATAGGAAGTATGTGGCGCTTACAAAGGAGTATCTTTCTCTTATCGAAAAAGAAATACAAGTGGTGCGTGTCACCGAGATTTGGACAAATGCAAAAACGCAATTGGCGTGTGTCAAACAGAAAATTCCTTTTGTTGGCGTGACTGAGGCAGTGCAGCGTGAAGTGTTGTTCATTACCGGACGCGCAAGATATCAAGTCACGCGCATTGAAGAGGGAAGACATGCGGCGGATGCATATTTGCTTGGGCAAGTAAATACTGTGGATGCGGACATTCTTGACTGTATTCATCGCGAAACAATTCCTGATTTCTGAAAAGAGCTTGAAAATAACGAAACCTCTTCACCAAAACCTATTTAAACCCTAAACAGCACTATTCCGTAAAAAGATGGCGAGTACGGTTAAGAAATCAGTATTTATAGGACTTCTTATAGTTCTATTGCTCGCGATTGCGTTCTTCTCAACTCAGTACAATAAGGAAACAGCGAGTTCAGTATCAGCTATCTCTCCTACAGTGAGAATTGACAAACAGCAGATTTTGGATGTCAAGACAGGACAAATTTGGAAGTCATTGCCGGGAGTAGAAATGGTTTCGCTTGTTCCGATTAAGGACAGGCATTACGTGTTTACGTCAGGTAGTATTTATTTTGAGGAAGGAGGCACGGTTGTTGAAACGTGCGCTTCCGCGGCAAGTCTTGGTCTGGAAACGATTTTGGAAACCGTTGTTACGCCGATGGCGGACGGAACTTTGAGCGTTGTTATTACAGGTACTTCTTCATCTTCTCCGACGGGTTTCATGATGATTACAGGTACAATGGATGCAGATACTGGTTGCATTACGGCAACAGACATCACTCCAATTGATGACCCGTCGATTCCTCCTGCGGACACGGTTGCTCCGGTTGTCACGATTCTTGGCGATGATCCTTTGATGCTCTTGGTGGGCGACACGTTTGTTGATCCGGGCGTTTCCGCGATTGACGCGGTCGACGGAACAGTAGCGCCAGTGGTTGTCAGCACGGTTGACACAACAACACCGGGAACGTACACGGTCACTTACACAGTCACTGACGCTGCAGGTAATGTCGCCGTTATCGTCAGAACAGTTATTGTGAGCGCATCAGTTCCTGTCGACGCAACGGCTCCTATAATCACGCTCTTGGGTAGCGACCCTGTTGTGCTCGAAGTAGGCACTGCGTATGTTGAGGCAGGATTTGTTGCGCTTGACGACACGGACGGAGATCTTACTTCATCAGTGGTCATTACGAGCACGGTTGACACGTCTGCAATCGGAACGTACACGGTCACGTACACATCTACGGATGCGGCGGGTAATGTCGCAGTAGTTGTAAGAACGGTTATTGTTGTCGCGGCCACTCCTCTTGATGTTCTCGCGCCGGTTATCACAATCCTAGGTTCAGATCCAGTCACGCTCGCCATCGGTGACAGTTATGTTGATGCAGGCGCGAGTGCTGTTGATGCGGTTGATGGAGATCTTTCGTCTTCGATTGTCACAGTCAGCACCGTAGACACAGCAATTGCAGGCACCTACACAGTTACTTACTCAGTCTCAGACGCTGCGGGCAATTCAGCAGTTGCAGTTAGAACGGTTGTTGTTAGTGCAGGAATTACGTCGGTTGATGATGTTGCTCCGGTTATCACGATGCTTGGCACAGATCCCGTGATAGTTGATATGGGTACTACTTATACAGACGCAGGAGCAACCGCGATGGATGATGTTGACGGAGATATTACTTCAGATATTGTCGTTGTCAGCACGGTCGACACAGGTGCATTAGGAACCTACACAGTCACATATTCAGTTTCAGACGCTGCGGGCAATTCCGCTGTCGCAGTTAGAACGGTTGTTATTATCGCAGCCACTCCGGTTGACGTGACTGCTCCGGTTATCACAATTCTTGGGGACAATCCTGCTTCGCTTGTTGCTGGCACAACCTATGTTGATGTAGGCGCGACCGCAACAGATGATGTTGATGGCGACCTCACTTCCGCAATTGTTACTGTCAGCACGGTTGACGCAACGACGGCTGGCTCGTACACGGTAACATATACAGTCACAGACGCGGCAGGCAACACGGCAGTTGCAACAAGAATTGTTGACGTGACTCCGGTTCCGTCGCCGGTGGACGCAATTGCTCCGGTCATAACAATTATCGGTCTTAATCCCGCTTCAGTCACGCTCGGCGCAACGTATGATGATGAAGGCGCAACCGCAACGGATGACGTTGATGGTGACATCACGTCAGATATTGCAACAGTAAGTACGGTCGACACCGCGGCGATTGGTTCATACACAGTAACATATTCAGTTTCAGATGCGGCTGGCAATTCCGCTGTCGCGGTTAGAACGGTTGATGTTGTTGCGGTTGTTCCTGACCCTGATCCAGAGCCTTGTACAACTGCAGTTCCGAGCACTGATGGTTCTTCAGTTTACTTTATTTCACCCGACACAACTCCGGCAACTCCTCCGTCAACGCCTCCGACTCCGCTGTCAGGTTCTGGTGATCCCGCGTTTGAGGTGTTCACTGCGTATTGTACGTGCATGAGTGATACAGTCCACAGTTATTGTTTGCCGAAGATGCCGGACAGTATGGTGTATCCGTTCCCGCTTCCTGCAGGAGTTCCTCATTATGCTGGTGAAGGTTACTCGATGTGTGGAACGTTGTGTGGCGGCATGTCGTTGATCAAAGATTATGATGTTGCGAGCGAGGATATTGATTGTTCATCGGCAGTAGGTACGGGTTCTTCAGGAGCGTACTCTGCATCTCCTTCCGCAACAACGATTGCGTCGGGTAGCACTCCTGCGACGTTGTGTTCGATTGCGGGCTTTTCGTCAACGGTGTTTTGCGCTGCGGCAACAGCTCCTGCGTATGCGGCGAGTCTTGCAGTAAGTTCACCTTCTTCCGTTTATTCGCTTACAACTATTCCGTCAGGGACATTGGCCTATACGTATGCTGCGACAGCCGGAGAACTTTCTGCTTACCTTGCAACTACTGCTCCGTTTTTGACGATGGATGCGGGTTCTTTGACGCTTATCGCGTACCGTTCGCCTTCTGATCCATCGGTTTACGAAGCTTCCATTACCTCGACGTGTGAGAGTGATTTGACCTTTACGACGTTAACGACAACGACTGCGATGACGCGCGATGAATTCCTCGCGTATATTGCCGACCCGACCGCTCCGGGTGTTGTTGTGACGACGATTCATTTGTTTGAAGGCATGACGTTCTTGACGGGTCCTGCTCCAGTAGATTCCTACGTGTACATGAAGGCGGATGCTGGTCCTTGTATGTCTGGCGTAGCGTTTGTTTCCGAGCCGTGTCCGGTGCCGTGCGAAGTAACGGATACTTGTCCGACTCCTGATCCTGTACCGACCTGTTCTGTTGTTGGTAGCGGTTTGGTAATGCAGTTGGGTACGTCAGGTTGTGTTGGTATTCCGGCATCGTACGGAACGTTCCAGTGCCATTCCTATATTACGACGACCGGTTCGAGCGCAACGGCGTGTGATAGTGCGACCACGGACTATGGTTGCAGTTCTATTTATCCAAATCAGTTGATGCGTATGACTCGCTTGTGCAGTGCGGGTTGTGAATTAAGTTCGGGAGGTAGTATTGCGCCTGTTGCGGGCACGAGTGATTGTATGAAGATGGGCGGTAGTGTTGATGCGGAAGGATTCTCTTATTTCACGAGTGTTGAGACGGGCGGTTATACGAGTCAGTTTGATGACGGCTTGTCTGATGTTTCGTGCGGTTCGGTGGGTGGCGTTTCGCAGTTGTTGCGTCAGGATGCGGTGTGCGTTCCTTCTGATGAGCCTGTTCCGGTTCCTCCCGCTCCGACGTGTGGTATTGCTCCGACGGGTACGGTTGATGATCTTTCAACGTACGGTTGTGAAGTGTTGGATGAGAATGCGCAGTGTCATTCGTACATTGACAAAGTGACGGGCAAGACAGGTCTTGCGTGTGATAGCGCGACGATTGATTACGCGTGCAGTCCGTACTATCCGAACGCGTTGGAGAAGGGTCCTCGTATGTGTGAGAGTCCGTGCACGCCGAAGGGTCTTGCGGGACCGGTGGCAGATATGGCGACGAGTGAATGTGCGCGCAGTCTTGGTCCGTGGTGGTCTGAGATGTTCGTGTATAAGCGTGATTACGGCATTAAGGGAGTCACGTGGGACTTTTCGGCAGATAATGGTGCTGCGGACTATTCGTGCGGTACGGTTGGCAAAGATCCGACCATGCGCTTGAAAGTCGACAAGCCGTTGTGTTCGTAATTTTTTTCTGTTGTATCTGACAGCGAAATGCTTATAAAGCAAAAACGTTGTATCTCGTGAATAAAAAGGTGATTCGTTGGTTGATTCGTTAATTCCGCAGTTTGTGCAGTCGTACTACGCGGCACAGGCCGCTGTTGAGACGGGTGATCGAACGAAAGCGCTTGCTGCGTATCAGCAGCTTCTTGGTGATTTTAAACAGATTTCTGCGAGTAATTTAGAGCGTCCGCATAAGGAGTTGGCGCACCAGCAGGTGCAGTCGATTTATGCGAGTGTTGTTGCGCTTCCCGCAAATGTTTCAAAAGCGTCAGTTTCAGAGTCTTCCGTTCCCGTTTCATCCGCTCCCATTTCTCAAGTAACGTCGGGTTCTTCTGTTGATGCGTTGATGTCGCAGCCGTCGTTCATGGGTAGTCTTGGAGCGAAGGATTTTGTGACGATTGGTGTGTTTGCTATGCTTATCATGCTCGTTTTGTTTTTCAAGCCAGAATATATTGGGCTTTCAACAGTTGATGTTGGCAATCACGCGCCTGACTGGATTGGCACGACAACGTTGTTTGACATGCAAGTTGGGATTCCAAAATCAATTCAGCTGGATGCGTTGTTTAGGGATGTTGATGGTGATGAGTTGGTGTTTCTCGCGACATCGAGTCCAGGCATTGATGTGAGTGTGAGCGGCAGTGTGGTAACGTTACTCGCGTCTTTTTCCGCGAAGGGCACGAGTACGGTTGTGGTGATGGCGAGCGATTTGACGAGCATTACGAAAGTCCCGCTGACGATTAGCGTGATCTGATGCGTCGCGCGTTTCTTCTCCTAATATTGTTGTTGGCATTGTCGCAGGTGTCTGCGCAGGTCAAGACTGCTTTTGTGGATCCGGAAGTCGCGGACGCGATAAGTGGTGGCGAAAAGGTTTCTGTTCTTATCACGCTTAAATCTGACAAGGCAACGTTTGTCAGCAACATCGCAAATAATCCTGCTATTTCGGAAGAGCGTAGACAAAAAGTCAAGGCGAAGCAGGAACAGTTAATCGCGAGACTGCAAAGAAAAGCAACGCTCGGCACGGCGGGCGCGGACGGAACGGATGGTGCGATTGGTCGCCAATTGGTGAATTCGCCGGTCATTACGGCGAAGATCGGGGCAAAAGCGCTCGCGTTTTTGTCAGCGAGTCCTGATGTTGAGAGTATTTATCTTTCCAAAAATTATCATTTGACATTAGCCACGACTGTTGGTATCGTCAAGGCGGATGCTGTTTGGGCTAAGTCTGTTGCGGGGCTGAACGTGACGGGTGCGGGCCAAACAATTTGCGTTATTGACACGGGTGTTGATGCAACGCATGAGAGTCTTGCGGGAAAAGTTGTCGCGCAAAAATGTTTTTGCAGTGTTGGTGGCGGTTGCTGTCAAGGCGCATTAACGAGCGATAACGCGACGGATGACAACGGGCATGGTACGCATGTTGCGAGTATTGCGACGGCGAGCGGTAATGTTACGGGCGTCGCGAAGGGTGCGAGTGTTGTCGCAGTAAAAGTATGTAACAGCGGTGGCTCGTGTGATTTGGCGGATCTTGCGTTGGGTATTGATTATTGTGTGAGCGTTGCTCCGACGTATAATGTGAGCGTTATCACGATGAGTATTAGTGATGGTGGCGCGTACGCGACGCAGCCTGATTGTCCGACGAGCTTGGATACTCCGATTGCTGCGGCGAATGCGGCAAATATGTTCTTTACAATTGCGTCAGGGAATGAGGGTAGCACGTCAGGAATTGGTTATCCGAGTTGTTCTCCGACGGCGACGAGTGTTGGTGCGACGGTGCATGATGGTTCGAGCATGGCGTCGTATAGTAATCGCGGTTCGTTGCTTGATGTTGTTGCTCCGGGTTCGAGCATTATTGCTGCACGGGCGGGAAGCATTTGTTCCGGTGGCTGCGCGTGTTCTGGCATTACACAAACGTGTTCGGGTACGAGCATGGCGACGCCGCATGTTGCGGGTGTTGGTGCGTTGCTTGCGCAGCAAGCGCGTTTGTTAAATCAAACATTTAATCCTGCGTTTATTGAGCAGTATCTCAAGGATTCTTCGATAGGTGTTGCTGGTTTCCGTCGGGCGGATGCGTTCTCGGCAGCGTTCAAGCAGGCCACAAATTACACCTACAATAATTCCAACAAATCAGTAACGGGCGTGTCTGGCGCGATTCTTTTCAGTCAAACAATCAATCTCACCAATGCTGATTCGTGCATTAATATTTCGCAAAACAATATTTCGGTTGTTGATTCTGTTGCGTGTTCGCCGTTTAATGCGAGCGCGACTGTACAAATAAGAAATCTGGATTTTGTTGCGGCGAGACCGTTGATGAATGGCGTTTTGTGTTCGGAAACAGATTGTCAGAACCGTTCGTATGTTGGGGGAACATTACAGTTTGACGTGATACACTTTTCAAGTTATTCTGCGGCGAGCGCGTTTGGCGTGAGTGTGAATGAATCGACAGATTCCGAAAACAGATTTATTGGTGAACAAATCGTGTTCAACGCGAATTTCACGAATGGTACGGGTCCTGCGAACATGACTGATGGTGCGTGCGTGGTTGCGTTGAATTCGTCAGGCACATACGCAACGCCCATAAATATGACTTTTGTGAACGCGACAAATCTCTATCAATACAATTCCTCTTTCGCGTCTGAACTGAACGGTACGTTTAATGTGACTTGCGGTTCGGATGGTCAGACGGTGAGCGCGGTTGACGCGTTCCGAGTGTGGAATGATTCGCTCGCACCTGTGGTTTCGCTTTCGTCGCCGGCAAATGGCGGAACAGCAACCACTGGCACGGTCGCTTTCTCGTATGCCGTGCAAGATAATACTTCCATTCAAAATTGTTCGATTACGGTTGATGGAACAGTTGCGGGCACAGATACGTCCGTGACGCGCGATACAACTGAGTCATTTGATGTTTCTGTTGCGGATGGTGTGCATGCGTGGAATGTGTCGTGCAGTGATGCGTGGCAGACCAACACGAGTGGCACGTTCACATTTACGTCGAGTACGCCCGCGCCGAGTAGTTCTGGTGGCGGCGGTGGCGGTGGTGGAGGAGGCGGTGGCGGCGGTTGTGTGAATACGTGCAATCCTGCGGGATTCATGTTCTGCGCGGGCAAAGCGGAGTATTCTTGTGTCGTTGATTCTTCGGGTTGCCGTCGACAAACGTTGGTTGATTGCCAGTCAGGTTATTCGTGCATGTCAGGTCTCGGTTGTCAGAAGGATGTCTGTCTTGAAGAGTGGGATTGCAAGGAGTGGAGCGCATGTACTGGCGGCACGCAAGTACGTTCGTGCATTGAACTGAATGGTTGCGGTACGGAAGATGACGCTCCCGTGATGTCGCAGTCGTGCGTAACTCCCGTTATTGAAGCGGCAGCTCCTGTTGCGGAAGCCCCGGTCGAAACGTTCCAAATAACTTCGGCAGTGCAAGCAGAAACAATGTGTGATGGCCAGCCGTGTCCGGACCGTTGGACTTCCTTAAGAAAGCCGATTATTGTGGTGTTGTTGTTTACTTTGGGTATGTTTGTCTTTTTCAGCACGCGAAGAAGAAAGATTATCAGATTTTTTGTTAG
>CAYIEN010000007.1:17508-58341 GCA_964362535.1 uncultured Methanosarcinales archaeon | reverse complement strand
AGCAGGACTCATCAATTACTTACCTGGCGACGGAGATTTCGCGGCAAAAGGCAATCTCAGCCCGAAACAACTCGAAGCACTCGAATACATCCGCAAAAACGTTTTGAAAAAATACGGCAACACCGGCACCCAAAAAGTCCTGAACACCGCCGTGCTTGACCTATTGAAATACATGGCCATCTTCCCCGGCGGTGTCATTAAATTGGCAGACAAAGATGGCAACGTCATGCCCGACTGCTGGCTATTGCCACCTGGTTCGACCGCATACAACTTCGCCCAAAAAATCCACACCGACATCGCAGCGCATTTTGTAGCCGCCATGGACGTCAAAACAAAACGCAAAATCGGCAAAGACACACCACTCAAACACCGAGATGTGGTAGAAATTCTTACGAGCAACTGATGGAAAGCCAAAAAATCATTACCAACATTCGCAGCATTCACGCACAGTTTCCCGTGCCCGGAAATCTCAGACGCCACCTTCTCAACGTTGCCAGCGTCGGAGCACTTGTCGCAGACCACTGGATTGGACCCGCCATCAACAAAACAGATTTGGTCGCGTACCTTCTTCTTCATGACCTCGGAAACCTCGTCAAAATGCACGTACCAAGCGCCAGCCTCCTCGACCCTAACGACACAGTGCGAGTCGACTACTGGCTCCAACAACAAGAAGAAACTTGGAAAACATATGGAAAAGACGACTACAAAGCAACACTTGCCATGGTTGCACAACTTGGAATTGCGCCACGCGTCCTCCAACTCATTATTGACAGCGACTGGCACGAAATGCCACGCGTTGCTATCGGCAATGACTGGGAACAAAAAATCGGAAAGTACGCAGACTACCGCGTCGGACCACGAGGAATCCTCACACTCCACGAACGCATCGAAGAACTCCGCATCCGCTACAAAGGACGGTTAACACCGGAAGAAGAATCAAAGATTAGCACCTTCGAAACAGCCGTCCACACCATCGGCGCACACGTACGGAAAAACATGCGCATCACGGAAGAAGACATCAACGATGATACCGTTGCCGCGTACCGAAAAAAGTTCTAAGAACCCTTTGGGGCATCCGCCTCAATCGTTCCCAAATTTCGATCCACAATAATAAATCCCGTAACTCTATTCTTTCCAAGATGCTTCGACTTGTAAAGCGCACGGTCCGCCTCTTTCAACATGAAATCAGGACTTGCCGAAGAGTTCAAACACGTAATGCAACCGACGCTAATTGTGGTCTTTCGGTTCGGAAATTCGTGCGCATCAACAGCCGCACGAATGCGTTCCGAAACTGCCATCGCGTGCTCATGCTTTGTTTCCGGTAAAATCACGCAGAATTCTTCACCACCATATCTGCAACACGTGTCAATAACGCCCACTGCCTGTTTAAGCACTGCGCCCAACTCAGAAAGCAACTTGTCACCTTCAGGGTGACCATACGTATCGTTATAACTCTTGAAATTATCAACGTCAAAAATAATCATGCTCGTCGGACGCTTAAATTTCGCAGCTCTCGCGACTTCGTGCTTGAACGTCTCCGTAAAATAATGCTTATTATACAACCCAGTCATCTTGTCCGTAACCGCGGTTTCCTGCGCCTGCTTGTATCGTGCCGCTGCCGCTAATGCTAACTCCAAACGCTTACTCAACGCAACCGTCAACTCCTCAAACGACTGCAACTCTTTACCTGGCTTTCCGTACAGCACAATCATTCCTTTTGTTGTGTTCTCCCACGTAATCGGAACAACAAGCAAACTATTCTGCAATGTTTCTACACCCGACAATTGAGAAAGCATAAAGTCATGACGAACATCCTCAATAAACAACGGCGTTCGGGTATTATTCACGTGTGCCCACACGGCGTTCTCCAACGCCTTACACGCCTCATTTCTGGTCTCGAGATACGCAAACCGCACAATGTCCGCACCCTGCCGAATACTACAGTCCTGCAACGGAAACGTCTTCATGCAAAAACTAATCGTCGTATTCAAAATCTTCGGAAGATCAAACGTCGCATTGATCTGGTTCAAAAAGTCAAATAAGACCGTGAGTTGTTGCAATTCTTTCCTGTCCTTTGAACGCTCGCTTGCAATACGCGGCAACGTCACGGCAAACGTCTCCAACAACGATTTAATGTTCGCTAACTGCGCCACTGTTTGTTTCGTGACATTAGGAACCTCATCAACAAGTTCGTCTGAGTCAAGACCAATGAGTCTCGCGGCTTTACCTGCTGCATCCGCCAAATTCTGGTCTGCGCGAATACTTTCCACCATCAACGCCCCAACCTTTCGCTCATCAATAAGGATGGGCACCGTAATTGAAAACATACCTGCATGGCATGAATCCTGATAAATCCCTGCTGCCTTCGCCGCCCAATCCTGACGGCACAACGTGCAGAACTGACCGCCCTTCTTTTCAACAAGCACGCAGAAAAAAGGAAATTGACCCGAGCGAAAAATAACTTGACCAGACATATCCACGGTGACAACGGGCAAACCAATCGCTGACGCAAGACGGTCCTGCACTAATTGCCACGTCGCGCCATCCACCAACTCTTTCATACCATCTACTGGAAGCGGGGCTTTTAAAAGAATTTGTTGCATGCATTAGCTATTATCAATAACGATAAGCGCAATCGTGCTGATTTCATCCAAAATACGCCGAAATTGAGCGTTTAACTCTGTTTGCGCAGGAGTTTTTGCAACAACAAGCTTAATGTCTCGTTTCTTTGCTACAGCGTCCGCTAATGCTGCGTCATTCGCAAAATACGCTTTAACAGCGTCACGATACAATGCATCAATCGATTTGCACACATCATTCTGCTTCAGACCAAGTGAGACTGCGTTTTTCAAACCGTCAGCCACTCCTTCCAACGCGTGCGCAAAACGCCAACTCTCAAACAACTGACCATTCGTCATGCCGAAATGCGCGGCCAACGCTGAGTCTTGGAGACTGCCTCGGACTAATCTTGCAACTAAGAAAAACATTCGGTTAATATCATAATCTCTGAGAGCAATGCCTTCGCTCGACACGCCCGCAATGCTGTCCTCAAACATCGAACGAATCGTCATGTCCATTCTTCGAAGTGTTTTGTCAATCGAAACTTCTTTGAGATTAAGTAAGTCCTGCGCAACTAACTTTTTGCCACCCTGCTCAACGATTTCGAGACCGGCAAAATCACGCAACAATTTACGAAGTTCTTTCGCCGATTCCTGAACATCGTCCCCCGCAAACGAAATAGTGCTGTAATTATTCATGTACGCGCTCGCAAGCTCGCGACCAATTGTATCAAACCCTTTGTTGTCAACACTAATAGTCTTTTCACGCAAAACAGGCTTCAACTCGTTCGGATCGGGCGTAATAATAACACCCGCACCCTGCTCTATGAGTACAACGGTACTGCCCTTGCCTAACTTGTGCTTCACCAACCACTTCTTCGGTAACGAAACAGTATGGCTGCTGGGTCCTGCCTTCACGATTTTGCGAGTGTCCATGGTCAAAAATACGTATATTACGTTCATAAGTACGTTAAATATATATTAAGCTTGCGCTCATAGTATCTTATCCCGAAAGGGAAACGAACCACGGCAGACGCGGTCGGGACCGCAGGCACAAACGTCCCCCCGTCTTAGGCAAACGCTGAGTGCACACACCGCTAAATGCGTTGACCCGCCAAATAAACAGTTCGGCCCTTTAGTGACAGAACCGACACAAAAAAATCGGTTGCCTCAGAACCCCAGGTTCTGATCGCATTCGTTGGCGCACGGCACACAGAGCACAACTCTGCGAAACCGTGCCCGTATCACAGGGGCAGGAAGACCTGCCCCTTCCCTTTATGCTCACCAACCCCCCAACTTCGGCGCGAACTACAGCTTTTTCTCTCGCGCCGCTTTTTATTCTCCTCTTCGCCTACATGCTGTTGCTCGATCGAGCGCGCTTTGTCGAAACGCTCTATCATATGGTGCACCATCATGCACATCACTAACGCTGGACTGCTCGCCCGATTCGATTCGTGGGTGAAATCCATCACATCAAAAGACGTTCTCGCTTTGTATCACGATGCTGATAGTGATGGCATTAGTTCTGGCGCAATAACCGCAACAGCCATCAAACGATTGCGCGGACGACTACCTGATGTACGACTCTCACCCCGACACGGCGGACACAACATCACCGACGACGAAGTCACCATCATGAAAAAAGCAGGAGTAACCAAGTTCATCGCCTGCGACGTCGCACTCGACAACCACCCCGACGTCACCAACAAAATCGCCTCCTTCGCAGACGTCTTGATTATTGATCACCATGCGCTTTATGAGCCATTTAAAAAGAAAAATATCTTGTTGATTAAACCCCAACTGTTCACTGACTTGGCTAAGCCGAGCAAATACTGCACGAGCAAACTTGCATACGACTTATTTTCCCGCGTTGTCGACATCACTGACAAAGACTGGCTTGCTGTTGCTGGCTCTATCTCTGATATTGCGACCGAACCCTGGGAAGAATGGATGCACTCTGTTTTCAAGAAGTATAAAGTTCCTTTGAACAAAGATTTGTTTAAGACAAAACTCGGCGAAGTCGGCATCTACATCAATGATACTGCCAGTTATGACGACCAAAAAATTCCTGAGGCCTACTTGATTGCGGTAAACGCAACACACCCCAACGACGTTCTTAATTCATCCATCACTGCGTATCACAACGTTATCGACGCTGAAATTCAAAAATGGACCAAAGCAATCAAAAAAGACGGCGAATGGCATCCTGAATTGAACCTTGTCTTTTACGAAATCAAACCAAAATACAAAGTCAAAAGCGCAATTACCACCATTTTGGGATTGAAATACGCGAAAGAAATAGTTATTGTTTCCGCTCCTGAGAATGGACAAATGGCGTTCTCTCTGCGCTGCCAAAAAGGAATCGCCGTGAACGTCTTACTCGTCGAAGCGATCAAAGGACTCGCTGATGCGTCTGGCGGCGGACACATCCCCGCAGCAGGAGGACGCTGCAACATCGCAGACTATCCCAAATTCAAAGACAACGTGATGAAATTGTTAAGAAATGGATTTACTGGACTCTGAGACTCACTACGTCTTTCTCTTCATTGTAATTCAACACTTTTTCTTGAGCGAGACGGTACACCACCATCTTTGTCTCCCAGGGAACCATAAGCGTTCTGAAAAAACACTGTCGTTGCAAATACTGCAAGGAACATTTGCCATCTTTACTTTCTCTGACCGTTTCCAAAAGTATTCTACGTTCACGGCCCAGCTTGTGCGCTAACGAATCAATTGTTTGCTCAGCTTCAGAAGTCATTTCTTCTTCCTCATCGCACTCGGAATGTCAACAACATATTTGCCTTCTGCTAATTTGAAAATCAACGGCTCGTCACGGAACACTCTTGCTAAGTCGATTTCGTACGTGCCAGGACGAGACATTCTCACACTCTCAAAATCAAGAATAACTGGATTCTCACCATGCACACCAAGCATCGCAAACACATCCTGCTCCATCTGAAACTTTTCAGGAGCCGTGAGATTCAATGCAACTTCTTTCTTCATCGCATCCAAACGTTCCTGCTTGATAAAGAAAAATAGTTTACCGCCACACGGACAGCCACCGAGAAGCTCTTTCGCGCCATCAACATAAAATGTACTGCAACGAACACACTGGTGCGGCATTTAACGCTTCCTCTTTTTATTTTCCTGCGTGAACAATTCGATTTTGTTCGGATCCTTCTTGATTTTCTTCACAATACTTGCGGGACCAATAACCGTCATACCCGAACGGTTACCCAGCAGAAAACTCGCGACACCACCCAAGAATGCGCCACTCGTCTGCGGCTGAATAACAGCAAGCTCAATACCCTTAAACTCCTTATTGATTTCTTCCATCGTGGCCTTAATGAGCTCAGCTTCCTCTGCTTTGTCTAATCGCCCTTGCAACAACACAATCTTGTCCTGCTTCGCAATGTTCAGCAGTTTTCGAATACGACCAATACTGGTCAAGCCGCTGATCTCGTCATACGGCAATAACTGAATCGTTACCATTGTTCACCTCTTTGCGAGCTTGAACAACTGCTCGTAAAAATCCGTCATGTGCTTGCCTGTTCGCGCAGAAATACCAATCACCGGATACTGAGGAAACGCCGCTTCAACACGCTTAATTTTTGAACGACGCAAATCAACCTTATTCGCCGCGATTAAAACGGGAATGTTTCTCGCTTGGAGATTACCTAGGATTGTAACGTTCACTTGACTAAACGGATCCATCGTTGAATCGAGAACAACAATAACAGTGTCGACTTCATCGAGCCACTTAATGCTGTCAATAACTCCCTTTGTTGCTTCTCGCGCACGCTTCTTGGCTGTTTTTTCATTCATGCCGTGCTTCAGAAAATCTTCAAAATCGATTCTTGTCGCAATACCAGGAGTATCCACAAGATTGAATTGGAGCTCTTTGCCGTCCTTATTCTTGATAACGATACTTTCCTTGACTTGAATTTCTCGTGTTTCATGCGGAATCGGACTGACGCTACCTAACTCAGTACCAAGCCAATCAACACAAATCCTATTTGCTAACGTTGTTTTTCCAGAATTGGGAGGACCGTAAAGACCAAGCTTAAAGTTCTGTCTAACCGACCAGAAATTGACCTTGCTCCACAGTTTTTTCAGCCACTCCATACAACCACCAATTTACAATAAACCAAGCCTTGCCACCGCTTTTATATGTTTCGCTTCTCCAGAAGCAACTCCCTTTGTGGCGCTAAAGAACCAGAGAAAATCAAGAAAAAAACAAATAAAAAAAGTTGTTTGAAGACTTACGCGCGTGCCATCTTTGCACGAGAGATGTCGCCGTGCTTGTCGATGAAGTACAAGTAACCTACCTGCTTCTTCACGCCAACCTTAGCAACAACTTCGGGCTTGCTCTTCGCGCCCTTCTTCCTTCCTCGCGCCATCTTTGCACGAGAGACGTGACCTGCCTTGTCAACGAAGTACAAGAATCCGCCCACTTTCTTAACACCCACTTTTGCAACTTTTTCTGCCATGAGATTTCCTCCTTTTTGGTCTGTTTTCGATAATCGGGAAAAAAATAAACCACTTCCCCGCTTCCGACGATAGATAGAACTCATTTATAAAACTTTCGAAGACGCACCCTCTCAATACCGACGGAAAAAGTCACTTCTTCTTCGATTTTGACTTTGTTTTCCGTCGAGAACTCGGTTTTGCGGCTTCGGAAGCTTCACGCATTACCTTCTGAAACTCTTCCGCGATATCCTCATCACTACGCATCGGCTGTGCTGCCAACCTGTCCGCTTCCTTCATTGCCTTCTCAATGTCTTTTTTTGCCATACTGTACTTACCATTCTTGTTTTTATAAGAATTACTGTTTTGACTTCTTTACTTACTACACAACCTTTGCACTCTCTAAAAACTTAAATAGCATCCGCCCGACGAAAAACGTATGACCAAAGGCATGGTAGTATCAGGCGGATTCGGCAGCATTCTCGTCCGCGAAAAACACGGAGAACCACTCGAACTCGGCGAACTGCTTGTTTCTGAAACACCGCAAGGGCTGGTTATTCTGCATGTTTTTGATTTGATCTATGGCTCCCAACTCAGTCAGCAACATCTTGAACTTGTTTCTGGTTTGAAGCTCGAAGAAGACGCAACGCTTGACTTAATGGATCCTGCCGTGCGAACCTATGTTCTCGCGCGAGCAAAAGGACTGGTCTTGATTGCAAACAACACTGCGAGTGCCTTCAAATCATTACCTCAATTATTTGCACCTGTTCGCCAAATTACCACCGCAGACGTTTCCTTCTTAACACAGCCACCAACACCGTTACGAATGGGTTTTCTGCGTTCGGGAAGCAAACAACTCGACGTACCGATTTCTTTGAATGGTCGCGATGTGTTAAGCCACCACATTCTTGTTTCCGCAACAACCGGCAAAGGAAAAAGCAACCTCGCCTACTGCATGCTCTGGGACGCGTGCGGTAAAGACTATGCAGGCATTCTTGTGCTTGACCCTCATGACGAATACTACGGCCGCACAAAACCCGGCCTGAAAGACCATCCGAGCAAAAAAGTCTCGTACTATTCACCGCATCCGATGCCCGGCACAAATACTCTGATTGTCAACCTCTCACTCATCCAACCGCACCACTTTGACGGCGTCATGCCCTGGAGCGACGCCCAACGCGAATGCGTCATGGCATACTGGAAAAAATACGGCACCCACTGGATATACAACTTATTTACAAACGACCCGCTCGTTGGCTTCCACGAAGGCACACTCGCAGTTGTTCGACGACGATTACAGCAAGTCCTCGACATCAATGTCACTCCTACTGGAATTGAGACAACAGGCATGTTCAGTTTATCTGCCGGAAGCACCACAATTGCGGACATCACCAAACAACTCGACAACGGAAACATCGTGATTGTTGATACTTCAACAGTTGCGGGACAAGTCGAGTTGCTCGTGGGCAGCATGATTGCTTACGCTGCGTTGCAGGAACACAAACACGCCAAACAAGACGGCACACTCGCGGACAAACCAGTCATCAGCATCATCCTCGAAGAAGCACCTCGCGTTCTTGGCAAAGACGCACTCGAACGCGGAAGCAACATTTTCAGCACCATCGCCCGCGAAGGACGCAAATTTAATGTTGGGTTGGTCGCCATCACTCAATTACCCTCTCTCATTCCCCGCGACATTCTCGCCAACATGAACACCAAAATTATTTTGGGAACAGAAATGAAACCCGAACGACAAGCCTTGATCGAAAGCGCTGCGCAGGATTTATCCGACGATGACCGAACAATAGCTAGCCTCGACAAAGGAGAAGCCATCATTACCAGCACCTTTGTCAAGTTCGCCACGCCTATAAAAATCCCACTCTTTGAAGCAATGGTTTTGCCGAAACCAAAACAAACATTCTCTGGAGTGAAGCCGTGAAATTTGCGCACTTAGCCGATGCGCATCTTGGCGGTTGGCGCGAACCAAAATTACGGGACGCAAACACGCAAAGCTTCAATGCCTGCATTGATACCTGCATCACTGAAAAAGTCGATTTTGTAATTATTGCGGGCGATTTGTTCAACACAAGCATGCCAGGCATCGACTCTCTCAGAGTTGCTGTTCAGAAACTTAAAGACCTTCAAAACGCAAAAATCCCTACCTACTACATCGCAGGCTCGCATGATTCAAGTCCCAGCGGCAAAACAATGCTCGACGTCTTGGAAGACGCAGGACTCTGCATCAACCTTGTCCGCGGAACGGTTGTGGATGGACTACTCAATCTCTCGTTTACAACTGACCCCAAAACTGGCGTTAAGCTTACGGGCATTCTTGGCAAAAAAGGCGGACTCGACAAACATTACTACACTGACTTAGCACGAGAACCTTTAGAAAAAGAAACAGGAACCAAAATATTCGTCTTCCACTGCGCACTCAACGAATTAAAACCAAAAGAACTCGCAGACATGGACGCCATGAGCGTTTCACTCTTTCCAAAAGGATTCGCCTACTACGCCGGCGGACACGTCCACGTCGTCGACAAAGGAATGCTCGGCACGCATGACAACATTATTTATCCAGGACCTGTCTTTCCCAACAATTTTGCCGAACTCGAAAAACTCAAACACGGAACCTTTGTTATTTACGAAGATGGAGCAATCACGCACCGCAAGCTTTCCATTTATCCCGTCATCAGCCTACGCATCGACGCAACCGGCAAAAGCCCACTCGACGTCGAACACATGGTGCATGATGCACTCAACGCACAAGCACTCACTACTGCTATTGTAACTCTGCGCATTGAAGGAACGCTCGCCTCTGGAAAACCCTCAGACATTCATTTCAACGATTTAACGCAAGCAGCACAACAACAAGGAGCATACGTTGTGCTCAAAAATACGGCTGCGCTCACCAGCAAAGAATTCATCGGCGTACAAGTAGCACATTCGTCTGTGCAAGACATCGAAGAAACACTCATCCGCGAACATACCGGAACAACATTCAAAACAGAACAACAATACCTCAAAGCATTACTGCGAACACTCAGCGCCGAGCGCGACGAGGGCGAGAAACTCGCCGACTTCGAGAAACGCGTTTTGCAGGACGCACAACAGACGCTGGCCACGGCTCTCGAACCGGAGTCCCCAACCTCTCCGACAAACTCTTAATAAGATTGTCATACGAATGCTTATGCATCCATTGCTTCGCGTGCAAACACTTCACTTCCTTCCCTTCCTTGAAAAACTCAACGAACAACGTGACTTTACCATCTTTTCTTTGTTTTGAATACACCCTTTGACCAAGCTCCTGCGTGCCGAACACCAATACTTCCAACGGAGTCTCGTGCTTACGCATATGCTTGAAAAAACCATGACGCCAATGCTCAATCTTCTGCACGATAACTTTACGTTCCTTATAGACGAATAACAGAACGATAAGAAAAATACCAAACGCAATACCCATCACTAAATCTGCCTTTCTGAACCACTGAATAATCGCAGGAATGAACGCACCAAACCAATACCCGAGCAACACCATCAACGGCACCCAAATCAACGCAGCAAGCGTGTCCCACAACAAAAATTCTTTGAGAGGCATCTTTGTTGCGCCCGCAGCAATCGGGAAAAAGACGCGGATTCCTGCTAAAAATCTCGAAAAGAAAATGGTTTTACTACCATGGCGCTCAAAATACTTTTCAACACGCATGAACTTTTCCTGCGATAAGAGTCTTTTGAACAATTTACCACCACGATGACCAATATAGTACCCGACAAGATCTCCAAGAAGAACGGCAATAAATGAAACAATAATCGCTCCATACAAATTCATGTAACCGGTGTGCGCAGCGTAACCCGCTGCAAGCATCACAATTTCCTCAGGAAACGGCAGGCCAACACTACCAACCAACATCAACAACACAATCGCAACATACGAGAATTGTTCAATATATTGAATAAAAAAATCAAAGACCGCCATTACGGTGTCGACCGCTTGATAGTACGCGGGAACGGAATCGCGTCTCTAATGCTCTCTAGCTTACACACCCATCGCACGACACGCTCGATACCTAGCCCGAACCCCGAGTGCGGAACACTACCAAAACGTCTCAAATCAAGATACCAATCATAGTGCTCGACCTTTTCGCCAGCCTTCTTTAACTTGTCAATCAAAATGTTGACATCGGTTTCTCTTTCAGAACTACCGATGATTTCTCCGAAACCCTCAGGTGCAAGCACGTCGCAGCACTTGACAACTCTCGGATCGTCAGGATCGTCCTTCATGTAAAATGCCTTGACTTCCTTCGGATAACCCGTGACCCACAACGGCTTGTCATAATGCTTCATCAAGGCTTCTTCCTCGATGGTTCGCAAGTCCTTGCCCCACGGAATCTCGATACCGTCCTTGTGCAACATTTCAATCGCTTCGCTATACGTAATTCTGGGGAACGGGCCCTTCATTTTTTCAAGATCCTTGTAATCTCGACCAAGAAGTTTAAGCTCTTCACGGCAATGCTTCGCAACATGCTGACAAATCGCCTCAATGAGACCTTGCTCTAATTTCACAAGACCTTCGAAATCCTGCCAGGCAGTCTCTCCTTCCAAATGCCAATATTCCGTCAAGTGACGGTTTGTTTTACTGGGCTCGGCTCTGAATGACGGAGTTAATGCCCAGACTTTTTCCAACGAAAAAATCATGGCTTCAAGATACAATTGTGCGCTTTGGCTCAAGAAAACATCTTCGCCAAAATAATCAACGTGAAACAATGTCGAACCGCCCTCGCACGAACTGCCCGTAATGATCGGAGGAGTGGTTTCGAAATAACCACTGCTGTCAAAATAATCACGACAGGCTTTCAAGACTTGGGCTTTCACTTTCCACACTGCTGTGAGTTCACGGCTGCGAATCCACAAGTGACGCTTGTCGAGAAGGTCTTCTGTGCTTTGATCCTTCGTAATCGGAAAACGTTCAGCTTTGTGAATAAGCTTGAAATCATCGACCTCGACCTCGAATCCGGTCGGTGCGCGCTTGTCTTCCTTCAACGTGCCACTGAGTTCAACCGCCGATTCGATAAGAACGGATTCCGCCTGCTCCCAAATTTTCGGCGAAACTTTATCCTTCTTGATGACACACTGAATAATGTTGGTGCGGTCACGCAAAACAACGAACGCAAACGCGTTGCTCTTTCGCTCTCGGTACACCCAGCCTCTCAAGTGCACTTTACCCGTGCCTTTCTTGATTGCATCCTCAACACTCATGAATTCCATAGTCATTCTTCCACCGTTTAACGTTTAAAAAGGTTATGTAATGCATTATAACAAAATGTGTCATGACAAATATAAACCGTAATGCCTTCATGCGCGTGATGGATCGAAGAACCTTCTGCAAACAAGGACTGATGGGACTCGCCGCACTTGTACTCGGATGCGCCGAACAACCACCACTCACTCCCCACGCAATGCCCGCCGCGAATGCGGAAGACGCCGTGCGGACCGCCATGCAGCACATCAAAAAACAACATTACCCCGAAGCCCTTGCCACGCTCGAAAACTACGAAAACACCAACTGCAACATCACCATCGACTACCTCCGCGGACTCACCCTCGTCGCAAAAACCGGAACATTCAACCCCGTCGACCCCGACTGCTGGAAATCCTACACACGCGCAGGCGAAATCCTGCAAGATGTCGTCGAACGCTTCCTCAACAACTCCCATCATCTCGACACACTCCAACAGGAAGTTCCCACAGAACTCTTTGCAATGACTGATTACCGCACTGGAAAAAAACAACTTGCCTCATTCGGAACACTTCTACCGCGACTGTATGGCTTACTCGGTTTCATGTCGTTAGTAGAAAGACGCTACGAGCCCGCCTGCAAATATTTCGCTGTTGCACGAGCAAAAATCCCCTCAAATGAAAAATACAAGATCAAAAAATTCCACGACAGCATCCACGTCTGCGGACAACGCGCGTTCGCCAAATGGGCAGAATACCACAACCACACCGATGACCCGCACATTCTTGAACCACTCCAACGAGACTGGAAAGGACTTGCAGACGTCAGCAATCTCCTCATTCCCGACGAAGGACTTGATGAAACTGCGTATGACCCGCACAAAGCAACACTCCGCGTCACTGAGCAACAGAAATAATCTTTGGCTTCACAACTTTTTCCCAGTCTTCAATATTCATTTGAATGCTGGTGTCGTGCCTTCCGGCGTTGAAATTAATTCGTTCGTTTCTGTAAAGCGATTTGTCAACATAGACTGGAATTTGAAAAAGATTGCCAAACGGAGGAATACTGCCGATGGTGCAATGCGTCACTTGCAATGCTTCTTCAGGCGTGGCCAACGAAAGACTCTTTGCTCTGAGTGTGAACTTGAGCATCTTCATATCCGCCTTTTTATCGCCAGCGATAACGAGCATTGCAAAGTTGCCTTCACTCCGAAAAATCAACGCTTTCGCGCCAGACATAACTTCGGTTCCTCGAATAGCCGCGCCTTCTTCAGAAGTTGAGCATTCAGCATGCGTCCAGCACTTGTACACAATTTTGTTGTCGTCAAGAAGTTTTCTAATTGCTGCAAGGACGTCCATGTTCATGGAACAAGTCGTTCAGGATCTCTTGGGAACAAACAGGCCTCGCGAATGTTTTCCAAGTTAAGAAGTTTCATCGTCAAACGGTCAACACCCATACCGAAACCACCATGCGTCGGAGCGCCATACTTGAATGGCTCCGTGTAGAACTCAAAATCTTTGACCTTCAATTCCTTTGCTTCGATGTTTTTGCACAAGTTTGCGTGACGATGTTCGCGCTGACCGCCAGAAACTAATTCCGTGCCGCGATATTCAAAGTCAAAGCCTCGGGATGTACCGTTATCGTTCATGATATAGAACGCGCGCTGATTCCACGGATACTTTGTGATAAAGAACGCGTCAGTCTTGAACTTCTTTTGGATGAGAACGCCCAATTTCTTTTCCATCTCAATGTTGATGTCATCCTCAGGAGGAGATTCGCCCGCTTCCTTGAGCATTGTCATCGCATGTTCGAACGTGACTCTCGGAAACGGCAATGCAGGAACATCAATCGTTACGCCAAGCAATTTGAGTTGTTCTGCGCATGACTCATTGACTGTTTTGCAAACGTGGACAAACATGTGTTCGATGAACTTCAAAACATCATCCTCATCATTGATGAACGACATTTCAAAATCAATCTGGGTAAATTCCGTAAAGTGACGCATCGTGTGGCTTTTTTCCGCACGGAAGCTCGGACCAATTTCGAACACCTTTTCGAAACCCGCAATAAGCATCATCTGCTTGTATAACTGCTGTGACTGGGAAAGGTACGCTTTCTTATCATAATATAAGACGGGAAACAATGTTGCGCCGCCTTCCGCACCTGCACTAATAATCTTCGGAGTCTGCATCTCAATAACTCCTTCCTTCATCATAAATTGTCGGGCTGCCCAGTTGATGATGTTTCGAACCTTAAAAATAGCCAAATGTTTGGGATTTCGCAAGTCGAGAAGACGGAAATCAAGACGCTTGTCAAGGCCAGTCGGAATTTTGCCTGTTACATCAATCGGTAAGTTCGGGTCTGCAGCAGACATAATTTCAAACTCATGAAGCATGACTTCCTTCGCACCGGACTTCTGCTTGCCCTGCTTGACCTTGCCATGGATGACAATAACCGATTCCTTTGTGATATCGTTGACTTTGCTAAACTGCGGACAGTCCTGCGGAATCACAATCTGCACTTCACCTTCTCGGTCTCGGAGCTTGATGAACGCAATCTTGCCCATATTCTTCACTTCAGCAGCCCAACCTGCCAAAATAACATCTTCGTTTTCTTCGCGATGCTGAACAGCGCTTGATGGGATTCGCTTGTGAAGGTCCATACTGTGAAGGGACTAGGAGGAGATTAAAAAGCTTTACTTCTTCTTGTTTATAAACAAAATCCTCAAAAACCATCGCCAAAAGCTTTATATACACTGTCCCGCTGAATTCGTTTAGAAAAAAAGGCGTGCATCATGGCAACTACCGTACTAGGAAATGTATTGGAATTCTTCGGCAGATTAGGAGTCTTTGACGTTGTATTACCCTTCATTATTACTTTCACTATTGTTTACGCAGTCTTAGACCGCACACGCGTCTTCGGCATCGAAAAAATAGGAAGCGTTGACCACCCAAAACGAAACCTGAACGCAATGGCTGCATTCGCCATCGGATTTTTGGTTATTGCTTCGAGTAGACTTGTCGAAGCTGTGACCAGCGTTTCCGGAAACATCGTCATCCTCATCTTACTCGGAGTCTTCTTCCTCATGCTCGTCGGCAGTTTCTATTCAGAAGGAACCATCGGCAAAGACGGACTCCCCGAAGGCTGGATGAAAACAAGCTTTTTGGTTATCATGTTTATCGGAATCATCGTTATTTTCCTCAACGCACTCAAAAACGACGCAGGACAAACCTGGCTTGACTACTCGCTTGATTACTTACAATCATACTGGAGCTCAACCGCAGTCGCGAGCGTTATTTTGATTATACTGGTTGTCTTGTTCGTTGTGTATTTGACACGAAGTCCTAAAGACAAGGATAAAAAATAATGAGGAACTCACCATGGCAATAGGATCTTTTGGAAATCTTTTCAACTATCTTGACAGTCTTGGAGTCATGGATGTTATTCTTCCATTTACCATTATTTTTGCTATTGTTTGGGCAATTTTAACCAAAATTCAAGTCTTCGGCAAAGAACAAAATAGCAAAATTAGCCTTATCCTTTCAATAGCAATCGCACTTTTATCCATCTTCCCTCACGTAACTGGAAGATACCAACAATTTGACATCGTCAACTTCATCAATAACGCGTTCCCACAAGTAGGACTTATCATCATTGCAGCAGTCATGCTCTTCATCATTCTTGGACTCTTCGGAGGATCCCAAGGATTCAACAGCATTATCTTTACCATCGCAGCACTTGTAAGCGTTGTGTTTCTTGTTGTCATTTTCTGGACGGCATTGTTCCCCGGACAGCAACCGACTTGGCTGAACTTCCTCAGCGACCCTGACCTGCAAGCATTAATTATTATCATTGCAGTCTTTGGACTTATCGTGAGATTTGTCACGCATGAACCGCAAAAAGACAAGAAAACAACCGGAATTGAAGATTTTTTCACAGGAATGCAAACTGTCGGAAAGAAAATGTTCGGAAAGGAAGACGAAAAAAAGTAAGCTATGGCAACCCCCCTCGACCTCGGACTATTGGCCAATGTTGGCGTTATCTTTCCCTTCTTACTAGTCCTTGTCTTTTCGTACGCAATCTTGTCTAAGATTCAAATCTTCGGAAAAGACCAAAACGGACTCAACGCATTCATCTCGTTCGTACTCGCAGTCATCACCTTGTTTAGCCCCATCGCGACCAAAACCATCGCAGTCATGGCTCCCTGGTTCGTCTTACTATTCATCTTCATGATATTCCTGCTCATCGCATACCAAGCAATGGGCGTCAAAGAGTCAACCATCACCGAACTCATCACAAGCTCAGAACACGGAGACACGTTCTTCTACTGGGTCATTGCACTCGTTCTTATCATCGGTATCGGCTCCCTCTCTGCAGTTATCTCTTCCGAAAAAGGGTTTACTAAACTCACCACCGGCGAAAACCAAACAACCGTTACCGAAGTTGATGAAGATGTCGGATTCTTCCAAACACTCGTACACCCGAAAGTCCTCGGTCTTATGCTCCTCTTGCTCATCGCGATGTTCACCGTACGTAACCTGACCAAAATAGAACCTGCTGGCGGCGGTAAATAAATGGCACTCCTCGACTTTCTCAAGAAAAAACAAGCCGGCGAAACAATACCTCCCGCCTACGCAACACCCGTCGACCAAGTCCTCGGCATGCAACAGCAGGGATTGACCAACAACCAAATCATGCAAGCCCTGCAACGTCAGGGCTACGACACCGGAACCATCATGGACGCACTCTCCCAAGCAGAAGCAAAGCGCGGCGTTGAGCCTTTCCAACCGCAACCAATGGAAGAAATGCCCCGCCCCCAACAACAAGCCCAAGCACCCCCACAACGCACCGAAGCGTTCGAAGAAATTGCTGAACACATTGTTGACGAAAAATGGCAGGAATTCACCAAAGAAATGGGCAAAATGGGAGAATGGCGCGATACTGTTAATTCTCGTTTAGATCGATTGGAACAAGTCGTCATCGACATGAAAACAGACCTAGAATCCTTACACCGAGGCATCTTTACGAAGATTGGCGAATACGACAAGAACCTGCTTGATGTAGGTACCGAAATCAAAGCAATGGAGAAAGTCTTCCAAAAAGTGTTGCCTACGCTCACTGAGAATGTTGCTGAATTATCACGCATTACAAAGCAAGCAAAGCCTTCAATGTTAAAGAAGTGAAAATAACTATTCTTCGTGCATATCTTCCGTATGCTTCCCTAACTTTTCGTCAATGAGCTTATCGACTTGGTCGTTCGAAACAAAACGAAGCGGATCCCACATCTCAATATAGCGCTTCAACACATCAACGTCTTCCTTCCGAGCAGTCATCTGTAATTCCTTCACCGCCATAATGATACGGTCTTCCATCACTCGAACGGTTTTCTTGATCTCAAGCAAGTCCGACTGCGCGTTCTTCGAGTCCATCGCGGCCTTCTTCTGGTGCGCAAGCATGTTTTGCTCAATCAACTGCAATTTGCGCCGCAAATCGCCATAACGTTCTTCAGAAACACGCAAACGAGTAGAAAGAACAGTCAAATCGCCTTCCTCACGCTGAAACAAGCCCTGCTTTTCCAGATTCTGTGAAGTGTCCGCCATAGGAATTTTTATATACCGACTTCTCTGAATTCACTTCAGAGCTAGTTAAACTTATGTTACTACAAAGAAGGTAAAAAGGGTGATTCGTGGCAAATGAAAAGACGTGTGGCAGTTACGACGTCCTCCGAGAGGGCGACGACGTCACGCTACGCATCGAATGCGAAACCTGCACCTTCTTCCCCAGCATCGAAGACGACGGCCGAACAATGGCACTCACGGTCGATTCTCTTGCCGAAGCCGGACTTGTTAACAAGATAGTTTTTGTCCAAAAACGAGACTATGAATACGACAACGCACAAGTAATTCTCCTCCAAGAAATAGCCAGCCTCTACAAACAAATCGTCCAAAACAAACCCGGATACACCCTCCTCGTCGATTCCTCCGGCAAACGTTATTTGGATGCAAAGTATGCTGAAGTGCAAGACATACTGCACCGCCTTCTGAAAAGCGATCCTGTAGCAGCATATGTTGAGTTGGTTCGTGTCTATCGCCGCGAAGACATTCTCCTCAAAGAAGGAAGTTTACCCCCTGACGGCAAAACAGCCATCACCAAACTTGTCAAGTTCTTACAGGATTTGTTGAACGCCATCGAACAACTCAAAATTATCAAACTCGCAAAACCACACCTTTCTGGATTCAAAATCGGCGACCGAGACATTTATCGCAAATGGTTCAGCCCCAGCATCAAACCCGACTTCATGTTTACAAAATTACAAGCAAGCTATCCCCCCGATGCCGAAGAATTAGCCAGCTATGAAATCGCTGGCACCGAAGTCACCATCTTCAGCTTACCCGGAAGCGTCCAATATCTCTACCACATTGTACCACCCGAATTCAAACTCAGCGAAGAACAATACGAATTGCTTGACGCCGCGCGCAAAATCATGGCCGAACACAAGCCAAAGAAAACAGAGTTTGTCGACCCCGCACGCATGCGAGAAGTCTTCACCGCCATCGGTGCGGATTTAGTTGATGAACTATCCAGCTATCGCGGACTGCATTTACGAGACAAAGAACGCGACGAATTAGTACAAATTCTTGTACGCTATACTGTTGGATTTGGACTCATTGAAGTTTTGTTGTCTGACGAACGCGTGCAAGACATCAGCATCAACTCACCACTTGGTCGAGCTCCCATCTTTATTGTTCACCAAGACTTTGGCGACTGCACCACCAACATTGTTCCTACCATCTCCGAAGCAGAAAGCTGGGCATCCAAACTACGACTTATTTCTGGACGACCACTCGACGAAGCAAACCCCATCCTCGACACCGAATTAATTCTCCCAAACGCTCGTGCCAGAGTTGCCGCCATCACGGCACCACTCAACCCAACCGGATTAGCCTACAGCTTCCGACGACACCGAGACAAACCCTGGACTCTTTCGCTTTTTGTCAGCAACGGCATGATATCGCCCCTCGCAGCAGGCGTGTTAAGCTTCCTTGTTGACGGAGCACGAACCATGCTCGTCGCCGGAACGAGAAGCTCAGGAAAAACATCTTTGCTCGGCGCCGTGATGGTCGAAATCATGCGACGCATCAGAATCATTACCATCGAAGACACATTAGAATTACCCGTCACCGCACTCAAAGACTTGAACTACAACATCCAAAGCATGAAAGTCGCCTCTGCGTTAACACGCGGAACAACTGAAGTTTCTGCGGACGAAGGCATCCGAACAACCCTCCGACTTGGCGACTCCAGCTTAATCGTTGGAGAAGTCCGAAGCACCGAAGCAAAAGCGTTGTATGAAGCAATGCGAGTCGGCGCACTCGCAAACACCGTCGCGGGAACCATCCACGGCGACAGCCCCTACGGCGTCTTCGACAGAGTCGTCAACGACTTAGGCGTACCGAGAACAAGCTTCAAAGCAACCGACATCCTCGTCATCGCAAACCCCGTTCGAAGTCCGGACGGACTGCACCGCTTCCGACGCGTAACCCAAATCACCGAAGTCCGCAAACAATGGGAAGACGACCCACTCCGCGAAGGAGGATTTGTCGACCTGTTTAAGTACGATGCAATTACGGACACGCTCCAACCCACCAGCGACCTCTTGAACGGTGACAGCGACATCATCAAATCAATCGCGGGAAGCGTCCGCGAATGGGCAGGCAACTGGGACGCCGTCTGGGACAATATTCTCCTCCGCGCAAAAGTCAAAGAAACCATTGTGACGACTGCCAAAAAACAGCAACGAGCAGACATTCTCGAAGCGCCATTCACCATCGCCAGCAACGACATCTTCCACCGCATCTCGGAACAAGTCCGCGAAGAAAAAGGAAAACTCGACAGCGAACAAATTTATTTCGCATGGAACGACTGGTTCCAGCGCAAACTCCGAGAAAAGGACATCACATGAAAGAACAAGACCTCCTCGCAAAATACCGCGCACGATTGGCACAAGAACTCGGCGGAACTATCGGACCTCGAACAACACAGTCCCGCGAATACCGACAATTCCGACAAGAGTCACTCCCAAACCAAGCAACCTGGTTTGAAAAACTCTGCAAAAGCGCAGAAAAAATAATCAAACTACGAGTTCCTGCGGACAAAGCCGCAACAATGCAAGAACATCTCACGATTGCGCATCTTAACTGCACTCCCGGAAGCGTATTGTCTTTGTCTTACATTCTGCCTTCACTCATTATCGTTCTCGGCGCATTAACGAGCATTCTCCTCTTCAACTCCATCTTTTTTACGCTGTTCTTCGTTTTAATTGGGCTTTCATTGATTATTATTATTCAAAAATTACCCATCTACATCGCCAACAGTTGGCGACTCAAAGCAAGCAACCAAATGGTCCTCTGCATCTTTTACGTGGTTACCTACATGCGTCACACGAGCAACCTCGAAAACGCCATTGGGTTCGCGGCCGAACATTTATCGCCACCACTCTCTCTCGACTTACGAAAAGTATTGTGGGACGTTGAAACCGAACGCTTTGATACCGTTAAAGATAGCCTTGACGCCTACCTCGAAACCTGGCGCAAATGGAACGGCGAATTCATCGAAGCATTTCATTTGATTGAAGGCTCATTGTACGAAACATCCGAACCCCGCCGTGTTGAATTGCTGGACAAAGCACTCGACATCATGCTCCAAGAAACCTACGAAAAAATGTTGCACTACGCACACAACCTCAAAAGTCCTATCACAACATTGCACATGCTCGGCATCATCTTGCCTGTCCTCGGACTTGTCATTCTTCCGCTTGTTGTGTCGTTCATTGGAACGGCAAAATGGTATCACATTGCAGCCCTTTACAACGTACTACTTCCTGTCATCGTGTATTATCTCGGACGCAACATTCTCTCTACCCGACCAACCGGCTACGGCGACACGGACATCGGCGAAGTAAATCCCGAACTGCAAAAATACCAAAACTTTGTTATTAAAATTGGTGGAAAAGAAATCTTCATCAGCCCCATGGTCCTCAGCATCACCGTCGGACTGGCCATTGCGCTCATCGGATTCCTCCCCCTCATTCTGCATGCAGTCGCACCCAGCTTTGAATTCGAACTCTTCGGCTTCAAACTCCAAGACTACCGCGCAAGCACCGCCCCCGAAACAGCAGGAGTGTTGCTCGGACCGTACGGCATGATTGCCAGCGTCTTGTCCCTTGCCATTCCGATTGCTCTCGCCATCGCCATCGGCTGGTACGCACGCATGAAAAGCAAAAACGTCATCAAAATCAGAGAAAACGCCAAACGACTCGAAAATGAATTCGCGGGCGCACTCTTCCAACTCGGCAACAGACTCGCTGATGGCATTCCTGCGGAAGCCGCTTTCGGCCGCGTTGCAGAAATGATGCCCGACACGGTCAGCGGCGAATTCTTCAATTTAGTCAGTACAAACATCCGCAAATTAGGAATGGGTTTACGAGAGGCATTGTTTGATCCTCGCCGCGGAGCAGTAGCTGCGTTCCCCAGCGCCATCATCGAAAGCTCCATGAAAGTGTTGATTGAAAGCATCAAAAAAGGACCCCTCATTGCGGCAAATGCGTTAACAAACGTTTCCCGATACATCAAAGAAATCCACGCCGTCAACGAACGACTCCAAGACCTCATGGCAGAAATCATCTCAGACATGAAATCACAAATCACGTTCTTAACTCCGGCCATTTCTGGCATCGTTATCGGCATCACCAGCATGATTACGACAATCCTTGGTGCTTTGGGCACCCAAGTAACAAAGTTAAGCACTGAAGGCGCAGGACGCGTCAGCAGCATCGCCTCATTGTTCGGCGACTCTATTCCGACCTACTACTTTCAAATCGTCGTCGGTTTGTACGTTGTACAAATAATTACCATCTTAACCATCATTGCAAACAGCATTGAAAACGGCGCAGACAAATTAGGCGAACGCTACGCCATCGGGCAAAACGTCATCAGAAGCACCATTTTATACTGCCTCATCGCACTCATCGTCATGGTAATCTTTAACAGCATAGCGGTACGTATCATGACCGCAACACTGGCAACCTCATGAAACCCATCCACAAAACAACACTCCTTGCAATCGTTATCTGCGCTGCAACCATACTCACCGCAACATACGTGCAGCTTTCGGCCCACGGAATCTTGCCTCCCTGCTCCTACCTTGATCCGCCCATTGTTGACTATCTCGCATTCTCTGCAGGACTCTTCCTCCTCATCGAAGGAGCCTACTCCATCAACAAAAATAAAAACATCGCAACAAACCACCAACTCGCTCGCATCATGCGCATCGCATTCGGCTGCGCAATCGTCACACTCCACACCTTACAATTCTTGCACAAATAAATTCTAAGAAAAAAGAATGGGACCGGGGAGATTTGAACTCCCGACCCCACCGTCTTCAGCGGTGTGCTCTCCCGGTCTGAGCTACGGTCCCTTAACGTCAATAAACCAGAAGGGGCTTTAAAAGCGTTTCTAAATAGAATTGTTTGCGTCGATTACGGAACAATATGAATCCAATCATCAGGAATGCCTGCTTCTCGGCATTCTTTGATCGCGGCCTGCTCGATAATGTTGCTCTTGTGCAAATAAATGTCTCGTGCGCCTGTCGTCCACGACCAGTCCTTCTTCGAAAGCTTTTCCATCGCATTTGAGATGAGGTACAATCTTTCTTTGATTTCATCACCCATCTTTTTCAAATCGCGACTCGAATGACTTCCAAGACCTAATTCTGTCTCTGCATCTTCCAGAAGATTAATGAAAATATCCATCAGTCACCAAACATTTTTCCTAACTCGTCATCGACGGCTTCCGGAGCTTCCTTGACAATACCGTCACCCTTCTTGACGATTTCTAATTTGCCGAATTTACCCGTACTGAGCTTTAACGCGCCCTTGAATTCATCGGCAAATCCGTTCTGAATGTGAATGATGTCACCTATTCCAACTTGGTTAACCTGCTCATTCCACAACGTAAACTTAATTTCTCCAGTATCATCCTTGATTTGCGTGTCGCAAACAGTACCTACTTTGCCAAATTTATCAAACGTTCTTGGCGCATCCTTGTACGTGACGGTAGCGACTAAATCAACATTCTCGGTCCTTGGTCGTAATTCATTAATTTTCATAAGCAAATTGAGAATGTTTTCACTATTAATGCTTTGTGATTCTTGAGAACAACTACTCTTTCACTACTTCTTTCGGAACGTAAGGAATACCTGCTTTCGAGAAATGCAATTCGTTCAACAACAACTTTCTCAACACATCCTTGAGTTCAACGATTTTAACACGGCGTTGCTCGGTCGTGTCTCGGTCGCGAATCGTGACGCTATTGTCCGCCAACGTTTCGAAATCAATAGTCACACAATAGGGTGTGCCCATTTCGTCCATTCTCGCGTAACGTCTTCCTACACTCCCACTACGATCATACATCGCCGGAAACTCTGATCGTACTGTTTGGAATACTTCTCTTGCTTTTGCTGTGATTTCATCACGATTGCTCAATAACGGGAATACACCAACTTTGAAAGGAGAAAGCTTCGGATGTAACTTGAGAACAACATTACCGCGCTTCTTGTCATCATGATACGCGTTGTAAAGGAAGACCAAGAACGCTCTATCAACACCTTGGCTTGGTTCTGCGACTACGTGCGGCACAACCTTTTGCTTTGTCTCTTCGTCGAATAAGCTGAGGTCTTTGCCCGAATGCTTCATGTGCTGTTTGAGATCGTAATCGGTTCTGTTCGCCATTCCTTGGAGCTCTTTCCAGCCGAACGGGAATTCGTATTCGAGATCCCACGTGTCTAAAGAGTAGTGTGACTTTTCGTCGCTCACGTGCTGACGGATTCTAAATTTGGTTGCGTCCGCACCAAGTGAGATAAACCACTGATGTGCCTTTGCGAGCCAGTATGCGTGCCACTGTGTCGTTATGATGTTGTTCTTGAGGCACTCGTTAATGGACATTTCTGCATGAGCTTTCTTTTCCACCTGCATGTGTGCTGAGTATACGAAGAGTTTGTGGTTTTGCACTTCGCCAATGAACGGACACTGGTTTGTTTTGTCCGGATGAATAAAGTATTCCAACTCCATCTGCTCAAATTCTCTGCAGCGGAACAAGAAATTTCTCGGAGCAATTTCGTTTCTAAATGACTTCCCCATCTGCGCAATACCAAACGGAAGCTTCAATCTTGCCGTGTCAACAACACCTTTGAAATCAACGAAAATGTTTTGTGCGGTTTCGGGACGGAGATACGCTGTAGCTTCCTTGCTTGGAATCGGACCAATAAAGGTCTGGAACATCATGTTAAACGGCTTCGCATCGCCAAGATCGCCCTTACACTTCGGACATTTGACCTTGTGCTCTTTGATAAGCTTCGTGAGACCATCTGCCTTCAGTCCTGCAGTCGGCAAGTGAAGAACATCTTCGACAAGAACGTCTGCGCGCTGGCGCTCATGGCACTTCAAACACTCGACCATAACGTCATCGAAATTTGCCAAATGGCCAGAAGCTTCCCATACCTTCGGATGGCTGATAATGCTACCATCAATACCGACAACATCCTCACGGTCATGCACAAAGAACTTCCACCAGGCAGCTTTGAGATTGTTTTTGAGCTCGACACCCAGCGGACCGTAATCAAAAAAGCCAGTCAAACCACCATATATTTCGCTGCTCGGAAACACCAACCCCTTTCTTTTACAGAAAGAAGCCATTTCATCAATCGTGATAGACATGCCTCACTTACGAGAATTGGTGTTTAAAAAGGTGACGCTTACTTTGTCTTCAACCACTCGACTTCTTCCTCATCCAAATCTGCTGCGTCAGCTATCTTTGCTGCTGAAGGATGCCCTTTTCTGAAAATCATTTGGAGATAGGGTAATTCTTGAATGGTTCGTTTGGCGGAGGTGTGCGTTATTGCCGCGAGTTTGGCAGCAATCGCCTTTCGCTTCTGATACTTCATATTTGCCTGCCAAATCTTCAGAATACGCATCGTCTTCGCGTACGTTGTCACGCCGGGATATTTCGCGTCCTTTGCAACCGAAACACCCGCCGAAAGCATGGCGTTGACTGACGTCAAAAAATGCCAGTGCTGACGACGCTTAATACGGCCGCGAAATACATCTGCTCGCGCCAATGAGTCATATGCTCGCGCTAAATCCGCAGGATTCGTGTATTCCTTCGGCAAACTCTCATCCACCCACAACAAACAACCATCCAAATCCTCCGGAACAAAATCAAAAGCCGATAATGCAATTAACGGGTCAGAATTCTTGAACACCTTGATAAGCGCAGTCTGCATCGACTCCTCACGATCACGATCGCCCAACACGGCCAATCCTTCCTTTGTAATACCTGACGCAGCAAGCGTCTGCACATCAGTCATCGCCGAACGAAGATCGCCACCAGAACGACGAGCAATGGTTTTCAATACTGCTTCGTCCGCAGGCACATTTTCTTTTTCGCAAACTGCCTTCAACACTTTTGTAATCTCAAGATAATCAATCGCTGTAAACTCCATCATCACGGACTTTGTTCTAATTGAAGAGAGTTTTGAGTCAAACGGGTCATTCGCGGTAAGCACGACCGGAAACTTTGTCTCCGCAATCACATTCGCAACAGCCCCAGCGCCACCACGATCATTATTCCCCGCAAGCCCGTCAATTTCGTCAACCAAAATAACCTTGCCCAACCCAAACAAACTCATCTGCTTTGACGCAATACCCAACTTTGTCTCAACGCCTTCCGCATTTCTTACGTCAGAAGCATTCACTTCCAAAATTTCGAGATTCAGCTCTTTCGCCAACGCATAAACTGCCGCAGTTTTGCCCGTGCCCGAAGGACCGTACAGAAACGCAGCCTTCTTTTTCTGCTTTTTAAACTCAACAAGAAACTTACGCAACGAATCAACAGCAGGCTGCGGAATCTCCTTCGAAGACGGAGCATGCTTCTGCGTCCAAGGAAGAGCAATCATAACAATATGAGTCAGTCCCTCCTTTTTATACATTTAGCGTCTGGCGCAAAACCTTTTTAAACACGGCAACAGCATCATTTCCCTATGAAAGCGGTTGACGTAACACTAAAACGCGCAGAAGTCCTCAAGTTCGATGCCCGAACAGGCGAAGTAGAATTCCGCATCATCATCAACGACGGCAAAGACAAAGCAATCCAGCGCAGCCAAATCATCGAAGACTCGGAACAACTCGCAAAAGACATGTTCCAAGAAATCCGCAAAAAAATGAAAGAACTCCACAAGAGCTCAAGCCTCGAAGACGGACCCCTCGAAACAATAACTATGGTACGCATCCAAGGTGACGAAGAAGTCCTCATTGAACGATTAACCAAATTCTTCGGCAGCATCCGCGAAAAAATGAAGAACGCCAAAATGAAAAAACTCAGCTATTACGACATTGAGCGTTCCATCGGCGGACTCAAAACAGACCTCACATGACTGACTACAACGCCCAGCAGGAAGAACCAAAATGGGTCAAGTACTGGCATGACAAAAAAGTATTTGCGTTTGATTCTAAATCCAAAGGAAAAATATTCAGCATAGACACTCCACCTCCAACCGTTTCCGGCAAAATGCACATCGGACACGCATGTAGTTTCTCGCAACAAGACATCATCGCACGATACAAACGCATGCGCGGCATGAATGTGTTTTATCCGTTCGGCACCGACGACAACGGACTGCCCACTGAACGATTGGTTGAAAAGACCAAAGGCGTCAAAGGCAGTAAAATGGAACGCCAAGCATTCATCAAACTCTGCGAAGCCACACTCAAAGAAATCCTTCCCGACTTTGTCTCTGACTGGAAACGCATCGGCATGAGCTGCGACTTCAATTACACTTACAGCACCATTAGCGACCACTCCCGCAAAATCGCGCAGTGGAGCTTTCTTGATTTGCACAAGAAAAATAGAACATACCGCAAAGAAGCACCCGTCCTGTGGTGTCCACAATGCGCAACCGCCATCTCGCAAGTCGAATGCCAAGACTCCGAAAAAGCAAGCACATTCAACGACATCATCTTCAAAGTTGACGGCAAAGACGTCGTTATTGCGACGACTAGACCCGAATTATTACCTGCCTGCGTCGCAGTGTTCGCTCATCCGACCGATGACCGCTACAAAAAACTCATCGGCAAAAATGCTACTGTTCCTATCTTCGGTTTTGAAGTCCCCATCAAGTCAGACGATCGCGTTGATCCGACAAAAGGAACCGGCATCGTCATGTGCTGTACCTTCGGAGACCAAACAGACATCGCATGGTACCGAGCATTCTCTTTACCCTTGAAACAAGCCATCGGCGGAAATGGCAAAATGACCGCCATCGCGAAACAATACGAAGGATTAGGCGTTCATGACGCACGCAAGAAAATAATCGAAGACCTCAAAACGAACGGATTACTCGTCGGACAAAAACCCATCACGCACGCCGTCAAAGTCCACGAACGCTGCCAAATAGAAATCGAAATCATCAACAGCAAACAATGGTTCGTCAAATATCTCGATCTCAAAGAAGACATGAGCCGCTGGGGCGACGAATTCACCTGGCACCCCGCATTCATGAAACACCGCTACGACAACTGGGTCAAAGGACTCCAATGGGACTGGCTCATCTCCCGACAACGATTCTTTGGAGTCGCGTTCCCCGTCTGGTATTGTAAAAAGTGCGGTGGCGAAATACTTGCGCACGAAAAAGATTTGCCCGTCGAACCACTCAAAGACAAAGCACCAAAGTGCGGACACTGCGGCTCCACCGAAGCAGAACCCGAAAAAGACGTCCTTGACACCTGGTTTACGAGCAGCATGACTCCGCAGATTGCGCGTCAATTATTGCCCGAAAGCGTCCGCGACAACGTCTTTCCCATGAGCGTACGACCACAAGCGCACGACATCATCACCTTCTGGCTCTTCAACACCGTCGTCAAAAGCCACTTACACTACGACAAAACCCCGTGGAACGAAGTAGTCATCTCCGGCTACGTCATGGACCCCCACGGCGAAAAAATGAGCAAAAGCAAAGGCAACACCATCGCGCCGCAAGTACTCGTCGAAAAGTTCAGCGGTGACGCCATCAGATACTGGGCAGGAAGCAACAAACTCGGCGAAGACATCAAATACCAAGAAAAAGAATTATTGAACGGTAAGAAATTTGTTACAAAGATATGGAACGCCGCCAACTTCTTCGGCGTCCACTTGGAAGGATTTACTCCTGACAAACACCAAGCAACAGCCATGATGGACAAATGGATTTTGGATAAGCTAGCCACCTGCATCAAAGAAACAACCGAAGCACTCGACACGTATGATTACTCTCACGCAAAAACCGCCATCATGCAATTCTTCTGGCACGACTTCTGCGACAACTACCTCGAACTCGCAAAAGGACGCTTATACGAGCCCCAAACCCCTGCAGACAAACAAAGCGCACAAGTTGCTCTCCATACCTGCATGTGGACATTACTGCGCTTAATGAGCCCGTACACGCCGTTCATCACCGAAGAACTCTACCACGCACAATTCAAAAAATGGCACAAACATGACAGCATTCATTTAGCGTCTTGGCCTGAACTTATGAAGCAAGACCCCGAAGCACAACACATCGGAGACATCATCGTTTCTGTGTTGACTGCGGTTCGTAAGAAAAAATCAGAAGCAAAACTCAGCATGAAAGTCCCCATCAAACGCATTGTCATTCAGTCAGAAGTTTCACTTGAATCAGCACTTGACGACTTGAAAAAAACCGTCTTCGCCGAATTAATCCAGAAAGGGCTAGGTGATGAAGAATTAAGCCCCGGATTACGAGTAACGATAGAATTGTAGACTCGAAATGCTTATATTCTCTCGAGCGTATTGAAAAGATATGCCTGAAATCGACATCAACCAATTGGATTCTGGTGAACTATTACAAGGTATTTTTTTCGGTGTTAAACCTCAAGAGTATGCAGGTTCAGGCTGGAGCAAGTTTGAAAAAAGAACGCTGGAGAAAGCAGTTGAACATGCAGCCAAGAAAATTCCTGTGCTTGAAAAGCTCCTCGGTCCTTATGTCATAAGAACAACGGAACGAGGCGGTTCAAAAGATAAACGTACCTCACTCCAGGCAGGCTTTGATATTTTTGAAGAATCAGACCTTCTTGAAGCCGATGATGTGAGACCCGGACTGGTTCGCGTTACCTATAAGTTGCACGACAATATGTGCAAGATTTTCGAGGCAAAATACGGCGCCAAAATGCATGACGTCTTTGAACCGATTAACAAAGAAGTTTGGAGCGCGTATCAAAAAATTAAGAAGTCAGCTTAAAAATTACTTATCTTTCTCTTCAATCGGCTTGTCAGATCTAACCTTTCGTTCTCGTCTCAAAAAGTCACCAATATCAAACAAATGCGTTACAACGCTCTTCGCGTCCGCCAATGAGTTTTCTACCTTTCCAATGCCTAAACAGTCCTCGCCATTCATGACCAAGACCATCTCGTCCTTCTCAGGCGTTCCTTCCACGCGCGAAATACTCGGCTGCAACACGTTCTTACCACACACGAACAGCCATGCCGCTTTGTCTGAAATGAACACTTTTTTGGTGTTTTTATGCTTAGCAAGGAGTTCTAACAACGCAACGCCAGGAATAAGGTAGTCATTCTTTCTTTTGCCGAGGAATGTGCCGACAAACACGGGCTTGCGCGGCAAATCCTTACCAACTAAAAACAATTCAGGCTCGACATAAAACCATTCTTCGCCAAGCTGATAAATATCTTCATCAGTCAGGATTTCGTCTTCCGTAAACTGCTCAATGAATTCAAGAATCATTTCTTCACCAGCTTTGCGACAAAGAAACCTTCTGTTTGGCCCGGCCAAATACGGCGTGTATGCACAACATCAGCAGAAAGACCTTTGCCGAACACTTTTGTCAAACCAGGAACGCCAATCTTCAGACCAGTGTCGACACAACGAACGGGAAGGGTTCGCAATGCCCAGTCAATCAGCATTTCGTCTTCTTCAGGTTCAACTGAACAGGTAGAATAGACAATAGTCCCGTTGCGCTTGACTAATTGGACTGCTGCTGACAATAATTGTTTTTGAGTGAGCATGTTACGATCTAATTCCTTGACTGAATGCATGTTAAACCAGTCCTTCTGCGCGTAATTACCCATACAGGGGGCGTCCAGCAAGACTTTGTCAAACGTCATCTTCCACTCAACCAACTTTGAAACGGCTGTGTTGAACACAATGCTATTTGTCACGCCCATACGTTCAAGATTATTCTTAAGACTCGGAATTCTGAGATTGTTTTTGTCAACGGCTACAAGAATGCCCTTATTGTGCATCAACGCAGCGATTTGCGTTGTCTTACCACCTGGCGCGGCAGCCATATCCAACACTTTCTCGCCCGGCTTCGGATCAAGAACCGTCACGGGAAGCTGTGCAGCGGCCTCCTGCGGCATAATGTGACCAAGAAGATATTCAATCGAAGCACCCAACGAAAACGGCGTGTGCTTCACCCAATAGCCCGGCGCAAACGGAATCTTTTCGAGCTGAACACCCTTCTTTTCCAAACGGGCTACAAGCAATGCCTCTGTTGTTCGTAACGTGTTAACGCGAATGCTTGGAAGCAATGAAATAGGTTTGACAGGATGTCCTAATTGCGCATAACGCGATTCAAAAACGTTCATACGCGCTTCCAACGCTGACCATCAGCAGAATCTTCAACCAAAATACCGTTCTCAAGCAACTTCTTTCTCAATTCATCCGAGCGAGCAAAATTCTTTTCCTTACGCGCCTTCATACGCTCATCAAACAAGTTCTTGAGATGTGGCTCGAGAGGAATGGCTTGTTCGATCGCGAGCTCTTTGATACCAAATCCAAAAATACTATCAAAATCTTCCAATAATTGCAACCGTTCATGCGTGCCAAGCGTTTCGTCCTTGACAACTGCCCACAACACGCTCAACGCTATCGGCATATTCAAATCATCATTAATCGCATCCTCAAACGCCGCCTTGTGCTTCTCGAAAGACTTGCCGGGCTTGAGAGTATTCTGTGTGCGGAATTCTCGCACTCGTTCGCGAAGCTTGTCCCACGCAATCTTTGCGCCATCAAGAGCTTCCCACGAAAAGTTCAGCTTGCTACGATACTGCGCACCAAGCACAAAATATCTGTAATCGATTGGACTGTAACCTTTGTCAATAAGCGTCTGCAACGTCGTGAAATTATCGCCACTCTTCGCCATCTTACTCTTGTCAATCAACAGGAATTCGCCGTGCATCCAGGTATTCACCCACTTCTTGCCCGTCACGGCTTCTGTCTGCGCGATTTCGTTCGTGTGATGAATCGGAATGTGGTCAATACCGCCGCAATGAATATCAAAATGGTCACCCAAATGCGCCATGCTCATCGCGCTGCACTCAATATGCCAACCTGGAAAGCCAACACCCCACGGACTCGGCCACTCCATCTGTCTCTTTTCTCCTGTCTGAGAGAACTTCCACAACGCAAAATCCGTAATGTTGCGCTTGCCCTCAGTCATGTCAATTCTTGCGCCGGCCTTCAGACCTTCAATGTCCAGCTTGGCCATCTTACCATAGTCTTTAAACTTGCTCGTGTCATAATAGACACCATCATTCGGAATCGTGTACGTAAAACCCTTCTTTTCGAGCTTCTGAACAAGCTCGATTTGGTCCTTGATGTGGTCTGTCGCTTTGCACCAAACATTCGGCGGCAAAATGTGCAAGCGTTCCAAATCTTGGCGGAACGCTTCCGTGTAAAACTCCGCCAACTGCCACGCACTCTTGTTCTCACGCTTGCTGGCAATCTCCATCTTTTCCTCACCAGAATCAGAATCGTTCGTCAAGTGACCGACGTCAGTAATGTTCATCACGTGACGAATAGCGAGCTTATTGTAGAGCAACACTCGCTTGAGCACGTCTTCAAATAAGTACGTTCTCAGGTTGCCGATGTGTGCGTAATTGTAAACAGTCGGACCGCAGGTATAGAGCGAAACAGAGTTGGGCACAATAGGTTTGAACTCCTCCTTCTTGCGCGACAACGTGTTAAACAACTGCACCATACAGAAAACTGGCTATTTGACGTTTAAAAACCCTTCCACCAAATGTCCCGCCATTTGGGAGGCGGAATTGACGTGGCAGGACACGAGGTCCTGCAAATCAAGACTTATTAAATCAGCTTCAGATGCTGTCCCGGCTTCAAAAGGTGCGCCTGATTCGGCACGGCACCAATCTCGGCCCACAACTGCATAAAACTCGCCACCTTGTGCGGCTCGCTGTGCGTCGGGATGACATGCTGCGGTCGTACAAGCTTCAAGAACTCACGAATGTCCTCTCGCGCCGCGTGACCAGAAACGTGCAAGTCTGTGAAAAGTCTCACACCCTGCGATTCAAGCTGTTTGTCAATCGTTTTTCTATACGTTAAGTTCGGCTCGACCGGAATAACGCTCGACGAAAACAACACGTGATCGCCATCATCAAAATGAAAGTCAAACTTGCCCGTCGTCATCTTCGACAACATGCTCTGCGGCTCGCCCTGGTTGCCCGTCACGACAAGAACATACTTGTCCTTCCCCTTCTTCATAATCTCTGCAAGTTTTCTTTTTGCCTGTTTGCCATACTTGACAATGTCAACGCCCTGCTTTGCAAAGTGCAAAATATCCGCATCGTCCGCAGCCTGCGTGTATTTCGAAAGGCTTCTTCCCAAGAACACAATCGAACGCTTCGTTTGCTTTGAGAATTCGAGGATGCTCTTCAATCGCGCAATGTGACTCGCGAACGTCGTGATGACAATCGCGTGACCTTTGTTATTCACACCAAGAATCGCGTCTCGGAGCATTTCGCGCGCAATCATTTCCGACGGCATCTTGCCTGGCTTCGTCACGTACAACGTGTCGCAAATGGTCAACAAAACTCCTTTGTCGCCGAGCTTTTTCAACGCATCGTAAGCGGGAGGCTTGCCTAATACCGGCTGATTGTCAAACTTGAAATCCGTCGCGTACAGAATAATGCCATACTTGGTGTGTAAGGCAACCATGACGCTTTGCGGAATACTGTGCGTGATGTGAATGAACTCCACCATCACGTTCTTCGTAATCTTCATGATGCCATTCGGACTCAACGGCGTGAGCTTGTTCTTCAGCTGGATCTTTTCGTCTGCCAAAATGTTTCTTAACAATGCAATGGTGTACGGACTTGCAACGATGGGAGCAGCATAATTTTTTGCTAAAAATGGAACCGCTCCGATGTGGTCAAGGTGCGCGTGACCGATAAAAATACCCTTCACAAACGGACGCCACTGCTTAATCGAATTGTCATCCGGAATCGCGCCAGCTTTTCTGAGTGCTTCCACGTTCATTTTGCTGAGGTCACTGACGTCTTCTTCTGTGAACTTGATGTAATTCGGCATGTGCAAACCCATGTCGAAAATAAACACTTCATCATCAACACGCACGGCAGTCATGTTCTTACCGACCTCGCCCGTGCCACCCACAGAAATCACTTCAATGCCTGAAGGAAACTTTTTATTGTCTATTTTACTCTCTGTTTTCGTTATTTCCGGAGTCATTTTCGAATTCACTTCTTTTTTTACTACTACGTTATTCATACCTTTATTTAGGTATTCTTTTTGTACTTTATTCATGTATTTTACCTTATCTTCCTTCTATTAATCTAGAAAAAGATATTCGTTATTTATCTGAAAGGAAGACTTCTTTATAGATTTTTGCTTTCTTTGCTGAACTGATAACAATGCGAGGGGCAGGATTCGAACCTGCGAAGACCTGAATCATTCGCTCTTGAGGCGAACCCGTTTGACCGCTTCGGTACCCTCGCGTGGTATGATTATTTGTTCTCGGGTGGTTTTTAAAGGTTGTGTAGAAAAAGGAAGAATAAACAAAAAAAAAGAAAAATCACAAGCCTCAGGTTTTGGGGCCAGGAATTACTTGTGACCGTAATAGAACATTTTGCCGATGTCGACATCGTTCGATGTAAAGTTACCCTGACGCGGGTGCGGAGCCTTGGTTTCGGTATGCAACGACTTCTGCGTCTCCTGCACAACCTGAACGACCTTGTGCGCCTTCTGGTCAGAGAACTTCTTCAATTCGAACTTCAACTTTTCGATTTCCATCGCGAGAACAGAAATTGTGTCCTTCATCATGGTAATCTGAGAATCCGTCTTTTTGTTGTTCATATCGAGCAACAAACTCACGCGACTCTCAATCATCGCACTACCGGGTACCTGAACGCTTTCCACTGCAATCCCTCCTTTGTCATCCTGCTTTAACGTAACTACTTTCTTGTCGCCCATAATGCCCTGCGCCTGCGTAAACGCTTCCGGAGCATTCTGCGCGATGCCGTGCTTCTGCAACTCCTTCATCATCTGATTCATCCGCGCAACATCATTCACGTTCATCAGCGCACACTCGTAAAATCAAAATAGCCATCCTTGTCAATACGCGGAGCCTTTCTGCGCTCGGGAATTTCCTGAACGACAGGCTTGTTCTCGACCTTGGGAATTGTTCTGCGAGGCGGACCGAGCTGTTGCGCGCATACTTCGCAGTATACTTTGGTACCTTCCTTTCTGGCGACGCAAAGCTCGCACAATTGCTTCCCGCACCACATGCAACCGCCAATGTGGTCCTTTCGATGCTTTAAACAGCGTTCCATGGTATTATTGACGGAAGTTTTCCTTGATGAACTGCAACATCACGCTGTTGCCAGCGAGCGTATACGAGTTCATTGCCGTGCTGAGCAATCCCTGACGCAAGCACGTGTCGCCCAACATGTTGAGCTTGTCCTTGTCGCCCGAAAGTTCGAATGCCTTTGCAGCGTAACCAATCTGGCTGTCCAACAATGCCTTGTCGCCAACTGCCGCGAGCTTGACTTTGTTGCCAACTGCCGAGAATACTTCAATCGCGTAATCGTATTTGCCCTTTTCGAGGCAGTCTTCGCCAACCTTGACAAGCTTGTCCGTGTTGCCGATCAATCGGAATGCCTTGATAGCATCAGCGGTTCGACCGTCATCGAGACACTTGTTGCCGACCTTGAGAAGCTTGTCTGTCGCGTCTGCGAGGCGGTAAGAATCGATTGCGTTCGAGAACAAACCAACTCGTTCGTAGTCCGCGCCGATGTTGACTAATGCACCCTTGTTGCCTGCCAAAATAAATGCCTTGATGGCTTCGGGCAATTTGCCCTTTTTAGCGTATTCTTCGCCCAATGCGTTGAGCAAGCCCAAACGCATGTCTTCAGAGAACATATTGAGATTGATATTGTCCAAACCTTTGTCAATCAAACTCGGCACGATGCGCTTAAAATTGTCCATGTGTTCGGACTGCTTCATCGTGTCCGCGCTGCTTTGCGCGAGCGCGTTCACCATCTTTTTCATAACCATTTCGCCGTCGGCAACCATATTCTCACCTTTTGAAAATTTTTCCCTCTAATTTATTATAATCTCAGTTTACGCCAATATATAAAGATTACGCTTCTGTATACTAGATGGGGGAAAAGCTTATTAATCATTGCGCCCGCGAAAAAGAAAAAAGGTGACTGACATTCCAACGATTCTTGACACGCTGACCGACTGGACGGAACAATACATCCGCAACAAAGATTTGCTTGCGAAAATGGTTGTGAGCATGACCAAGAATGAAGGCGGCTGGACGATTTCAGTCATTCGAAAAGACGGAAACCAACAATACCTCGTCATGCCCGTGCTTAATGCAACTGAGTTTTTAGCAAAAATGAAACCAGACATCAACGCATTTTTGGTCGTGTTGAACAACCGAAAAAACATTGACGTTGTCGCAGCGCACTGGCAACAATTAATCGCTTTCCAAAAACTCTGCATCATCTTCGCGAATCCAAACGCCAACGGCGACAAACGTTGGAGCATCTTCCCCCACACCCACGACAAAATCACCGAACGCAAAACACTACGACTCGGACTCGAATCACTTTCGACAAATGTAGAACAAATAGAATAGAGGTAAACATGCCATACAACCCCAAACTTGTCAGTTACGTCAACGCCGGACTATCAAAAGGATTCCGCGAAGACCACATCGCATCTGTTTTGAGAAAACACGGACACTCCGAAGCAGACATCCGCGAAGCATTCAGCCACACCCAACCACCCGTTTCAAACAAAGGAATGGTCATCGGCATTGGCGTTTTTGCCGTCTTCATTGTTGTTAGTTTACTGACATGGGGCTTGTTTTCGCACAACACTCCCTCTGCAGCAGTCACTGGCAATGTCGTCGGCATCCAAGAAACCGCCGACAAACTTGCACTCTTGCAAGACAAAGCAGACAAACAACAAGCAGAACTTGACGAAGCCCTCGCAAAAGCAAACGACGCAGAACTCAGCGCGCAAGAAAAAGACAAACTCATGACCCAAATGCAAACCTATTACGACACCGTCAAACAAGAACGCGAAGGAACACGAAACGCACTCTTTGATTTATGGACATTCCTGTTCAGCAAAGAATAAATTACTTTGAACGAGTTGTCAACAGCTCTTTAATGTCCTGTTTGTGCCCTGCGCCAATAAGTGCAAGAATCTTTTTGTCGGGATTGTCATGCATTAATTTTGCGAGCTGACGCGCCATGAAAACGTTGCGTTCCGTAATAAGAACTTTGTACACGTTCGGATAACGATAACGGACTTGTTTAATCATGCCGTCAATGACTTCTTGTGACGGTACGGTGCGTAAATCGAATTCTTGTTTTTTCTTTGAAAAAACACTCGACAAAATGTCCATGGCAAATCTGCCTTTTTCTTTCCACGTGAGTTCTTTTGAAAATCTTCTAAGCGTAACTGAAATGTCTTGGTCGATAAGCGCAATAGGAATCTTTTGTTGTCGGGCAATTTTGACTGCTGCAAGCATATCTTGACCAGGGGAAACTCCAACTGTCTTACCCATCTTTTTCTCGCCCCACGCTCCAAGCTGCGCAAAAAGCCAGCCTTTCAGTCCAACGCGTCCGATATCTGAGAGGCGCATCTTTGTTTTTTGAGGGTGCAACAGGCCCTGCAAGCGTCCACGGTCTAGTTCGACCGCAACGATGTCTGGCTTCCAGGATTCCATCATTTCCGTAACTTCTCGGATGCTTTGCTTCGCAATGTGCGACGTTCCAATGATTTTCAGCATATCCTCTTTCAAGACGCAAAATCTTTAAATACTTACGCCCTGAAAAAAGCAGTATAAGGAGGAACTGACTATGCTCAAAATGAAGAAATTGACCGAAACCTACGATATGAAGGTTTTCACGGATTCTGGCGATTACTTTGGTGACATCGAAGAAGCGATGTTGACACAAACGAAAGTTCACGGCTGGCGCGTACGAGCCACCAAGAACTCGTTCCTGAACAAAGTATTAGGTTCTGCAAAAGGAGTTGTTGTCCCCCACGCCCTCGTTAAGGCAGTCGGCGACATCATGATCATCTCCAAGACCGCAGTACCGGCATACGCGCCCGAAGACGGCGACGAAGAATAAATTTGTTTTTTACTCTTTTTTTCTATACTTTTTTAAAGCATTTCCAAACTGACCTGATTGCGCACTGCTAGTCCAGTGGTAGGATGTGAGCTTCCCAAGCTTGAGATCCGGGTTCGATTCCCGGGCGGTGCATCGTGAGCAAAGCGAACGAGCACGCACGGGCTCAATGAGAACACAGGTGTTCTCATGAGCATCAGAACCTATTGGTTCTGATTGCTCCGAGCACCTCTGGTGCGAGGTTGTCCGGGCGGTGCATTCCCAACAAAGTATTTAAAGCACAAACTCACCATCTCCCACTATGTCTTTCCGCGATTTTACGGGCAAACTCAAAAAGTATGGTGATTTTACCTCTACCGAACGATTGGAATTCTTCCTCGCCGCACTCATCATGGCCTTCGCACTCTCCTGGAACAAATGGGGAACCGTCGAATTCGACTTCTGGGTCGGCGTCGCAAACGTACTGCTCGCGCTCATCATGACGTTACTTGTACTGGGAACCCACCACGCAGCACAACGCATTTATGGACTGTACCAAGGCATCAAAGTCGAACACAAAATCTGGTGGTACGGCGCAGGAATTGCGTTCATCACCGCTTTACTATCTGGCGGAAACTTTGTCATACTCGCACTTACTGGAACCTACATCAGTTCTCTCACCGTGCATCGTTTGGGTCGCTACCGCTACGGTCCGCAAGTCAAAGACTACGCCATGATTGCATTAATGGGACCTCTTGCCGTTGTCGTGCTCGCAGGAGTAGTCAAAACACTCAACCTCTACAACGTACTCCCCTTACCTGAAACATTCGTCAACCAATTCTTCGTCCTCTGCATGACCTTCGCAGCATGGAATTTGTTCCCCTTACCTCCGCTTGACGGAAGCCGAATCATCTTTTCCTCACGACTCACATACGCGTTCGTTATTGGGGCTGCACTCGGATATGTGTTGCTCATACATTTCTTCAGCATCTATTCATGGATATGGGCGCTCGTTATTGGAATAGCCACCTGGTTCCTTTTCTACTTCGTCATTGAACGCAAAGGCGACAAATGAAACTCGACTTGCAAGCAGCCGAACGCTGGGCAGAACTCTGGGCAATCATTTTGCTGGTTCTTGGATTTCTCTTTTCATTTTCGATTGAGAACGCCATCATGGCCTACGCCATCGCGTTTGTCTTCGGGGCAATCTTCGGACGCTGGCTCTGGAACTACCGCAAATCCTACCGCGGAGCGACCATTACCATTATCCTCGCGTTTTTAGTAGGCTTTTTACTCGGCGTCCAGTCAGCAGACAGAAAAGTTCTTATCCTCCTCTTTTTCGTCGGACTCATCATAGGCTTTTGGCTCCATGAAACCGGCAAACTACGCTCTGCAGAATATTAGCACCAACATCTGGAAATTAGCTGGCGACGGAAATGTGTATTTTCTTGACTTTGAAAAGAAAATCTTTGTGGATACGGGAAGCAGAATGTTGCGACCCAAAATCGAAATGTTTCTATCTAAAGTCGTTGACTTTTTGAAAGTTGATTACGTTGTTTTAACGCACTTACACCTTGACCATGTTGGCAACATTGATTTGTTTCCCAACGCAACATTGCTAGCAAGCCAAGCAGAAATTGATGCATTTAATGCCAATCCCGACGGAGCGGTTTTGGATTCCTCCCTGGCTGCCAAAATAAAACAACGAGGAATGACCGCCATCGAAACCGTTTCTTTACCTGGACTCGAAGTGATTCAGACGCCCGGACACACCTCAGGAAGCATTTGTTTATGGTACGCGAAAGAAGGCGTCCTGTTCTCAGGCGACACGATTTTCCACCGCGGAATCGGACGCATGGACCTGCCAACATCCGTACCCGACATCATGCAAACATCCCTCAACAAACTCTCAACGTTGCCAATCAAAAAGTTGTGCGCCGGACACGACTACGGACTCGAAGAGCCAACACGACGACACGAGAAGATTATACGCTAAAGCGGATCGTGAAACGCATGCACCGCGTTCTTAATGTATGCTGCGGTTTTTTCTGCATTAAACGTGTCATCACCATAAGCGTTGCTTTTTTTATCACGCAAACCGCCTTCGGCATCAATTGAAAACTTTTCAGCACCACGCATACGAAGATTATGCACACGCCCACGCACGTTTTCACCCGTAAACCCACCGGCAAAACCAATCGTGAGTGGTATGCACTGCGATGTTAATGCACTCCAAATATCCTGCGACCGATCCATATCAAACTCCTTCCCTTTGCCCCCTGACGGATCAATAAGCACATAATCAATGTTGTGACCATAACTCGCGACCTTATTCGCAATCTCAACAGGAGTTTTGCCCTCCATAGCACCCTGCGACAATTGCAAAATAATATCCAGACCATGGTACTTCATTGCCGCGACTTGCTGAAACTCAGGCCACGACACATTCAACTGCACCGTCTTGCACAGGCCTTTCAGCGGACCAAACAACGTCTTGACCTGACCCGCAAGATTCTGTTCACGCGAATTATAATGAATCGTGGGAAGCGCGCGGTCACGCGTCGCAGCAACAAGCGCAGGAAGACTCGCAACGGGCGGATAACGCAGATTTTCTGTCGCCTGACCATTCAACGTCTTGTACGACACCAAAAAACCAACCATTGGAGTCACATCGCACTCAGGAAACAAACCCGCGTCCAAAAATGAGCCGAGAATACTATCTACCTCTTCCACGCTTGTCGGACCAGTCACACCAATATACGGCTTCTTCATGAACAAACAAGACCAAACCCCGTTTATTAACATTTAGCGACACAAACCTAACCACTGGACACAGGACATGTCCTCCATACCTATTTAAATGAAATTCTTCTCAGAAACGCGATGCTAAAAGACTTCACGCCGCGACTTTACCAAGAAACAATTCTCAACACCTGCGTCGGCAAAAATACACTCGTTGTGCTTCCTACAGGTCTTGGAAAGACTGCTATTGCAATGATGTTGGCTGCGCAACGACTGCACATGTTCCCCAACTCCAAAATTGTATTCCTCGCGCCAACAA
>CAYIEN010000007.1:0-17498 GCA_964362535.1 uncultured Methanosarcinales archaeon | reverse complement strand
CTCGCCGAACAACACTTGCAATCCTTTCGCCAGAATTTTGACATTGCCGATGACAAAATGGCACTCTTTACTGGAGATACTTCTCCCGCAGAACGCGCAGAACAATGGAACAACATCAACATCGTTTTTGCAACCCCCCAAGGCATCGAAAACGATGTATTAGGAAGCAAAATCTCGCTCAAAAACGTATCACTCATCATCTTTGACGAAGCACACCGCGCAACCGGAGACTACAGCTACGTCTTTCTCGCCAAACACTACCAGCGACAAGCAGACTTTTCAAAAATTTTGGCATTAACGGCTTCACCTGGTGCTGAAGTATTGAAAATCGAAGAAATCTGCAAAAATTTGTTTATCGAAGCAGTCGAAGTACGAACAGACAAAGATGAAGACGTCAAGCCATACATCCAAGAAACAGACATCACCACCATCAAACTCGAACTGCCCGCCGGATTCAAAACAATCCAACAACACCTCAATAATTGTGTTAAAAGCAAACTCGAAGAAATCAAACGCTACGGACTGACAAACACTATTTCTCTCGTCAGCAAACGCGAACTCCTCGGACTGCAAATGGACTTGCAAGCACGCCTCGCAAACGGCGAACGTGATTTTGAGACTATGAAATCATTATCCTTGGCTGCAGAAGCCATGAAAGCACACCACGCACTCGACTTATTGGAAACCCAATGCATCTCCGCACTCAACGAATACTTTCAGAAAGTATTCGAAGAAGCAAAACTCGGAAAATCAAAAGCCGTGAAGAATTTGGCCGAGGATAATTCTTTCAAGACGGCATTTTCTCTGACGCAAACACTTGTTGCAAACAATATTGATCATCCGAAACTTGCAGCTGCACGTGACATCTGCACTAAAATACTCGCCGAAAACAAAATGGCCAAGATTATTCTTTTTACGCAATACCGCGATACCGCCGTCTACGTGCAGAAAGAATTGGAAAAGGCAAGCATCTTAAGTGAGGTTTTCGTCGGACAAGCAAAAGTCAAAACAACAGGATTATCCCAAAAAAAACAAATTGAAATGCTCGCACACTTCAAAGACGGCATGTTCAGCGTCCTCATTGCGACGTCCGTTGCTGAAGAAGGTTTGGATATTCCTCGCGTCGATTCCGTCATCTTCTACGAACCCGTACCGTCCGCGATTCGAACCATTCAGCGACGCGGAAGAACCGGACGACAAGAAAAAGGAAACGTCGTCATGTTAATTGCGAAAGGAACCCGCGACGAAGCATACTCCTGGAGCGCAAAAACAAAAGAACGCGCCATGAACAACATCTTGATTGGTTTGAAGAACACTATGATGCCGACATTACCTGTGCAACAGAAACTTGTGCAGGATTCGACCGTGATTTACGCAGACTATCGCGAGAAATCATCAGGCGTTGTTAAAGAGTTGGTTGAATTCGGCGTCGATTTGAAACTGGAGATGTTGAATACTGCTGATTACATTCTTTCGTCGCGCGTTGCGGTTGAATTCAAAACAACGAAAGATTTCGTTGACAGCATTGTTGACGGGCGATTGCTTGACCAGCTTAAATCGTTGAAAGAAAACTATGCGCGACCTATTGTTGTCGTCGAAGGAACCGAAGACCTTTACGCATTACGCAACATTCATGCAAATGCCATTCGTGGAATGTTGGCAACAATTACAATCAATTACGGCATTCCTGTACTGCGAACAAAAGACCCAAAAGACACCGCCGCAATCCTTGCCATGATCGCAAAACGCGAACAAACCGAAAACACCTCACACTTCTCCCCCCACGCAAGCAAAAAACCAATTACGCTGAAAGAGTCTCAGGAATATGTCATTTCATCTTTACCAAATATTGGTCTGAATCAGGCGAAAGAGTTGTTGAAACATTTTGGTTCTGTCAAAAACGTGCTGAACGCCACTGCCGATGAACTCAAAGCCGTTGAAAATATCGGAGAGAAAAAGGCGCAGGGAATTAAGGATGTGACTGATGGAGAGTATTCTAAGAACTGATGGTTTAGAGATTGATTTAACAACGAGTATGTTACCAATTACCTGATTCGGGTTCTCCACTTTCAATATCTTCCATCTCATCAAGATGTTTTCGAACGTTACGTGCCGTTGAACGCGCTTCGCGTTCTGAAACCGAGGCGATAGACGCTCCGAAAATGCCGTGTTTGCTGAGTTTGACCGTGCCATCTGGTTTGACCAGGATGATTTCACGAGCGAACCCGCTTGCGTATGGATGCTCACCGAACAGGTGAAAACGTCTTCCGGCTTTTGATTTCTCTCCTTCGAGCAAGCGATACGCGCTACCAATCGTGCGCGGCGTGCCGTCAGCAGTAACCGTGAACACGGCAGTCGGGGATGGACTATTAAGAATGTAATACATAAAACTATTTTTTGAGTTGACGTTTATAAAAATTTAGCTTCTGGAAACTCCCTCTTAGATAATGGTTCATTCCGCATGATTCTTAACAAACGTCGCCAAACCCTCAATGTGCTTTATTGGAGTGTTCTTCAACAAGAATTTTCTGAAGGTGTCATCGACCGCAACGCCATGGCGCTGAAAGTCTTCGCTTAATTTGTTGTGCAATTCTTTGCCTTTTGAATCCAAATCCGTAAGAACTGCGACAGTTTTTGTCATTCTCGCGACATCTTCCACCACTTCAAACAACGGAGCATTCAGCATGCGAATGTTCTCGAAACCGAGCTCCTGCAAGGACGCAATATCTCGCTTACCCTCAACTATCACGAGTATCTTTTCAGCAATAAGTCTGTTCATTACTCTAACTAGTTCCGCGGGCATACACTGGACATACACGCAACAAATATATAAGCATTAGGAACGGCCGAAATAGAGGGGGAAATATGGTAATTCATCTGAGCACCTTGCTCCAGTACTACAAGCGCCCAGACATCCAGCAGGCATTAGTAGATGGCGCCGCAGACAAAGAAATCGCTGTCAGCTTTGGCGGACAGGGCTACGGCAAACGACCAGACACTTTACAGTATCCGAATGACATTCTCGAACACGTCAAGCGCGGAGCCACCAGCTTCCACTGCTCCGAAGAACTCTGGCTCAACCCCATGCAAATCCAAACCGGCATGCCGCGACAAGAGCTGGACGCACTCAGAAAAGGATGGGACCTACTCCTCGACATCGACTGTCCAGAACTCTCATACAGCCAAATTGCTGGCGATCTACTCGTCCAAGCATTAAAGCACCACGGCATCAATTACGTCACGGTAAAATTCTCGGGCAACCACGGATTCCACATTGGAGTGCCATTCGAAGCATTCCCTGACAACGTCAACGGCAAACCCATCAAAGACTGGTTCCCCGACGGACCACGCAAAATTGCCGCGTATCTCGCAAACATGATCCGCGACGAACTCGCAAAACAATTACTGGCATTTCATGACATCGGCACCATCCAAACACGCGCCAAAAAAACGCGTGAAGAATTGTTCAAAAACGGACAATTCGACCCCTTCGGCGTACTGACCATCGACACCGTACTTATTGCGCCACGACATTTGTACCGCATGCCCTACTCCTTCAACGAAAAATCCGGACTCATCAGCATCCCCATCGCACCCGAAAGAATCATGGCATTCAGCAAAGCAGAAGCCCACCCCGACGTCGTCAAACCGACCATGAAATACATGGAACGACATCTTGCGAAAGCAGGCGAAGCAAAACAACTCTTCGTCGCGTCACTCGATTTCGGCATCGACAAAAAACAACGCGAGGATTACCAACAGATCGTCGCAGACTCGAAAAAAATCAGAGGCATGACCTTTGTCGGCGGAAAAGAATTCGAAATACCACAAGTCGCGCTCGCAGAAACACTCTTTCCCCCGTGCATCAAACTCGCAAGCCTCGGCATGAAAGACGGCAAAAAACGAGCACTCTTCGCAATAACAAATTTCCTTCTCAGCGTCGGATGGGATCCCGACAAAATACTGGAATGGCTTCGCGAGTGGAACAAACGCAACCCCGAACCCCTCCGAGACAATATAATAGAGGGCCACATACGCTATCACAAACAGACCAAGAAAGCAATGTTGCCTCCGAATTGCCGCACCTTCTGGGAAGAACTTGGCATTTGTAAGCCAGACAACCTCTGCAACCGCATCAAAAACCCCGTCAGCTACGCTACTCGAAGGGCATGGATTGTGAATCAACAGATGGAAGAACAACGCCTCGAAGCCGAAAAAGAGGCCAGAAAGGCAGAGAAGTTAAGTAAACTAACAGAGAAGGAAGAAAAGAAGACAGCAGTTAGTCAATTAACACCTTCAAATCCTGTTGCGCAACCAACCAACGAAAAACCGTGAAAAAAACACGAAAAACCAATTCTCCGTCGACAAAGTTCCAGTGGAAACGTAACAGTAAGATTTATAAACAACCCATCGAGAACTGTGACTACGCCGTTATCGACGGTGAGAAGACGAGCCTGAAAAGAACGCTTTTCAGTACAGTCAGATTAGCTGACTTCTGAGGATTCAGGCTCTTACCCATATGCCACGCACAAGAAACCCGAGACGAGGATCAATGCAGTTCTGGCCGCGAAAGCGAGCTAGCAGAATGACTGCACGAGTTCGAACCTGGGCAGCAAGCAAAGACGTCAAGGCACTCGGATTCGCCGCCTACAAAGTCGGCATGACCCACGTCGTCATCAACGACACGCGCGCCAACTCCATGACCAAGGGCGAAGAAATTCCCATGCCCGTCACCGTCCTGGAATGCCCGCCCATGAAAGTCGTCGGCGTCAACATTTACAAACACGCATACGGCGGCACACAAGTATCCGACGTCATTCTCGCACCTTCTCTCGACAAATATATCGCACGCGCATTCCCAATTCCCGCTACTTATTCCAAAACACTCGACGCAGTCAAGCTCGACGGCATCGCAGACATCCGATTGTTAACCGCAACACAACCCCACACCATCGGCTTGAAAAAAACACCTGAAATTATCGAACTCCACATCGGCGGCAACAAAGTCGACGACAAACTCGCCTACGCAAAAACAATACTCGGCAAAGAAATCAATTTCGCAGACGTCTTCGCAGAAGGAAACCAACTCGACCTGCACAGCGTCACCACAGGACGCGGAAACCAAGGACCCGTCCCCCGATTTGGCGTCGACATCCGAAGCCACAAATCGCAAAAAACAATCCGAGGACCCGGAAGCTTAGGCGGCTGGGGAAGCAACCGAAGCTGGAGCGTCGCACACAGCGGACAGCAAGGATTGCACCGACGAACAGAAATCAACAAATGGCTTCTTAAGATTGGTACCAACCCCGCAGACCTCGTCATGACCGGCGGATTCAAGCGATACGGCATTCTCAAAGCAAACTACGCACTCGTCAAGGGCAGCGTCGGCGGAACAATTAAACGACTCATCACCATCACCCATCCCGTGCGCGCAAACAAACAAGTACCCAAACAAGCGCCGCCTATTACATACATCAGCACGTCGAGCAAACAATAACATGGAACTCTCAATCTTCAACGCAAAAAATGAAAACGTCGGCAAGAAACACTTGCCAACACAATTCGACGAACCCGTGCGTAACGACTTAATCCAGCGCGCCGTCGAAGTCATGCAAGCAAACGCACGACAACCCTACGGTTCCGATCCTCGCGCAGGCAAAAAAGCAGCGGCAAAGTTGTCGCGACGCAGACGCAAGTACAAGTGCTCGTACGGTCACGGTATTTCGCGAGTGCCTCGAAAGACATTGAGCAGAAACGGAACCAGAATGCACTGGGTTGGAGCATTCGCACCCGGCACCGTCGGCGGACGACGAGCGTTCCCGCCCGGAGCAGAAAAAGTCTGGAGCAAATCCATCAACACCCAAGAACGCAGAAAAGCAATCCGAAGCGCACTCGCAGCAACCGTCCAAAAAGCAGTTGTTACGCAGCACGGCCACAAAATACCCAACACCTACCCCTTCCTCATCGACAACACCTTCGAAGCAATCGACAGCACCGTCGACGTCCGCGCAGCACTTGACAAACTCCAACTCACCACAGAACTCGAACGCTCATCCGAAAAAACAGTTCGCGCGGGCATGGGAAAAATGCGAGGACGCCGATACGTCAAAAAAGTCGGTCCCTTGATTGTTGTCAGCGGTCCGTGCAAATTGGTTAACAGCGCACGCAACATCGCAGGCATTGACGTCGTCGCAGTCAACAAACTCAACGCAGAATTACTCGCCCCCGGAACCAAACCCGGACGACTCACCCTCTACACATCAGCAGCCATCGACAAAATGACAAAGGAGAAACTGTACTCATGAGCTCCATCACCAAACACGTCGGCGGCATCATCAAGCACCCCCTCGCAACAGAAAAAAGCATCAGACTCATGGAATCAAACAACACACTCGTGTTTGTCGTCGACATCAAAGCGACAAAGTTTGACATCAAAGAAGCAATCGAAAAACTATTCACCGCAAAAGTCGACGCAGTACGCACCCACATCCGAAACGGACAAAAGCGCGCATTCGTCGCCTTCGCAAAAGAAACACCCGCGATCGACATCGCAACAAACCTCGGACTGATGTAAAATGGGAAAAAACCTCATCCAACAAGCACGCGGAAAAGGCGGACCAAACTACAGAGCACGATCATTCGCATACGCAGGCGACGCACGACACCCGAGACTCTCACAAGAATTGCAAATGGGCGTCATCACCGACTTCGTAAAATGTCCGGGACACCTCGCACCCTTGGCTGAAGTCAAATACCCCAGCGGCATGGTCCTCGTCCAAGCCGCAGAAGGCCTCAAAGTAGGCGACATCGTCACCGCAGGACCCGGCGGCGAAATCAAAGAAGGAAACACCCTCCCACTCAAAGACATCCCCGACGGAACACTCATCTTCAACGTAGAAAGCAGACAAGGAGACGGCGGCAGATTCTGCCGAACCACCGGAACCTACGCCCGCGTCATCACCAAAACCGACGCAGGAATCGTTGTCATGTTGCCCAGCAAAAGACAACGAACATTCGCACCCAACTGCCGCGCCCTCATCGGAATCGTCGCAGGCTCGGGCCGAACAGAAAAGCCATTCCTCAAAGCAGGAAAAATGCATCACCATCGCAGAAACAGAAACAAGAGATGGCCCAACCCGTCGGGAGCAGCCCAGAACGCAGTCGACCACCCCTTCGGAAACAAGCGAACCTCACGAAAAGGAAAGAACAAAGTACAATCACCGCACGCACCGCCCGGCAGAAAAGTCGGTAAGATCGGCGCGCGACGCACCGGAAGGAAGAGTTAACCATGGCAAAAGAATTCACATTTTACGGCAACACCTGGGAACAAGTCCAGAAAATGAGTACGGACGAATTTATGAAATTCATCCCTTCCCGATCACGCCGAACAATGAAGCGTGGATTCACCGAAGCACAAAAAACATTCCTCAAGAATCTTAACCGCGGACAAGCCACACTCGAAACACACTGCCGAGACCTCGTCGTATTACCTGGCTTCGTCGGCAAAACCATCAAAATTCACAACGGAAAAGAATTTGTTCCCGTCATCATCGAAAAAGACATGCTCGGCCACAGACTGGGCGAATTTTCGATATCAACAAAGAAAGTCGAACACAGCGCGCCCGGAATCGGAGCAACCCGATCGAGCTCAGCATTGAGCGTGAGATAAAATGACAGGCTACGGATACTCCACAACCATCACAGACGGAATGGCGAAAGCAGTAAGCCACAACCTCCCGATCTCGACCAAAATCAGCACGCAAGTCTGCCGATACGTCAACGGAATGACCCTCAACAAAGCCAAGCAAGCACTGCTTGACGTCATGGACAAAAAACAAGCAGTCCCCATGATCGTCTACTACAAAGAAACCGCGCACAAACCCAACATGGCAGTCGGACGATACCCGCAGAAAGCATGCAAGTACGTCTTGTCCGTCATCAAAAGCGCAGAAGCAAACGCACAATTCAAAGGACTCAGCAGCAACGACCTCATCATCTTCCACGCAGCAGCACAACAGGGACCGACCGCACGCGGACAAGGACGAACTGGCGGCTACGCAAAACAAACCCACGTCGAAATCGTCTTGGGCCCGAAATCACCCTCAAAGAAACACAACAAACCGGCAAAGACTGAGGCCAAAAAATGATTGAACGCAAGTTTGTCGCGGAACGAGTCAAAGAACGCCAAATTTTGGAATTCGTATCAGAGACACTCAAAAACGTCGGGCACAGCCACACCAAAATGGTTAGAACACCCCTCGGAGAAAAAATCATCGTCTTCGCCAGCAAACCCGGCCTCGTCGTCGGACGCAAAGGCGAAAACATCAAGAAACTCACTGGCGCACTCAAAAAGAAATTCGGCCTTGAAAATCCTCAAATCGAAATCAGCGAAATCGAAAAGCCCGACGTCGACGCACAAATCGTCGCCGAAAGAATCGCGAGCACACTCGAACGATTCGGCTCACAAAAATTCAAAGCAGTCGGCCACAAAGTCTTGCAAGACGCAATGACAAGTGGCGCGCTCGGCGTCGAAATCACGATGACCGGCAAACTGCCCAGCGCACGCGCAAAACGATGGCGCTTTTCCAAAGGATACATGAAGAAATCAGGACAAATCGCAATCACCGGCCTCCGCAAAGCACAAGCGTACGCCCAACTCAAGACCGGAACCATCGGCATCCAAGTACGAATCATGCCGCCCGGACTCATCCTCCCAGACGACGTCGAAGTCCGCAAACCCGGAGACGTAACCGAAGCAAAGGTCGCCGAAACTCCGAAACAGGAACGCAAAACAGAACGCCGCGGACCCAGACGCAGAAAAACAGACGCCGACAAGGCAACAGAAAAATTAACCGAAGTGAAACCCGATGAAAGCCAAGGAACTCCGAAACCTGAGTGAACAGGACCTCACCAACAAGGAAGCTGAGCTTCGCAAGAACCTCATGAAGCTCTACGGCCAAGTCTCGACGGGAACACCCCCGAAGAACCCGGGAGAAATCAGACAAAGCAAGCGCACCATCGCGCAAATCCTCACCATCAAAGGCGAGCGCAAGAACAAACCTGCGGCCGCCAAAACCGAAATCAAACACACCGGGGCACGACCCAAGCAATGACTGACATTTGCGACACATGCGGACTTCCCAAAGATCTCTGCGTGTGCGAAAGCATTGCAAAGGAATCGCAGACGATAGAAGTCTGCCTCGAAAAGAAAAAGTTCAACAAGAACTACACGGTTGTTTCGGGCATCGACACAAAACAGATCGACATCAAAGATGTTGGATCTAAACTCAAGGCGAAACTCGCCTGCGGCGGCACCGTCAAAGACGGAAAAGTCGAACTGCAAGGCGACCACCGCAAACGAGTCAAGGAAATCCTGGTCGACATCGGATTCGCCCCGGAAATGATCATCGTCAAATAAGTCACAATCAAGGAAACCACAATGGCAAAAACAGAACACAATTGCAAAGACGCACACTGCGCACTCCACGGTAGCTTAAGCACCCACGGACGATCGTTCGTCGGCACAGTCATCAACAGCAAAATGCAACGAACAGCAAACGTCGAATGGGCACGCACCCGAACAATCCACAAGTTCGAACGAACAGCAACCGAACGATCCCGAGTCAAAGCACACAACCCCGACTGCCTCAGCGCAAAGAAGGGAGACTTAGTCAAAATCCAAGAATGCAAACCTTTGAGCAAAACCAAAACATTCGTGATCACCGAAATCCTCGGACAAAACATCGCCTACCTCGCACGCGAACGCCTGCTCGAGGAAGCAAAGATGCCCGTCAAGAAAGAAGAAAAGGAAGAAGCAGTCGAGGCAGAACAATGAAGCCCGTCAAAGCCCGAGCAACACGAGCACTCCCGCACGGAAGCTGGATCGACGTGTGCGACAACTCCGGCGCAAAAATCCTCAAAATCACCAGCGTCTTACGACACAAAACAGTCAAAGGACGCAACCCCGAAGCCGCAATCGCGGACATCGTCATGGGAAGCGTCGTTTCCGGAAAGCCGGACATCCGAAAGACAGTCGTCTACGCAGTCATCGTGCGCCAGAAAAAAGAATTCAGACGCATGGACGGCATCCGAGTCAAGTTCGAAGACAACGCAGCAGTCATCCTCAAAGATAAAGACGGAAACCCCAAAGGAACCATGATCAAAGGACCCATCGCACGAGAAGTCGCGGAACGCTGGCCTTTGGTATCAAAGCTAGCGAGCGTGATCCTATGAAAGCATGGTCGAGCCACTGGAAAGCAAGCATCAAGCCCAACAAGCAACGCAAATACGCATACAAAGCACCCCTCCACATCAAACGAAAGTTTTTGGCCGCACACCTCAGCAAAGAATTGCGCACCAAACACAAATCACGAAGCGTCACGCTCCGCATCGGCGACAAAGTCACCGTCATGCGCGGACAATTCGCCAAGAAATCCGGCAAAATAGAACGCCTCGACATCCCCGAAAGCAGAGTGTATGTAACGGGCGTTGAACACGCAAAGAAAGACGGAAGCAAAAGCGCATACCCCTTACACCCCAGCAATGTTATGATCACCGAACTCGACACTACGGACAAGCGCCGCATGGAGACCAAAGCATGAGCAACAGCGAATACCTCAAACGATACGCAGCACCCCGCTCCTGGTTGATCCAGAGAAAAACAACTCTCTATATTACCAAGCCCAACCCGGGCGCACACCCCCTTGACCGTGCTCTACCCCTGAACATCATCCTCAAAGAACTCGGACTCGCAGCAACCAGCCGCGAAGTCAAGAAAGCGTTACTTGCAAAGCATATCCTCGTCGACGGCAAAAGAATCATCGACCCGCGATTCCCGGTTGGATTGTTCGACACGATCGAAGTCCCCGACGCAAAGCAAGCATTCCGCATGGGCATCGACAGCAAAGGCCGTTTGGCGCTTGCACCCGCAACCAAAGACTTGCACCACAAACCCTGCAAAATCATCAACAAGACCATGACCAACAACGGCAAACTCCAAGTCAACCTTATCGACGGACGAAACATCGTCGCTGACAAAAACACCTACAAAGTAGGAGATACATTGATTGTCGAAACACCGTCCCAAAAAATCCTCAAGCACTTGAAGCTCGAAGCAGGCGCAACTATTTTGATCACCGCAGGACGATACATCGGCCAAACCGCAAAAGTCAGCACGGTCGAAGGCGCAAACGTCACATTTACCATAAACGAAACCACGTCGCAAACACAGAAAACAAATGCGTACGTCATTCCATGAACCCAATGCAACTACCTCGGATAGAGAAGCTCACGCTCAATATTGGAGCGGGAAAAGAGCAAACAAAGCTTGACAAAGCAGTACTCGTGTTGAAGTCGCTTACCGGCATTGAACCTGTCAAGACAGTCACGCAAAAAAGAATCGCGGCATGGGGACTCCGACCTGGATTGCCCATCGGTTGCATGATCACGTTGCGACGACACTCTGCACAAACAATGCTCAAACGATTGCTCAAAGCAAAAGAATTCACCCTCAAAGACACCAACTTCGACACCAACGGCTCGATCTCGTTCGGAATTCCGGAACACATCGACATCGACGGCGCACAATACGACCCGAAAATCGGAGTCATGGGCTTGCAAGTTTGCGTCACGCTCGAAAAGCCTGGCTACCACATCAAGCGCCGAAGCTTGCACCGAGCAGTCGTCGGCAAAAAACACCGCATCAGCCAACAAGAAGCAATCACATTCATGAAGACTGCATTCGGCATCAAAATGACAGGTGAAACATCATGACAACGAGCAGCTGGGACAAAGCCTTTAAACAATTAAAAGACAAGCCTATCGCCCTCGCAAAATACATCAAGCACAATTCACCGAAAAAACGAAGCAACGGCCAAGCAAGCGTCAAATGCCGACGATGCGGCCAACACCGAGGACACAACAGCAAGTACGGCCTCGACCTCTGCCGACAATGCTTCAAACAAATCGCACAACACATCGGATTCAAAAAATACGGGTAACACACAATGCTCAACGACGCACTCGCAACAGGACTATCGAAAATACAGAACTATGAAAAGATCGGTCGCAAAGACTGCACGATCATGCCTATCAACAAAACAATCAAAAAAGTATTCGAGCTCTTAAACACGCTCGGCTACCTCGGACAGGCAGAATTGCTCTCCGACGCACGCGGTGGAGCAGTCAAAGTACATTTGCTCGGCAAAATCAACAAGTGCGGAGTCATCAAACCCCGATACGCCGTTGAAGCATCCAACTTCGAAAAGTTCGAAAAAAGATACTTGCCCGCAAAGAACGTCGGAGTCATCATCGTCAGCACGCCGAAAGGCCTCATGACCCACGAAGAAGCAAAGAAACACAACCACGGAGGGCGACTCATCGCCTACTGTTACTAACATGAAACTCGACATGTCAACAAGCATCGAAATCCCAACCGGCGTAACTGCTGTGCTTTCGGGTCACACCATCACGGTCAAAGGACCGAAAGGAGAAGTCAAGCGCAAGTTAACCGCACCAGCAATCACACTCGCAGTCTCGGGAACAACCGCAACACTCTCTGTTTTGAAAGGAACCAAGCGCGAAAAAACTGCAATCAACACCCTTGCAGCACACGTCCGCAACATGATTGCCGGCGTCCAGCAACCCTGGGTGTACAAATTGAAAGTCCTCTCAAGCCACTTCCCGATGAACGTGAGCTTGTCAGGAAAAACCTTCACCATCAAAAACTTATTCGGCGAAAAAGTCCCGCGAGTCATGACCGTCCGAGACGGCGTCACCGTCAAAGTCACCGGCCAAGACATCACCGTTGAAAGCGTTGATTTGGAACTCGCCGGCAACACCGCAAGCGACATCGAACAACTCGCACGCATCAGCCACTTCGACCGACGCGTCTTCCAAGACGGCATCCACATGGTTGAAAAGTGCGGAGTCAAGGTAGAATAATATGGCACACACACTCAAAACACTGCTTGAATTAAAGAAAGCACAAAACAAGAAACGACCCCGATTCGTCCGACAGGACTGGCACAAAAAAGCAAGACTCGCGCTCGTCTGGCGAAAGCCCAAGGGAATGGACAGCAAACTCCGAAAGCACATGCACGGCCACGGACACTTACCCACCACTGGCTTCCGCTCACCCGCACTCGTCCGCTACATGCACAAATCAGGCTTAACCCCTGTCCTCGTGCATAACGCCGAACAAATCGCGACCATCGACGCAAAAACGCACGGCATCATCATCGCAAGCACTGTGGGCGCGCGCAAATGCATCGATATCATCACCAAAGCACACGCAAAATCATTGAGAGTACTTAACTATAAAGATCCTGCAAAGAAAGTCCAGTCCATCAAAGACGGCATCGCGCAGCACCAAAAGGAAGCAAAGAAAAAAGCTCCCGCCGCGCCTGTAAAAGCAGCAAAGCCGAAGACAGACCAAGCAACGCAGGAAGACAAAAAGGAACAAGAAAAACGTGACGCAGAAAAAGTCATGACGAGCAAACAATGATGCTTCAAAAACGCCTCGCAGGAAAAATACTTGGAGTGTCCCCCATCAGAATTTGGGTCAACCCCGACAAGCTCGACGACATCAAAACAGCAATCACCAACACCGACGTACGCCGACTCATCAAACAAGGCATGATCACCAAAGCTCCCCTTTACGGCGGAAGCAAAGTACGAGCACGCGCGAGACAATCGCAGCGCAAACGAGGACGACGCAGAGGAATCGGAAGCCGAAAAGGAACCGACACTTCCCGAACGCCTAGAAAAGAAACCTGGATGTCCCGCATTCGAGCACAACGAGACCTACTCAAGCGCATCCGCGAGAGCGAGTTAGTCACACCTGAAACGTTCAAAGATATTTATCGCAAAGCAAAAGGCGGCTTCTTCAGAAGCACGCGACACATTAAAGTCTACCTCGAAGAACAAAACCTGTTCATCAAGAAATAACCATGGCAACCGGACCCAACTACATCGTACAATTTCGCAGAAAGCGAGAACAACGCACCGACTACAGAAAGCGCTTGACTCTCTTGCGCTCGCGAAACGCACGCATCGTCATCAGAAAATCGCTCAAACACATCTCCATGCAAGTGGTCGATTACAGCGTCGCAGGCGACAAAGTACTCGTCAGTGCGCACACCAAAGAACTCGCAAAGCACGGCTGGAAAGCAGGCACTGACAACATCAGCGCAGCCTACCTGTGCGGAATCATGCTCGCTAAGAAAGCAAAAGCAAAGAAAATCACGCACGCCATCGCAGACCTCGGACTCTATCCCAGCGTCAAGGGCAACAAACTCTACGCCGCAATCAAAGGAGCAATCGACGGCGGACTCGCAGTACCGTTCGACAACGTCATCGCACCCGACGCAAAGCGCATCCGCGGCGAACACATCGCAGCCTGGGCAGCACACGTCAAAAAAGACGCGAAAAAACACCCCCACCAATTCACTAAATATACCAAGCACGGCCTCGCACCCGAAAATTTGCCGGCCCATTTTGACGAAACAAAGAAAAAACTCCTGAGTTGAAAATAATGCCGAAACAAACTGAAAAGAAATCAAAAGTCGAAGTTCCCGCAGCAGCAATCGCACCGATCGCGGCGGCAGCTGAAGTCGAACACCTCGAAGTCGAAAAAGACGTCATCGAAGCAGTACCCGTCGAAGACGCAAAACCAGTCGCAGGAAGCTTCGACATCGCAGCCTGGACTCCGAAGACCGAAATCGGCCGCAAAGTCAAAAGCGGCGAAGTCAAACACCTCGGACCCGTCCTTGATGCTGGAATACCGATCCTCGAAGCACCCATCATCGACATGTTGCTTCCCAACCTCGAAACAGACCTCCTCTTCATTGGACAATCAAAAGGTAAATTCGGCGGCGGACAAAAAAGAATCTTCCGACAAACCCAAAAGAAATCACCTGAAGGAAACAAACCTAGCTTCGGCGTCATGGCAGTCGCGGGCAACCGAGACGGATTCGTCGGCATCGGCTATGGTAAAGGACGAGACACCATGCCCGCACGAGAAAAATCCGTGCGAAACGCAAAAATCAACATGATCAAAATCAAGCGCGGATGCGGAAGTTGGCAGTGCAACTGCAAAACACCCCACAGCGTACCCTTCGAAGTCGAAGGAAAGTGCGGCTCAGCAGTCATTCGATTAATCCCCGCACCGAAAGGTAAAGGACTCGTCATCGAACCCAACTGCGCAAAACTCCTCGAACTCGCAGGATTCAAAGATGTCTGGAGCAAAACCTTCGGACAAACACGAAACACCAACAACCTCGCAACAGCCTGCTTCGAAGCACTCAAGAAATTGTCAACCACCAAAATCTCGCACGAAGTCGCGGACAAATTAGGAATGCACGACGGTAAACTCGCACAATGACTCCCACAACTCAAGCTCCAAAAACAGCAGCAAAGCCCGCCGCAAAAGCAGCAGCTCCTGCAAAAACAGCAACGCCTGCCGCAACTGTTGCACCCGCACACAAAGACAGCGGCAAATTCCTCGCAGTCGTTCGTGTTCGAGGAGCACCCAAGATGACAACGGCAATCGAATTCGCACTCCACCACTTGAACCTTGACAAGCGACACGCATGTGTCGTTCTGGCAGACACGCTCACCAACCGAGGAATGATCAGAAAAGTCAACTCCTTCGTCGCATGGGGCGAAGTAACCCCCGAAACCGTCAAAGAACTCGAAACAAAGCGAGCAGGACCGAAGAAACACCAGTTCGCATTACAATCACCGAGAAAAGGATTTACCCGCAAAGGCATCAAATTGCCCAACAAAGCAGGCGGCAGCTTAGGCCAATGGGGCAAAAAGATTAATGAACTCATCATGAGAATGGTATAACAACATGGCATTCCACAAACGACAAAAAATTTCCAGAGCTCGAGGCTCACGAACGCATGGATGGGGACGACTCCACCGCGGATCGGGAAACAAAGGCGGAGCAGGCCACGCAGGATCAGGTAAAAAGGCAGACGGCAAGAAGCCGCATTACGCAGACCGAGTCTTCGGCCGCCACGGATTCGTCGCCCAAAACCACCAAGTCGAACAAATCACCATCAATCTGAAAGACATTGAACAACAACTCGCACACTGGATTGCGCAAAAACACGCAGTCATGACCGCGGGCGTTGCCACAATAGACCTCTCAAAGCTCGGATTCACAAAGTTGCTCGGCGACGGAAGAGTCACGCACAAATTACACGTGACCGTCACAAGCGCATCTGAAAAAGCGGTTGAAAAGGTCAAAGCAGCAGGCGGAACTGTTGCAGTCACAGCATGAGCGTCCTCGACTTTCTTGTCCAACACGTCCCGGAAGTTGCCGGTCCATCACAGAAACGACTCGCCTTCAAAGAAAAATTAAAGTGGACCACCGTCATTCTCGTCCTCTTCTTTACGCTATCACTCGTCCCTCTCTTCGGACTTGGCTCGAACGCGTTACAACGATTTGAATTCATCTCCGTCATTCTAGGAGCGAGCTTCGGAAGCATCCTGAGCTTAGGTATTGGACCACTCGTTACGGCAAGCATCGTCTTACAATTGTTGAACGGCGCAGGCATCTTGAAATTTGATACGACGACACCCGAAGGCAAGAAAAAATTCCAAGGAATTCAACAACTCACCTCCATCGCATTCATCATCTTTGAAGCAGCAATCTACGTCTACATGGGCGGACTCGCACCCGCACCCGACTTAATCGGCACCACTCTCTATACCCAACTGCAACTGTTGCTCATCGTACAATTGTTTTTGGGCGGATTCCTCGTCATGCTCATGGACCAAATAGTCAGCAAATGGGGATTTGGCTCCGGAATTTCGCTCTTCATCGCAGCAGGCGTTTCCCAAAGCATCTTCATCCGAGGATTATCCCCGTTGCCCTCACCCACAACTCCAGGCATCGCAACTGGAGCAATTCCTGCACTTGTGCAAAGCTTAATCGCAGGCGACCCGCAAACCGCAGCACTCATGCTCGCAGGCGTTGTCGCAACAATCGTCATTTTTGTCATCGCAGTTTATTTGCAAGCCATGAAAGTAGAAATTCCGTTATCTTTTGGTCGCGTCCGAGGATACGGAATCCGATGGCCACTTAACTTCGTCTACACCAGCAACATGCCAGTCATTCTCGTTTCCGCATTGCTCGCAAACATGCAACTCTGGGGAAACCTCCTGCAAAACTGGGGCTACCCTATTTTTGGAACCTTCGTCAACGGACAAGCAACCTCAGGCCTTGTGCTTTGGCTCACCCCTGTCAACATCGTTGGCAATCTCATCAAAGGAAGCCTCAGATTAATTGACGTCGGCCACGCCTTCGTCTACATCACGTTCCTCATTGTTGGCGCAGTTGTGTTCTCCTGGTTCTGGGTCCAAACCTCGGGCATGGACGCACGCAGCCAAGCAAAACAAATGCTCGCCTCAGGATTGCAAATTCCCGGCTTCCGACGCGACGAACGCGTCTTGGAAAAAATCCTTGACCGATATATTGGTCCTCTGAC